>NZ_JBPODS010000003.1:0-338665 GCF_051200995.1 Anoxybacillus eryuanensis | reverse complement strand
TCCTTAATGTTGATTTCACCACTAACATTATTGCCAGGATTTCGTCAGTGCTTTCTCTTTTTTGTCACTAAATCACAAAATTTGGTGATGAACCACATTTTTACCTGCTCTTCTCTCTATAATAGGAGGAAATATTAATAGGCTACAAATTTTAAATGTGAACGAGAGTGGAGAGAGTGTATGGCATCGATTTTCCAAGTTTGTCATGAAAAGAGCAGGAAAATTGGCTTTGATTAGTTTCGGAATTTTACTTCTATTTTCAATTCCTATTTTTCAAATGAAACTAAGTATCCCAGATGCTACAGCACTTCCAAAAAAGTATGATACTAGAATAGCGTATGAAACGTACGAGAAGGAATTTTTGGGTAAAAATCATTCAGAAGTCTTAATGATTGTTCGTATGAAGGAAAATAATATACTTGAGGAAGAATCTCTTAGACAGATTGAGAATTTGTTGCAGAAGTTGAGGAAAGAAAACATTGTGGCGAATATCGATTCTATTTTTTCAATCAAGGGAGATTTAAATTACCAGCAACTTTATAGGCTTTTGCACAACGACGAAACGAGGAGAAAATTGGATCCTGTTATTGATAGATTGGTGAAAGGTAATCAAACAATCTTTACAGTTCGTTTAAATGTTGATTTTGATTCGGAAGAAGCAAAAGAGTTTGTGAAACGTTGGGAAAAAAATGACGGTCAGATGGAAGTGCTATTGGGAGGGTTACCAAAATTTAATCAAGAGATTTATGATGAAATTTCGGGAAACTTTAAGTACAGCTTATTGATAGTCTTTACATCTACATTTGTTATTTTAGTGATAGCATTTCGCTCAATCGTTGTTCCTTTAAAGGCAATTGTGATGAATATCATGAGTTTGATTGCATCATTCGGTCTTTTAGTATGGATTTTTCAAGAAGGGCACTTTGGTTTTGAAGCGGTTTCGACCATTGCCCTTATGATTCCGGTTTTCGTTTTTGGAGTTGTCTTTGGCTTGTCTATGGACTATGAAGTTTTCTTGTTGTCCAAAATTCAAGAAATCTACTTGAAGACGGGGGATAATGATAAAGCTACGATTGAAGGATTATCCACAACTAGTAGGGTGATTACCTTTGCAGCGCTTATTATGATTATTGTAACAGGAGCATTTGCATTTACAGGCATTGTGCCTGTTAGACAGATGGGATTAGGTATAGCTTTAGCTATATTTATTGATGCAACAATCGTTCGGCTATTGCTTGTTCCATCTCTAATGAAACTTATGGGAAACGTCAATTGGTGGGCACCTAAGTTTTTAAAAAAGCTTCAACAAAACGTTTTTTATGAATACTAAAAAGAATACGTCAAGGCAAAAAGCGTCGAAATGAATAAGTTTTATGCCGTAACAATAAGCTTATTGTATCATTGTAACTATTCACCCCAATAGTAGCGTGTAAAGAAGCGCAACACAAATAGGGCATCCCTGTGATAAAAAATGCCCTACGTAGCGGAAAGAACACGATCGAGCGTTTCGCCCGTCAACAGAAGACATAACGAATCTCACACGTTTTTTTCGTGTTTCGTCAGTGTGGAAACGATGCTTCTTGTGATGCAAAACGACTGGGCGAATGTTTCTTCGCGAAACGTACCCGAAATGTTCTCTTTCACTTTGACCATGCGAAGATCGCGTTCAGCTTGGTTGTTGTCAAAGGGAACATGCACTTCACGTAAAAAACGCAGCGCTTCTTCCTTTCGTTTCTGAAGCCGTCGAACAAAAGCGAGTGCTTTTTTCGGAAGAGGCGTCATCGTTTCCAATCGGTGCTCTGCTCTTTCTAGGATGCGATCATACACTCGTTCCCATCGTTTCGCTTCTTTTTCGGAAAGTGCACCGTGATGGGCTTCGACGGCTTGTTTAGTGGCTAACAGAAACGTGGTCATGCGCGATGCCCATGTATGCCCTTGTTCGATGAAACCCTTCAATTCACGCAAATGATGGGCGTGACAAAGGGCATGGGTGGCTTGCGTGTATTTTGGATACGTACCGAACCCATCGTGCCTCATCGTCCCTTGATATCGCGGAAGAATCCCGCTGTCATCGGTCGCTTTCTTTCCACGAGAAACGTGAGGAGCCAAGTACGTACATTTCGATGTACACGCGACATGCACCCATGCGAGTTTCCCATCCATGCGCAAACTCGTTTCATCGACATGCAGGATGTTGGATTCAAGTAAGGCGTCTTCAATCATGTCCATATTGGATTCTAGCGCTTGGCGACCTCGTTTCACCATATTGGCAAGGGTTCCTGTACTGATTGGGTGTTGATATCATGCTTCGACCGTATCACTTAAACGTTTGTAAGGGATCCATTGGATATGGTGCAAATATACAGCGAGCGCCGTGAGACGTGGACCATATTGCACATGATTCGTGACATGTGGTGGAAACTCCGCTTGTTGAACACATCGGCAATGCGGACAGGATTTCACTTCACGCTCATGTTGTGTCACTTCGATCGTCACGGGAGGGAGATCGAACACTTGACGGACATCGACTTTGAACGGTTTGACTTCACGCAAAGAAGCCCCACATCCTTGACACGTGTTCACACGATGGACGATGCGATGATGTGGATGTTCCACTTGATGGAGCGTCGTTCCTTGATGTCCTTCTTGTCCGCTTGGCTTGTTGCCAGATGGCTTGCGAGAAGAATGGGTGTGAAAACGGTCAGAAGATGGGGGCAAATGGCTATTGGAGCTGTTTTTTTTCGTGCGTGCTTCTAGCTCTTGAACGCGATACTTGAGTTGTTCATTTTCTTTGCGTAACTGTTTGTTTTCGTGACGCAAATGTTCATTTTCTTGAACGAGTTGATGAATGAACTGTTTCTGTTGTTGGACTTTGCTGATTAAGCTCTCAACTGTAAATACAGCTTGTTGTACCGTCAACATGCGATTCACCTCCTTGTCTATCAATATTCACATCATAGACAGGAAAAGCAAAAAATATTCATCTCACTTGATCATGTGGCTGAATAGTTACGATTGTTATAAGTATATTTTGGGTAGCAACATTTCAACTGAGTGAAATGTTGTTCCTTTTCATCTTAGTACTCATTCAACTAATGGGGAGCGCTTTGCTAAAAAAATTTGAGTTACAGCCAAAAAAAATGAATCAAAAGGAAGGAAGAAGCCGAATGAATCGATACCAGAAAATTGCCATAGGAGTAATGTTGTTCGTGCCTTTGATTTTCTTGATCGTTTCTTTATTGATGGACAGATGGGGATTTTTCCTTTGGAGTTTGGCACCAAGCTTTACTGTGGGGATGACGGGATTTTTCGTAGCGAAAGATAAATAACACGCATATGTTGTACACCTAGCTCTCTTGTTCATTTTCTTAATATTAAGATTTTTTAGCACCTTGAATCCGTATAATGAATTTTTAAAGGGAGAGGAACAATGCATAATATTCGTAGTGCTAGTTCTCAACTAGCACTACGAGTCAATTTATCTATTATGTGAGGTGTTCTCCACATGCACCAGCATCTTCCTTTGGAAGAAGAAGTGATGAACATGTTAATTGGTGGTTTTTCCACAGTAATGTTCATTACAATTGTTATGGTAATTTTCCTTTGGAGAAGGAATCAAGCACAAAGATCAGCATTTTTCTGGATTTTCTTACATTTTGTATCGTTCTCTATTGCGGTATACTTGGGATTAAAAGCAATTTCTTTTGACATTAATCATCCGATGGCATCAGAAGAAATTTCCCTTCTTTTAGGTGAATCAGGGGCATTATGGAGAGGGAGTATGATTTGTCTGGTGGTTGGTATTTTTAAACTTTCAAAAGTAACGAAGGACGATCAAAAAAATAAGGTTTTGTAGTTAAATATCTGAATCCGTGATAAAGCATTTTTACAATAGATACGAACCATTGATACCATGAGGAAAAACAACGTTAGCGACTTTTCATCAAGTAGGTGAATACGATGAAAGATCTCCCGATTCGTTTTGTATTGACAGATGAAGCGATTACCTCAAGCGCTAGGCTTGCTTTCATTGTCTACTTACTCCATCAAATGAAACTGGATAAATGAGCAGACGCCCTTCAGCTCCCAACGGTTCGTCGAGATTTGCACATTTCCCATAGCGACGTCATCCGCTCGATGATCGGCTTGCTTGCAACAGGAAAAACGGATTTTGATCATATCGAAGCGTATCGTCAGTACGGATATCTTTTCGTTCGGCACGTGCCTTCCTCCCCGACGTTGAGACAGCGTCTCGAACAGCTCACTTGTCTTCTGATGACCGAAACGATTCTTTGGGAGGAGTTCATGCGTCTGTTGATTCAACAACACTCCACCTTAGCGAACAGAAGGAACAAATCGTACAACTGTAAGGTATAAATATTTATACCCATGGCGATAGTTGAGAGCTAACGCCATGGGTTATATTCATTTGTTTATCCATGCCAATGCCGATAATATGAGAATAATGGTGATTATTTTGACGAGTAGACTCTTTAAGTCTTTTATGTTACCGAATTTGTTCATCTACAGTAATAGAAGTTTTATCATGAATTTTAGGTACTACCCAATAAATAATAATTGCTGGTAATAGAAAAATGGCAGCCACCAAAAATGTTGTTGTTAGTCCAAATTCTAATGCAATAATTCCAAAGATAACACCAGATAGGATTTCTCCTAGGGCACCAACTCCTGAATTTAAAGAAAATAGAGTATTTTTGTAATTATCCGGGAAAAATTTATTTAAATAACTGATAACAATTGGATGTCTAACATCTTCAACTGCTAACAATATTGAAGTTGCGATTGCCCCTAACGGTTTGAAACCTATTGTTAATACTCCTACTAATAGGAGGCTGACTGATTCTACAATTGTTAAAGACATATATGGATTTTTTTCTATTTTTTTCTCTAATTTCATTGTTATTCCTAAGAGAATTAAAGCAAATATTCCTGCTAGTGCAAAGATATAGCCTAGTCCGGTTTCGGAAAAACCCATCTCATTGAGTAAGGGCTGCCAATATCTTGATACCATATCGTAAGTTAAAGCGGTAAAGAATCCAGATAATACAATTAAAAATACTTTTCTTTTATGAAAAACTATTTTTAAACTTTGTTTTAAGATATTTAAAAATGACTCCTTAATATGTTCCTGTTCGTGTTCAATTTTAACAATAGGAACTTTAATAAAAATTGACATCCATATAAACAAGATTGTATAAAGTGCTACTACGATAATAAATGGTAAGAACATATTATAAGAGTATAGGTAACCACTAGTAATACTACCAACAACAATAAATGCAATGAGTATTTGAGTATTTTTCATTACTTCTTTCCCGAATCTCTCTTCTCCTACAACTCTACTCATCCAAGTTTCTAGTGATCCAGAAATGAGTGCATCTGATAGAGCCCATATAATCATAGCTAATATACAGATAATTAATGTATCAATGAAAGGAAAGAAAGCCCATGTTACAACGGAGAGAAAAAAAGAACCCGCAATTGAGAGTTTGATGCCATATCGGTCCGCAAATGTTCCGGATGGTACTTCAAAAATTAACTTTGCTATTTCGAAAATTGTACCTAGCAATCCAATTTGTAGTAAATCATAACCTTGATCCACCAAGTAAAGAATCCATATAGGAGAAAATAATCCCATTGCAAGTCCTCTTAGAACTGCAAAAAATTGAATAGTACGCATACTTATACTCCTCTATTAATTATTTAAAATCTTGTAGAACAATAAGTTCAAAATCAATGGCTTCCTTAAGATATTTAGCGATATTATTGAAATGCAGCTTGACGCTTGGCGTCTCCTTTGACAAGTTTGTAAATTGGGCGTGTCCATGATAAACGCAAACGATGCAACAACTTACGAATACCTTCACGTGACATCGAAACGCCATAGGTATGTTGTATGTAAGATTGTAAAATACGCGTGTTCCATGATGAAGCAATGCCCCAGCCAGCATCCACAGGTGTAGTAGTTAACACGAGTTGTCTGATTTCTTGTTGTTGTTCTTCCGTCAGAAATGGTACACGACCAGGCGGCAAACGACGATCGAGTAGATGATCGAGCCCACCTTGATTAAAACGTGCAACGTAGAGGACAACGGATTGACGGCACAGATTGACCATTTTTGGGAAATCTGTGCCAATATGACCTTCCATGACGAGACGAACAGTGGTCACCCGAACGCGAAGGGAAGCATCTTTGATTTTCTGTTCTTGTTTCCGAAGTGTTCGAGGCGTCCAACCGTGATCATTTGTAATTTTAAGACGTTTCATGTCCTTTCCGCTCCTTTTACACATGAGTATGTAGGAGCAGGATATCCATGAAAAAAGATGTCCATACAGAAGTTATGGTTTTAAGGTGCATGTATATAGTCAGCATACGTATACAGTTTAGATGATTCTGGCTTCATCGCGTATCCCTCACTTTTTTCACCATTATATCACACCTCACTTCATCATTGACCATTCCGTGTTTTATCGTTATATTATTAAATAGTTAAATAATTGAACTATTTTGACAGGAGGCATGAAGTGTTGGAGAGAAGCATACAACAATTTATTGAACGTTATTTATCCGTTTCGTTTCTTGTCAATAAACGAGGGGCTGCGTTGATGAAGTGTGAATTAGACGATATCACGCACGATCAATATTATGTATTGCGCTACATATATAAGCGTGGGGTGTGCACATCGACGGAATTAGCGGACGTATTTGCGGTGAATAAAAGTGCGATTACGGCGATGACGAATCGTCTTGTTGAAAAAGGAATGATTGCACGTGGCAAAGACGAAGACGATCGCCGTATTATTGCGCTTTCGCTTACGGAAAGAGGGAAGGAATGGCTTGTTGAAACAGAACAAAAAATATACGAACTCGTTGAAACAATGATGACAAAGCTTTCGCATGAAGAAATTGAGCAGTTTATTCAAACGTATGAGAAACTAGCGATGATTTTACAAGAAATGGAGGATGGCAAATGAAAACGATTATTCGTGGAAAGTGGGTCGTTTTATTCGCTTGGGTTGTCGCTGCTGCCGTGCTTGTTATGACCGCTCCGAATATGAGTCAACTTGTGCGCGAAAAAGGGCAAATTACCGTCCCAGATGGTTATTCGTCTTCACTTGCAAGCGAATTATTAAAAGAAGTACAAAAGCAAGAAAATAAGGAAGGGGAAATGAGCGCCGTCCTCGTCTTCCATCGCAAAGAGAGATTACAAGAGAAGGATTGGAAAGAAATAGAGAAAGCTGTTGAACAACTGCAAGCGAAAAAAGAAGCGCTCGGTTTAATACAAATTGTATCACCGCTTGATGACGGGCAGCTAAAAGAAAAACTGGTGTCAAAGGACGAGACAACAGCGCTTGTCTCCCTTCAATTAGAACGAAACAAACGCACCGCAAAAGAAATAAGCACAGCGCTTTATGATGAGATCAAGAATATTGCTGTGCCACACTATTACACAGGCAGTTGGATGATCGATGAAGATGTTGTAGAAAGTTCACAAGAAGGGTTGAAAAAAACGGAAGGTATTACCGTCGTTTTTATCTTAATTGTTTTATTTCTTGTGTTCCGTTCGCTCGTCGCTCCGTTTGTGCCGTTGTTAACGGTCGGATTGACGTATGTTGTGTCACAAGCGATTGTCGCTTTTCTTGTTGATCGTGTTGATTTTCCACTTTCTACGTTTACACAAACATTTTTAGTTGCCGTTTTATTCGGAATCGGAACAGACTATTGCATTTTATTGCTCAGCCGCTTTAAAGAAGAGTTAGCGAAGCGAGAAGATCGAACTGAAGCGATTATTGCAACATATCAAACAGCAGGAAAGACGGTTATTTTTAGCGGGCTAGCGGTCATGATCGGATTTGCGTCCATTGGCTTATCGACGTTTAAATTGTATCAATCTGCATCAGCCGTAGCGGTCGGTGTCGTTGTGTTGCTTGTTGCGCTTGTGACGCTTGTGCCGTTTTTTATGGCTACACTAGGTGAAAAGCTGTTTTGGCCGATGAAAGGAGCGCTTGAACATAAACCGAGCAGATTATGGGATGTGGCAGGTCGTTTTTCTTTCGCTCGTCCGTTATGGGCGCTTGCGATTGTCGCAATCATCACATTGCCGATTTTATTGACGTACGATGGCGAACTTTCCTTTAACTCAATGGCGGAAATTGGCGATCGTTATCCTTCCGTCAAAGCGTTTAACATTATTTCTTCTCATTTTAGCGAAGGAGAAGCGATGCCGACGAAAATCGTCATGAAAAATGACGAAGCGATGGATGATGAGCAATATTACTATTTAATAGAGAAAATTAGTCGCGAAGTAGCAAACATTGATGGTGTGAACGCTGTTCGTTCGGTGACGCGCCCGCTCGGAGAGCCGATTGATCAATTGTTTGTCACAAAACAAGCGGAACAGTTAAAAGAAGGGCTTGGAAAAGGAGCGGACGGCATTGGACAAATTCGGTCTGGTTTAAGCGAAGCGAGCAGCGAAATGGCGAAGTCCGCTCCAAAGCTAGAGCAGGCGACGGGTGGCATTCGGGAGCTCGTCAACGGAACGACAAAATTGAAAACGGGCATGACCGATTTACAGCAAGCGTTAAAGCAATTAGAAGATGGGGTGCGAAGCGGAGCGATTGGTGCCGCTGATCTTGAAAAAGGATTACAGACGATACAAACGAATATGAAAAAGCTGCATGATGGAGCGGATGAATTGCGAAAAGGATATGAGCAAGCAACCGATGGACTGCATCAATTAAGTGAACGATATGAACAAATTGAAAGTGGATTGCAAGCCATTTCTGAACAGTTGCCGCTTCTTTCTCAGTCGTTAAACCGTATTGAAGAACGTCATAAAGACTTGCGTGAAGATGCGGAGTATGCACATGTAAAGCAAGCTGTTCAACAGATGAGCGCACAAATGAATACGTTATCTGATGCACTTGTTCAAGTGAACGACGCGTTACAAAATGTTCAACGTGGGTTGCAGCAAGCAAATGAATCGTTTGCAACAGTAACAAGGGGACAGCAAGCGCTTATTACGGGAATGGATCAAGTGGTCGTTGGACTTGGAAAGCTTCGTTCCGGATTAGAGCAAGCAGCAAATGGGCAAGGACAGATCGTTCAACGTTTGCCGGAAGTGACAAACGGGCTAGCGAAAGTAAATGACGGTCAACAGCAATTGCTTACAGGTTTTTCGCAACTCAATGGTCAAATGGATCAACTCATTTCAGGACTAAATCAAAGCGTCGATGGATTGCGACGAGTAGAAGATGGATTGCACTCCGCAAAACAGTACGTTTCTGACTTAGCGAATGCACCAGACGAAGAAATGGCAGGATGGTATATGCCGCCACAATTGTTGACGAGCGAGGAATTTGCGCAAGCGAAGGAAGCATATATGTCGAAAGACGGAAAAGTCGTAACGTTTGACGTTGTCTTTTCATCCAACCCGTATGAAACGACAACGATGAAAAAAATCGCAGAAGTGAAAGAAGCGATTGCTCGGGCGGTGAATGGCACAAAACTTGAGCATGCGAAAGTAGGCGTTGGTGGTGTAACAAGCATATATTCGGATTTAAATGACATTTCTGCTGCCGATTATGCTCGAACATCGGTATTTATGCTTGCAGGGATTGCGATCATTTTAATTGTTCTTCTTCGTTCGTTTATTATGCCAGCGTATTTAATGTTATCGCTTATTTTAACGTATTATACGTCGATGGCATTTACTGAACTTGTGTTTGTGAATATGCTTGGATACGAAGGAATAAACTGGGCGGTTCCGTTTTTTGCGTTCGTTATTTTAATGGCGCTCGGCATTGACTATAGCATTTTCTTAATGGATCGCTTTAACGAATATCGCGATAAAACCGTTCAAGAAGCGATGCTTGAAGCGATGCGTCACATGGGAACAGTCATTATTTCCGCGGCGATCATTTTAGGAGGAACGTTTGCGGCGATGTATCCATCTGGTGTATTATCGCTATTGCAAATTGCGACGATTATTTTAACAGGTCTTTTCTTATATGCACTTGTCGTTTTACCGTTATTCATTCCGGTGATGGCAAAAACGTTTGGACGGGCGAATTGGTGGCCATTTATGAAATAAGAGCGGGTGTCGATGCCCGCTCTTTTGTGATATAATGTGAAAAATAGTTGTTGGAGTGAAACGAAGTGAGAAAAATGAATATGTCTGAACTAAACGATTGGATTTTTTCACGCAAAGGAAATGTGGAACGAGATATATTAAAAGATGGAAGAGAGCAACATGTACGTTTACGTCCACGCGACAAAGAGGAAATGCGTATATTAGATGAATTATGCATAAAACGATGGAAAAAAGCGGAGCAAGAAGGAAAAATTAAATATTTGAACGAACGAGTGTGGTATTATGAATTCGATTAAAGAGGCGAAAGAAAAACTTCAGTCGCTTCGAACGAAAACATCGTTTGAAAAAATGGTTCAAGTTACAGCCATTTTAACGAAGCTGTTGGAGCCACATCGCATACGTCCGATTATTGTTGGCGGGCTTGCGGTTGAAATATATACGCGTGGAGATTACACGACCGTAGACATCGATTTAATTGTTAGTGATCGTGAAAAAGCGGGACAATTGCTTCGTCAACTTGGTTTCACTCCGTCAGGAAGACATTGGTATCATGATGAATTGTTTGTTAGTGTGGAAATCCCAAATGATATGTTAGAAGACGCTGATGATGATAAAGTAATTGAGTTGAAGTTAGAGGATGGGTTGCATGTATATGTCATCGGAATTGAAGACATTATATTAGATCGCCTGCGCGCATGTGTCCATTGGAAATCGAAATCAGATTGCGAATGGGCAAAAAGAATGGTTCTTCTCCATAAAGAGCGATTAGATTTCACATATATGAAACAAATGGCGAAAAAAGACGGAACAAGCAAACAACTGAAGCAATGGTTTTAGATGAGAGCGGGTGTCGATGCCTGCTCTTCTTTTCGTATATCTTTTCATGGATCTGCGAATCGTGGTAAGATAAAAGGTAGAATTTTGCCGAAACGGGAGATCGGATGAATGGGGGAAATAGTTTGGCGGAGCAGAAAAAAACGCGCATTACGGTAGATATATACGGACAGCAATATTCGATTGTCGGAACAGAAAGTTCAAGTCATATTCGGCTTGTTGCTTCCATTGTTGATGATAAAATGCGTGAAATTAGCGCGAAAAATCCGACGCTTGATACGAGTAAACTTGCTGTATTAACGGCTGTAAATATCGTTCATGAATATATTAAACTAAAAGATGAATACGAACGCCTTTTGCGAAAAATGAATAAAGAAAAGGATGATGACAGCGATGATTGATTTGCTCATTTGTTTCATCCTTCTTATGGGACTGATGATTGGATTGAAACGAGGATTTATTTTGCAATTTATTCATATGACAGGTTTTTTGATCGCGTTTATCGTTGCATACAACTATTATGATCAACTAGCACCAAGACTAAAATTATGGGTGCCGTATCCGAGTTTCGGTGATGGCGAAACGATGAAATTGCTCATTGAAAGCACAAATTTAGATGAAGCATACTACCGTGCGATTGCATTTGCTGTTTTATTTTTTGCTGCAAAAATTGTGATGCAAATGATCGGTTCGATGTTAGATTTCGTCGCTCAGTTGCCGCTTTTAAAAAGCGTCAACCGCTGGGCAGGTGGAGCGCTTGGATTTATGGAAGTGTATTTGCTTTTATTTGTGCTTTTATACGTGAGTGCACTTGTTCCTGTTTCTGCAATTCAACAACCGCTTCACAACTCATTCATCGCTAGTTTCATCGTCAAGCACACACCGATTTTATCAAATTTCGTAAAACATATGCTTGTACAATATATGGCGTGAAAACTTCTCCGTTTGTGAGAAGTTTTTTCGTCGAAAGGAAGGGGATAAAATGGAAAAAAATAAAAAAGAAGCGATTCGTTTGCTTGAAACAATCGCTTTATATATGGAGATCAAAGGAGAAAATCCTTTTAAAGTATCCGCCTTTCGTAAAGCAGCTTCAGCGCTAGAGCGTGATGAACGTCCCTTGACCGACATTGATGATTTGACGTCCATTGCTGGTATCGGTAAAGGCACAGCCGCGGTTTTACAACAATGGTTGCAGACGGGAACAAGCGATGTGCTTGAACAGTTAAAAAAAGAAATTCCAACAGGGTTATTTCCACTTTTAAAATTGCCGGGACTTGGCGGTAAAAAAATTGCTAAACTGTACCATGAGCTAGGCGTGACCGATATAGAAACATTAAAAGAAGCATGTTTAGCTCAACGTGTGCGACAATTAAGCGGCTTCGGTGCAAAAACAGAAGAAAATATTTTAGCTGCACTTGCCCACATGAATGCACGCCCTGAGCGTTTACCGATTGCGTTTATGTTGGAAGTTGCTTCCGACATCGAGCGTCAGCTAGAAAACTTCGCTGGCATTATTCAGTTTTCACGCGCAGGCAGTTTACGGCGCGTGTGTGAGACGATCAAAGATTTAGATTTTATTATTGCAGCAACAGACGATGCGCTCGTTCGTAAGCAGTTGTTGCAACTTGAACATATTTATGACGTTGTCGCAAACGGTGAAACGAAAGTATCGTTGCAATTGCAATACGATTATGTTGTCAATGTCGATTTTCGCCTCGTTTCTCCTAAACATTTTGCGACAACGCTTCATCATTTCACCGGTTCAAAAGACCATAACGTTCGCATGCGCCAATTAGCAAAAGAGCGCGGTGAAAAAATTAGTGAGTACGGTGTTGAAAACATTCAAACAGGTGAAGTAAAAACGTTTACGACAGAGGAGCAATTTTTTGCCCACTTTCATTTGCCGTTCATCCCACCAGAAATGCGTGAAAGTGGAAACGAAGTCGATGCATATGATGGGACACCACTCCTCACTTTATGTGATATACGTGGAGATTTACATATGCATACGACATGGAGCGATGGGGCGTTTTCGATTCAACAAATGGCGGAAGCATGTCGGAAAAAAGGATATCGCTACATCGCGATTACCGATCATTCACAGTTTTTAAAAGTAGCCAATGGATTAACTGTTGAACGACTAAAACGCCAACAAGAAGAAATTGCTCGCTTGAACGAACAATATGATGACTTTGTCATTTTATCAGGTATTGAAATGGATATTTTACCGGATGGAACGTTAGATTTTGCGGATGATGTATTGCAAACGGTTGATTTTGTCATTGCGTCGATTCATTCTGCTTTTTCGCAACCGCAAGAAACGATTATGAAACGATTGAAAGAAGCGCTTATGAATCCATATGTTCATATGATTGCACATCCGACAGGAAGATTAATCGGAGAACGAAGCGGATACGATGTAAATATAGATGAATTGTTGCAGCTTGCGAAAGAAACAAATACGGTGCTTGAGTTGAATGCAAATCCACATCGTCTTGATTTAACGTATACCTATTTACAAAAGGCGCAACAGCTTGGTGTCAAAATCGCGATTAATACGGATGCGCACAACGTTCGTATGCTTGATGATATGGAACTTGGTGTGGCGTTTGCTCGAAAAGGTTGGATTCGAAAAGAAACGGTTATTAATACATGGGATATCGAACAACTCATGTCTTTTTTGCGAAAATAAACAGCTGGAGGGTTCATCGGTGCATGCCAAAACATTACACATTCTTGAATTTGATAAAGTGAAAGCACAGCTTGCGGAATATGTATCTTCCTCACTAGGGAAAGAAAAAGTCGTGACACTTGTGCCATCATCGGACGTTGAAGAGGTGACGCGTTGGCAAGAAGAAACGGATGAAGCAGCAACCGTTCTTCGCTTGCGCGGTCACGTCCCTCTTGGTGGCATATTTGATGTTCGTCCTCAGACGAAACGCGCAAGCATCGGGGGAACGCTCAGTCCACATGAGCTACTCGATGTTGCAAGTACGATGCGAGCGGCAAGACAGTTAAAAAAGTTTTTAGAAGCGACAGAGGCCAACTTGCCACATATTATCGCATATGTGGAGCAAATAGTTCCTTTAAACGAGCTCGAACAACATATATATCATTGTATTGATGAAAGCGGAGATGTGCTTGACGAGGCAAGTGAACGGCTGCGCTCGTTACGTCAACAGCTACGTACGATCGAAGGAAGGGTGCGCGATAAGTTAGAAAGTATTATTCGCTCATCATCTGCCCAAAAAACATTATCGGATGCCATTATTACGATTCGCAACGATCGCTACGTCATTCCGGTAAAGCAAGAATATCGCCATACGTATGGTGGAATTGTACATGATCAGTCCTCATCTGGGGCTACGTTATTTATTGAGCCACAATCGGTTGTAGAATTAAACAATGAACTGCAACAGTTGCGCGTGAAAGAAAAACAAGAAATTGAGCGCATTTTAAGTGAATTATCTTCCTCTGTCGGCGAGCAGGCGGAAATAATTATTAGGAACGTCGAATTGCTTGCACAGCTTGACTTTTTATTTGCAAAGGCGAAATACGCGAAAACGATCAAAGCAACAAAGCCAGCGATCAATGAGCGTGGATATATTCGTCTTATGCAAGCGCGGCATCCGCTCATCCCTCCTGATCAAGTCGTTCCAAATGATATTGAACTAGGGAACGACTATACGACGATGGTGATTACCGGACCAAATACGGGAGGGAAAACAGTCACGCTAAAAACGATTGGCTTGTTCACCGTCATGGCTCAAGCAGGGTTGCAAGTGCCAGCGTTAGACGGCTCACAATTAGCTGTATTTCGCGCTGTATATGCCGACATTGGTGATGAACAATCAATCGAACAAAGTTTAAGTACGTTTTCGTCTCACATGGTCAATATTGTTGATATTTTAAAACAAGTGGACGAGCATAGTCTTGTGTTGTTTGATGAGCTTGGAGCAGGAACGGATCCGCAAGAAGGTGCAGCTTTAGCGATTGCTATTTTAGATGAAGTGCACAACCGCGGAGCACGCGTTGTAGCGACGACGCATTATCCCGAATTAAAAGCATATGGCTACAATCGACAAGGTGTCATGAATGCCAGCGTCGAATTTGACATCGAAACGTTAAGTCCAACGTATAAACTGTTGATCGGTATTCCTGGTCGAAGTAACGCACTTGATATTTCTCGCCGCCTCGGATTAGACGAACGTATTATTGCCCGTGCCCGCACATATATTAGCGCTGAAAGCAATGAAGTTGAAAATATGATTGCTTCATTAGAGCGAAGTAAAAAGCGAGCTGAAGAAGAATGGGAGGAAGCAGAAAAACTTCGTGAAGAAGCAGAGCGGTTGAGAAATGAATTAGAGCAACAGTGGAACGAACTAAACGAACAGCGCGAGCGTTTGTTAGAAAAAGCGAAAGAAGAGGCGGAACTCATTGTAAAAAAAGCGATGAAAACAGCAGAAGAAGTCATTCAAAACCTTCGTGATATGCAAAAACAACAAGCAGTTGCGATGAAAGAACATGAACTGATCGCTGCGCGTAAAAAGCTAGAAGAAGCCATACCGCAAATCGACACGAAAAAGAAAAAGCGAGTGCAGAAAGAAAAGCAACTTTTACATCCTGGCGACGAGGTGAAAGTCACTCATCTCAATCAAAAAGGACAACTTATTGAGAAAGTATCGAACAACGAATGGCTCGTGCAAATTGGGATTTTAAAAATGAAAGTGCATGAAGAAAACTTGGAGTATGTAAGCAGTCCAACGCCAATGGAAACAAAACCAATCGCGACTGTAAAAGGACGCGATTATCACGTTCCGCTTGAGCTAGATTTGCGTGGCGAACGATATGAAGATGCGTTGCTTCGCGTTGAAAAGTATATTGATGACGCAGTATTAGCAGGGTACCCACGCGTGTCCATTATTCATGGGAAAGGGACAGGAGCACTTCGCAAAGGGGTGCAACAATATTTGCAAAATCATCGCTCAGTAAAAAGCATTCGATTTGGTGAGGCGACTGAAGGGGGAACAGGCGTCACCATTGTCGAATTACAATGACGGGAGGAACTATGAGCGCTTTTTGGGAAAACGAAATGATTCATATTGCTGCCAATTTTAGTGTCGTGATTTTATGTTTAGTTTTATTTTTAGCTATTTTTGAACTTGTGACAAAATATAAAAATTGGGAAGAAATTAAAAAAGGAAATATGGCCGTAGCGATGGCGACAGGCGGAAAAATATTTGGCATTGCGAATATTTTTCGTTATTCAATCGATCATCACGATTCGCTGTTAACGATGATCGGTTGGGGCGTTTACGGCTTCGTTTTATTGTTAATCGGTTATTTTATTTACGAGTTTTTAACTCCAAAGTTTAACATTGACGATGAAATTGCTAACGATAATCGAGCGGTAGGATTTATTTCCATGGTTATTTCGATCGGTTTGTCGTTTGTCATCGGAGCAAGTATACGGTGAGGAGAGAAAAAATGGAAAATCTAGCGAAAGTATTGCTCGTATTGTGCGGTGTATTTTTGCTTATTGGTGTCATATATCTCACATTTTTTGCATAAAAGGATGTCAGTAGACGTCCTTTTATATTTTTTGATACAAAAATTTCTGAAAATATTATAAAATATAAATAATCTTATAGAAAAAGGGGGAAACGAAATGGAGAAGCCATGGCTAGCGTTATATCCTCAGCAAGTTCCTCATTCGATTGATTATCCGCGCAAGCCGTTGCAACAATTTTTGCGAGAAGCGGCGGAGCAGTTTCCGCACAAAACAGCCATTCACTTTTTAGGAAAGGAGCTGACATATAAAGAAGTATATGAACAAGCACTTAAGTTAGCATCGTATGTGCAACAGCTCGGTTTACAAAAAGGTGATCGTGTATCCATTATGTTGCCGAACTGTCCACAAGCGGTCATCAGCTACTATGCTGTTTTATTTGCAGGTGGTATTGTCGTACAAACAAACCCATTATATACCGAGCGAGAGTTGGAATATCAGTTAAATGATAGCGGTGCGAAAATCATTATCGGTCTTGATTTACTCTATCCAAGAATCATGAAAGTGAAAGCGCATACAAAAATTGAACATGTGATCATTACAAGTATAAAAGATTATTTACCGTTTCCAAAAAACGTGTTATATCCGTTTGTACAAAAGAAACAAACGGGGATGATTGTACGCGTCAAACATGAAGGAGATTGTCATTTATTTACCAAAGCATTATCGCTTGCGAGTGGGAAAGTAAAAGAGACGGATGTGGATCCAGTGGAAGATGTTGCGCTTCTTCAATATACAGGCGGAACAACTGGATTTCCGAAAGCGGCGATGTTGACACATCACAATTTAACGTCCAATACGCTCATGTGCACGAAATGGATGTATAAATGTGAACGCGGGAACGAGTCGATTCTTGGCGTGCTTCCGTTTTTCCACGTATACGGGATGACGGCCGTCATGAACTTATCCATTATGGAAGGATATAAAATGATTTTGCTGCCGAAGTTTGATGTGGAAACGACGTTAAAAACGATCGAAAAGCAACGGCCAACGCTATTTCCAGGTGCACCAACGATTTACATCGCGCTACTCAATCATCCGAATTTAAAAAAATATGATTTATCATCAATTAAAATATGTATTAGCGGCTCAGCCCCGCTTCCAGTTGAAGTGCAAGAACAATTTGAAACAGTAACAGGTGGAAAAATCATTGAAGGATACGGCTTAACTGAAGCATCTCCGGTAACGCATTCTAATTTCATTTGGGATGGAAAACGAATCAAAGGAAGTATCGGTGTGCCTTGGCCGGATACAGAGGCGATGATCATCTCATTAGAAACAGGAGAAAAAGCTAACGTAAATGAAATCGGTGAAATCGTTGTACGTGGTCCACAAGTAATGAAAGGATATTGGAACCGCCCAGAAGAAACTGCTGCAACGCTTCGTGATGGTTGGTTATATACGGGTGATTTAGGGTATATGAATGAAGAAGGCTATTTCTTTGTCGTCGATCGAAAAAAAGATATGATTATCGCAAGTGGCTATAACGTATATCCACGTGAAGTAGAAGAAGTGTTGTATGAGCATCCAAAAGTGCAAGAAGCAGTCGTCATTGGCGTACCAGATGCTTATCGCGGTGAGACGGTAAAAGCGTTTATTGTGCTCAAAGATGGAGAACAGTGCACAGAAGAAGAACTTGATCAATTTATGAGAAGTAAATTGGCTGCTTACAAAGTGCCACGCATTTATGAATTTAGAAAAGAATTGCCTAAAACAGCGGTCGGTAAAATATTGCGTCGAGCCCTTGTTGAAGAAGAAAAAGAAAAACAAAAATAACCTTTGTACGTTTTTTCTTGACACGCTTTTGGCCTCTCTTTAAAATAAAAATATGAATGATTGTTCATTCATATTTTTGAAAGGGAGAATGCGAAGTTGAAACGCGATAAACCGAAGTTTAAACAAATTATTGATGCAGCTGTGATCGTCATCGCTGAAAATGGTTACCATCAAGCACAAGTATCGAAAATTGCCAAACAAGCAGGTGTAGCTGACGGTACGATCTACTTGTATTTTAAAAATAAAGAAGATATTTTAATTTCACTGTTTCAAGAAAAAATGGGTTACTTTATCGAAAAAATTGAAGAAGAAATAGAAGGAATTTCAAGTCCGTCGGAGAAATTGTTTTTGTTGATTCAAAAACATTTTCAAATGTTAGCGGCAGATCCTCATTTAGCGATCGTTACCCAATTGGAACTTCGCCAGTCGAATAAATCGTTGCGTCTGAAAATTAATGAAATTTTGAAAGGATATTTAAAAGTTGTGGATCGCATTGTGCAAGAAGGGATTGACAAAGGGGAATTTCGTTCAGATTTAGACGTACGGCTTACCCGTCAAATGATTTTCGGGACGATTGACGAAATGGTAACAACATGGGTAATGAATGAGCAAAAATATGATCTCGTTGCATTAGCGAAGCCAGTTCATCAATTGTTAACGAAAGGTTGTTGTGTTTAAAGCACAACAACCTTCCGACATACATGAAGGAGGGAGAATATGTTTTCCGTTCAACAAGAGGGGTATGTGACGATTTTGACACTTAACCGCCCGCCAGCCAACGCTTTGGCATCTTTTGTTTTGAAAGAGCTTTCAGAACGACTTGATGCATTAAAAGAAGATGACGAAGTCCGTGTTATCGTTCTCCATGGAGAAGGAAGGTTTTTCTCAGCTGGTGCGGATATTAAAGAGTTTACAGCGATTGAGGCAAGCGAACAAGCAGCTGAACTCGCTCGAGCGGGACAGCGAATAATGGAGAAAATCGAACAGTTTCCGAAACCGATTATCGCAGCTATCCACGGTGCTGCGCTTGGCGGAGGGCTCGAGTTGGCGATGAGTTGCCATCTACGTATCGTAGCGGAAAACGCCAAACTCGGTTTGCCAGAATTGCAGCTTGGCATCATTCCTGGTTTTGCAGGAACACAACGGTTATTGCGCCATGTCGGCATGGCAAAAGCGCTAGAAATGATGTGGACGGGCGAGCCAATCACAGGTGCAGAAGCTGTTCAATGGGGACTAGCGAACAAAGCGGTTCCAGAAGAACAGTTGCTTGATACAGCCAAGCAGCTTGCACAGAAAATGGCTCAAAAGAGCCCGATTTCCGTTCAAGCAGTATTGCAACTTGTCAACGAAGCACGAACAAAAACATTTCATGAATGTGTTGAAAAAGAGGCGCAACTGTTTGGACAAGTATTTGTGACGGAAGATGCGAAAGAAGGTATTTCAGCATTTATCGAAAAACGGACACCACAGTTTCAAGGAAAATAAGAGGGGGAGAGAAGCATGAACATTTTCGTATTAATGAAACGTACATTTGATACGGAAGAAAAAATCGTCATTCAAAACGGAAAAGTAAGTGAAGAAGGGGCAGAATTTATCATTAACCCATACGATGAATATGCGATTGAAGAAGCGATTCAAGTGCGCGATCAGCACGGCGGTGAAGTGACGGTTGTTACAATTGGGAACGAAGATGCAGAAAAAGAGCTTCGCACGGCACTTGCGATGGGAGCAGATAAAGCAGTGCTTATTAACATTGAAGACGATGTAGAAAATCGTGACCAATATACAACGGCAAAGGTGCTTGCGGAATATTTAAAAGATAAAGAAGCCGATTTAATTTTAGCTGGAAATGTAGCGATTGACGGCGGTTCTGGGCAAGTTGGACCGCGCGTTGCGGAATTGCTAGGTATTCCTTATGTAACAACAATTACGAAGTTAGAAATTGACGGAACAAACGTAAAAGCAGTGCGCGATGTTGAAGGTGACGAAGAAGTCATTGAAACATCGTTACCGTTACTAGTTACGGCGCAACAAGGGTTAAATGAGCCGCGTTATCCGTCATTGCCGGGGATTATGAAAGCGAAAAAGAAACCGCTTGAAGAGCTAGAGCTTGATGATTTAGATTTGGAAGAAGACGACGTAGAAGCGAAAACGAAAACGATTGAAATCTTTTTGCCGCCGAAAAAAGAAGCGGGAAAAATTTTGCAAGGAGACATTGCGGATCAAGTAAAAGAACTCGTTTCACTTCTTCATACAGAAGCAAAAGTCATTTAATAGGGGGATGGGGAGCATGGCAAGAAAAGTATTAACATTAGCAGAAGTACGCGATGGAGCATTGCGTAACGTATCGTTTGAGGCAATTTCTGCTGCGAAAACGATCGCTGAAGGCGGAGAGGTTGTTACTGTCGTTGTCGGAGCGAGCGTTCGCTCATTCGCTTCTGAGCTTATTGCCTACGGTGCAGATCGGGTTATTGTTATTGAACATGAAAAATTAGCTACGTATACACCAGATGGTTATGCTCAAGCGTTGCAAGCTGTTGTAGAACAAGAGAAACCAGAGGGAATCGTCTTTGGTCACACAGCGCTCGGAAAAGATTTATCGCCGAAACTTGCTGCTAAATGGCAATCTGGTCTTGTGTCCGATGTTGTTGCTGTTGAAGAAACGGGAGGAAATATCGTCTTTACAAGACCAATTTATTCGGGTAAAGCGTTTGAAAAGAAAATTGTTACAGATGGTCTCATGTTTGTTACGGTTCGTCCGAACAACATTGCTCCGCTTGAAAAAGATGAAAGTCGTACAGGTGCCGTTATGGATGTACAAGTTGATATAAAAGATTTACGCACAATCGTTCGTGACATTGTGCGAAAAACAGCGGAGGGCGTAGATTTATCTGAAGCGAAGGTGATCGTTGCAGGCGGTCGCGGCGTGAAAAGTGCGGAAGGATTTGAGCCGTTGAAAGAATTAGCAAACGTGCTTGGCGGTGCGGTTGGAGCATCGCGTGGGGCGTGCGATGCAGGATATTGCGACTATTCGCTTCAAATTGGTCAAACAGGGAAAGTCGTTACGCCAGATTTATATATTGCGTGCGGTATTTCAGGAGCGATTCAACATTTGGCTGGTATGTCTAACTCAAAAGTCATCGTGGCGATTAATAAAGACCCTGAAGCGAATATTTTCAAAGTAGCAGATTACGGCATCGTTGGTGACTTGTTTGAAGTCGTTCCGCTTTTAATTGAAGAATTTAAAAAATTAAAAGTTCATTCATAAGGCGAGGCATGATGCTTTGCCTTTTCTTTTCAGCATATTTTTTTGCGACATGGAAATAGTAGAAGCGAAGCAAAAGATTGGCGTAATGAATACGTTCAATGGTATACTATGTGCATGGAACTGAAATGTTTAAGGAGGAATGAACAATGGCAATTGTCAATGCAACAGATCAAACGTTTGTGAATGAAGTAAAAGAAGGGGTTGTGCTCGTTGATTTTTGGGCACCTTGGTGCGGACCTTGCAAAATGATTGCACCTGTATTGGAAGAAGTAGATCGCGAGCTTGCTGGTAAAGTGAAAGTAGTAAAAGTTAATGTAGATGACAACCCAGAAACGGCTGGAAAATTTGGTGTGATGAGCATTCCAACATTATTTGTCTTTAAAAACGGTGAAGTGGTAGATAAAACGGTTGGCTTCCAACCAAAAGAAGCGCTTGTTGGTCTTTTAAGCAAACATTTATAATTGATATGCCTCGGAGAGATCCGAGGTATTTTTTTTGAAATTTTATATTGACATTGAAAATCGTTCTCTACTATAATGGTAACGGTTAATGATAATCGTTATCAAGAAGGGGGATACATACGAAATGAAAAAACGTCAATTAAAAGCTGTATTTGCCATGTTTTTATTAGCAGGTGGTGTGCTTGCGGGTTGCGGTCAACAAAAAACGGAAACGACAGAGAAGAAGGAAGAAACAAAAGTAGAAGAAAAACAAAAAGAGCAACAACAAGCTGAAACTGAGCAAGTAGAAGAGCAAGTAAACGTTCAAGCGTTCATTGATGCTTATAAAGCGATCAAATCTGAAACAGAAAAGGCGAAAGAAGGACAATCGGTTGATTGGAGCCTTGTAGAAAAAACATATACAGAGCAACTGCAGAAGCCAATTAACGAACTAGATGGTACATTTGCTCAAACGATTGAAGCGGCGATTCAAGGTGGAAAAAGTGGAGAGTTAAATGTTCATCCAGCACGTCAAATTGTTGATAAAGTGACACAATCGTATTTTTATCAGTTACAAAAAAAATTACAAAAAGATGTTGTAGCTGCACTTGAAGCTGGTGATCAACAAAAGGCGACAGCATTGTTTGATCAAATAAAATTGCTAGCAACAGAAATTTTCGTTCCAACGGCAATGAAACGTGACGAATATTACCAATTAACGGGAGAATCTAGCCTTGAACAAAGCATTAACGCTGGTTTAGCAGCGCAAGAAGAGGCGTTAAAAGCCAATAACGTAGATGATTTTAAATTGTACATTCAGTTGACGGATAAATCGATCTATCGTAGCTACTATTTAGCGTCAAAATCATATGCTGAGAAAATTGAAGCAGGTGTGAAAGAAGGAAAGGCAGAAGATGAACTGAAAGGACAACAAGCAGAAGCATGGGGCTTTTTCCAAGCGATCAAAGGCTCTTTAGCTGAAGGAGATGAAGCTGCGACAGCGCGTTTGGATGAGATTTTATCGTTAAATAACGATTACAAAACGATCAAAGCATCAGAAGTAAGCGCATTATATGCTAAAGCGTTGTTTGGTAAAATGAAAGGCTATCATGAAAAAGCACCGGCACAGTTAGACGAAAATAACGTTGTTGAAGCGAAAGTAAAAGCGTTAGAAGGAAACATGTTCTTAAAAGCGATTGAATTAGATGTGAAAGCAAAATTAGGCGATGAAAAAGCAGCGGAAGTATTTGCGACAGCAGAAAAATGGTATAGCGCAATTGCAGAAAATAAAAAAGATGAAGCTGCTCAATATAGCAAAGCTGTGCTTGATGCTGTAAGTGCTATTGTTCAATAAACATAAAAAAGCCGCGCATGACAAGCGGCTTTTTTGGTGTGATACAATAGTAGGGCGATGAACGATGAAGGAGTTATACAAATGGCAAAAGTATGTATCACAGGTGGAGCAGGATTTATTGGGAGTCACCTAGGAAAAGAATTGCTTAAACTTGGGCATGAGCTTGTTGTGATCGACAACTTCCACCCATATTATTCAATGTGCCGAAAACAACGCCAGCTTCAACAAATAAAAGACGTCGGTTTTTTTCATTTTTATCATGTAGATATTTTACAGTCAGATGCACTCAAGCAAATTTTTTTACATCATCGCCCTAATGTTGTATTCCATCTAGCCGCGTTACCAGGCGTACAGCCATCGTTATCGGAGCCATTAGCATACATTGATTACGATGTGAAAGCGACAGTAAACGTATTACAGGCATCAGGGGAAGCAGGAGTTCAGCACGTGCTATTCGCCTCTTCTTCGTCTGTGTATGGTGACCGAGCGTTTCAACCATTAAAAGAAGAAATGGCAAATGGACAAGTCGTTTCACCGTATGCAGCGGCAAAATATAGTGCGGAATCGTTTTGTCATGCGTACGCACATATGTATGGGTATACGATGACGATTTTTCGTTATTTTACTGTATACGGACCGTGGGGACGGCCGGATATGGCGATTAGTAAATTTATTCGTCAATTGTTGCGTGATGAGCCGATTACCGTTTACGGCGATCATACGGCACGCGATTATACGTATATTGATGACATTGTTGCTGGAATGATTCAAGCGCTAGAACGAAAAGAAAGTGACGTATTTAACCTTGGGGCTGGTCAGCCTGTGACGATGAAGCAATTGCTTGCGGAGTTGCGTACTCATTTTCCACATATGCGTGTTCATTACGAATCACCTCGCCTCGGTGATGTTGTTGCCACATGGGCTGATATTACGAAAGCGAAAGAGAAAATCGGGTACGAACCGCGCATATCGTTGCGAGAAGGATTAGCAAAGACAATTGAATGGGCGAAGCAATATGAAAACTAAACGAATAAAGATTTTGATGCGACTCATTAGCTTCATATGTATTGTAGCGTTTATATGGATGACGATTCACCATTTTGATGCACGACTATTGTTTGATCTTATGCACAGGCTTGTTTTGCAACCGTGGCATGCGAGTTATATGTTCATTATGTATGGGCTCGCCTTTGTGTTACGTGCTATAGCATGGAAATGGTATTTGCCTCAGGCTCGCTTTCAAACGTGTATCGATGGATTATTTGCTAGTTTATTTATTAATCACATTTTCCCGATTAAAATGGGCGATGTTGCTCGCATTGGTATATGTGCAAGGAGAGATCGTATCCCATTTATGATTGTTGCCGAGTCTGTTATTATATTACGCCTTCTGGATTTGATCGTTTTGTTTTTCTTTGCTTTTTTTGGTGCAATCGTTTATATGCACACCGTTATTCGTTCCGCCATAGTTGTCCCCCTCATTTTTGGCGGGGGCGTTGTTTTGTTTTTCGTCCTTCGACGCATCGATTTGTCATGGTTACAAAAATATAAACAACATTGGAACATGATATGGAAAAGCCGTCGCTTTGTACCGATTGTTGTTGCTATTGTTTTTAGTTGGGTATGTGAAGCGGTCGTTTTGTTTGAAATGACGAAAATGATTGCTTTTCCTCTGGCATTTACTGAGGCGTTATGGGTAAATAGTATGGTGGTTGGTGGACAAGTATTTCAAATGACTCCAGGGGGATTAGCGACATATGAGGCTGTCATGGCGTTTGCATTAACGCGCATTCACTCAGATTGGGAACAAGCATATGCTCTTGCGCTAGCAACCCATTTATTTAAATTTTTATTTTCCTATGTCGCTGGGCTATACGTATGGTGGCGCATCCCGACATTATGGACATTCATTCGAAAGGAGGACGTAGCGTGAAAAAAGCATCGAAGTTTGAAAAAATAGCAGCAAGGTGTTGGAATTTATTAAATGAAGGAAAACCATTTACTCCAATTTTTGTTATCGGGACGATGGTTCTTTTCCATTTATTTGATGGCATCACGTTGGAAGAAATAAAGCGATTAGGAAGTAGCTTGTTGTTAACGATCCCTCTTTTCGTTTTATACTATGTATACGACTATCCATTATTTTTACGTAACTATTTGTGGATTCCGTACATCATTTTTTTAATGATTTGGTCGTTCGTACCGACGAATTTACTTTTACTTGCTGTTAGTCTTTACTTCTTTTTTACCGTTTTCTTCTGGGGAACATTATACTATCATTTACGTATTGGAACGACATGGTTGAATTTTACTCGTTTTTGGAAACTTGTGCTGAAAAATAGCGACTCAACGAGCGGGAATGCGCAAGAGCAATTGCCAAAAGCATTACTCCTTCTTTCTGTATGGGAATACGGGGTACACCATGATGTACATACTCCGTCATTTATCGCTTTTTACGTATTCGTTTTTGTATGGTCGTTTATTTTGCATCGTTATTTATTTGATTGGAAACCAAAAATAATCGATCATTACACAAATAACGTGCCGCCAAATGAGAAACCGTTAAGCGATCGCGTCATCGTGCTCGTTGTTGATGGAATGAGAAAAGATCGTTTTGAACAAGCAAACGCCCCATTTTTAAAGTCGCTCCGTGCCAATGGAACGGATTTTACGCAAATGGAAACGGTATATCCAGCAAGAACGGTTGTATGCTTTACATCGATGCTTACAGGAACATACCCGTTTGAACACGGCATTCGTTCAAATATGGTATGGAAACTAGGGATTCGTGTCGAAAGTATTTTTGATGCTCTCCGAAAAGTAGGGAAAAAAGGAAAAGTTCTCGGTATCGCTCATCTTGTCGATTCCCTAGGAAATGATGTCGAAACCGTTACAGCTGTCATGCATAACGATGTCGCAGACCGTAACATTATGGAGCGAGCGAAACAAATCATGACAGAACAAGATTTACATTTATTCGTCGTTCAATTCATTGGAACGGATCAAACAGGACACAGCCGCGGTGTACATTATGATGAGTATGTGCAAAAAATTGAAGAAGTGGATCAATTGATTCAACAATTTGTTGAATGGTTGCATGAACAAGGGAAAATGGACAACACGACGCTCATCGTTTGTGCGGATCATGGACAAGCGGACGGAATTGGTGGACATGGTCATTTAGATGAAGGAGAACGATACGTTCCATTTTTCATGTACGGTCCGATGATCGAAAAAGGAAAGCGGATTGATGAAAAATATAGCCTCGTTTCTCTTGCTCCAACGATCGCTTATTTGTTAGGAGCGCCATATCCGAGCCATAGCCGTGGCCCTGTGTTAGTTGAAGCGCTAAAGAAAGAGGGGGAGCGATGAAAGTAATTGTATTTTTACCTGCACACAATGAGGAGGAAGCAATTGGGGAAGTCATTCGTCGTATTCCAAGATATATTCACCCGAATATAGAAGTACAAGTTCTTGTTGTAGACGATGGATCAACGGATCGTACTGTTGATGTAGCGAAACGAGCGGGAGCGGATTTTATTTACCGACACGAACAAAATCGAGGGCTAGGTGCAGTTGTGCGTACCGGTTTACAACAATGCATTAAACTCGGTGCGGACATTGGTGTAATGATTGATGCCGATAACGAATATCCACCAGAGCAAATTCCTGACCTTATTATGCCTATTTTACGTGACGAAGCGGATTACACGATGGGGTCCCGTTTTTTAGGGACGATTCAAGGAATGAAGTGGCATCGGCGAATTGGAAATTACTTATTTACATTTATTCAATCCATCTTATTGAAAAGATGGATTTATGACGGTCAATCGGGCATGCGAGCATTTTCGCGTCAAGCGATGGAAGAAGCAGAAATTATTCATGATTACAACTATGCACAAGTATTGACGTTAAATTTAGTGCGCAAAGGATTTCGATTAAAAGAAGTGCCAATTGTATATCAAGTAAGAACGACGGGTCAATCATTTATTAAATTTACAGCTTACCTCAAGCATGTCATTCCTGCGATCGTGAAAGAAATGTGTCGCCCGGTGAAACGAAAACAAATACGTTCTGTTCAGCAACGCTAGAGAGATTCTCTAGCATTTTTTCTTGACAACATTCATGATAATTATTATCATTATCATCGAAGGAGGAGATCGGTTTGAGAACGATATTATTTTTTTGCTTGTCATTGATATTAATTTTCACTTCAGCCCCTATGTCTTCGTTCGCTTATTCGTACGGCGACCCGAACGAAGAAGCAGTTGCTGAAGCGTATAAAGAAATGGTCGCGAAAGTGCAAGAGAAAAAATTTGATGAAGTGAAAGCGATTTATGAAACGGTGCAAAAAGAAATTGATATGCATATGGGACCTGAACCGTCCACCATCATTTTAGAGGCGATTGAAAATAAAGATGCAGATACAATTGTTTCAGCGATGCAAAAAGTGCTTGTGCTCAATGTAGCACGCCGTTTAGAAAACGTAGAGAAAAATTTCGATCATTACGATACGAGCAAGCGATTATTAGCGAAAGCATTTGCTACATATAAAGCCCTTTCCCCAATCGTGCAACAAAAAGATGCGGAGCTAGATAAAAAATTAAAACAACAGTTTGATGTTGCCCTTCAATCGCTCGGAAATCCTGGATTGTTTGGAGTAGGGAAAAAAGAGTCAAATATCGATCAATTCAAAGAAAGTAAAAAAACTATTTTACAAGCGTTACAAGATCAATTTGAATTAGAGGATGTTGAAACAGGTCATTTTACAGAAGAGGATTTAGACCGATTAGCTGCAGCGAAAAAGAAGGAATGGACAGATTTGTCTGATTTAAAAAACTGGATACCGATCATTGTAATTATCGGAGTTATTATTGCTGTTGTAGTGTACGCGATAAGAAAACGAAAGTAAAGAAAGGGGTCGTGTAGATTGGAAGTTCAAGCGCTGCTCATTACGTTTCGTGAAGCATTAGAAGCACTATTAATTGTAGGGATTATTACATCATACTTAAAACGTATTGATCAATCACGCTATGTGAAATATGTTTGGCTCGGTGCAGGATTAGCTGTGTTTGCAAGCGCGATCGTCGCTTTATTATTCCAAGTTGTGCTAACCGGCTTTTCAACGATGGCGAGTGAAATGTATTTAAAGGTAAGTATTATTTTCATTTCTTCCATCTTGTTGACACAAATGGTTTTTTGGATGGCGGAACATAGTAAAGACATAAAAAGTAGTATGGAAGGAAAAATGAGTAAATATGTGTCCAAAGGTGACGTGTTGGGCATGGTTATGCATTCGTTTTTAGTTGTATTGCGCGAAGGGGTCGAAACGGTCTTTTTCTTTGCGGCGATTACGGGTGGAAATATCGGAGCCGCAGTACAAGGATGGGGGGCAATCACAGGGTTAACGATTGCAGCTATTGTAAGCTACACGTTCTTTAAAGGAACGATGCGCGTGCCGTTAAAAACGTTTTTTAAAGTGACTGGTGCGTTTATTATTTTGATTGCGGCCGGATTGCTTGTGCAAGGTGTTTCGATGCTACAAGATTTGAAAATCATTGGTAGCGTCATGCCGCATGTATACGACATTACGTGGTTTATGCCGGAACATCCGATTGACCATGAGCATTTTGTACGTGACACAGGACATGAACCAATTATTTCTGGCGACGTAGGCATTTTTCTTAAAGCATTATTTGGTTATTCGTCGATGCCATCCTTGGAAGAAGTATTAGCATACGTTGGTTATTTCGTTGTTATTTATTTACTCGTAAAAACACGTTATGGTGCAAAAGAAGGAAAAAAAGAAAAGAGCGAAAAAAATGAGCAGGTGCTTGAACAACAAGTGATGTAAAGTACAAGGAGGAACCTTGTACTTTTTTGCTTAGGAGGGGTTATTGTGCGCATGGCTTCGATCATCGGGCTATTTGCCGTCTATATATCTTATATCGTATATGCTAGCCCGTTTGCAGCTACGTGGGATGAAGTGGACTTTGCATTGGCGCTTGAGCGATATGATTTGCTTGCAATGCAGCCGCATTTTCCGGGATATCCGTACTTTATTTTTGGAGGCATGCTCATTCATTCATTTGTCGCCAATCCTGCCAAGGCGCTGGCGATTTGGAACGGTTTGCTTATGATCAGCACCTCAATTCCAATATACTTGCTTGCAAAAACATTTGTGGAAAAAAAGTACGCGTGGGTTGTTACTGCACTCGTTCAATCGCTTAGTTATGTCATGCTTATCGTTTCGCAACCGATGTCGGAAGGAAGTGCACTCGCTGTTTTATGGTGGTATGTATGGAGTTTACAACGTGCGCTTCACTCGGACCGTATTGATATGCAGTTGCTGCCGTTATGGTTATTTAGCGTTATGCTCGGCATTCGTTTATCTTACGTTCCTTTTGGCATCGGTATTTTATATGTTTGGTGGAAGCGGAAGTATCGTGTAAAACAGCTTTTGCTATACAGTTTGGTAGCGATTGCTTTTCAATTCATTTGGATTAGTGCAGTCGCTGCAACAGAAGGTACAGGGTTTTGGCATTTGGCTCTTTCATTTACAACAGGTCATTTTACGCAATGGGGGGGAACGGTGTCGACAGATGAAGCGCCGTTTTGGCAACGAGCTATTGTGCTTATCTTTTATAATATCATTTGGACAGGCATGGCGAAGCAGTCGATATGGCTACTAAGTTGTTTTGTTATTTTGTTAGCTATAATGTGGAAACAAATAGCGATTCCACCTTTATATCGTCTACTTTTACTGACGTATTTTTTATGGGCGTTGCTTGCACAAAACATTGAAAAACCAAGACATATATTGCCGATTGTCGTCATTGTTTCATTCTTTTTGTTCGTTAGTGCCCTTCAATCGCCATCACGTCTACGGCTTACTGTGGTGTTTGTTTTGCTCCTCTCACAAACGATGCTCGGCATGCAAGCGGTCAAGCATCAAGCGACACAGTTGCCAGCGACGTATCAGTTGGCGTATGATTTTGAACAGAAAGAAAAGCCTTTTATTATATTCACATGGGAAGAGACGCGTGTTTTTGAATATTTAAGCGTTTCTTTTCCACATGAACGCGTATTTTCATTTGACGTTTTCCAGCGAGAAAAAGCGGCATTTCCACATGCGAAAGTGTATGTCACCGATCATGTCATTAAAGGGTTTCAAGCGCAAGGAATAGACGTTCGACCATATATTCACCCAGTTCGAACGTATGAATCGAGCTTATTATCTGATCCTGTGTATGGGCACATCACCGTATATGAATGGCGAGAGGAGGAAGAACGTGAATGAGCGATTGAAAGAAAAGTTAGCCATTTTGCCCGATCAACCGGGATGTTATTTAATGAAAGATGCCAATGGAACGGTCATTTACGTCGGAAAAGCGAAAGTGTTGAAAAATCGTGTCCGTTCTTATTTCACGGGTACACATGACGGAAAAACGCTTCGGTTAGTAAATGAAATTGCTGATTTTGAATATATTGTGACGTCTTCCGATTTAGAAGCGCTTATTTTAGAAATGAATTTAATAAAAAAATACGATCCGAAATATAACGTCATGTTAAAAGATGATAAAAGCTATCCGTTTATTAAAATTACTGGAGAAACCCACCCGCGTCTTATCATCACCCGAACGGTGAAAAAAGACAAAGGGAAATATTTTGGGCCGTATCCGAACGCTCAAGCCGCGCACGAAACGAAAAAACTGCTCGATCGTCTATACCCATTAAGAAAATGTGAGAAGATGCCGAAAAAAGTTTGTTTATATTATCATATGGGGCAATGTTTAGGACCGTGCGAATATAAAGTGTCAGAGGAAGAAAATAAACAAATTGTTGAACAAATTACTCGTTTTTTAAACGGTGGGTATAAAGAAGTAAAAGAGGCATTGACAGAAAAAATGATGGAAGCGGCCGAACAGTTACAGTTTGAGAGGGCGAAAGAATATCGCGATCAAATTGCGTATATTGAAACATTAATGGAAAAACAAAAAATGATTTTACACGATTTCGTGGATCGCGACATTTTTGGATATGCATATGATAAAGGATGGATGTGCGTACAAGTATTTTTTATTCGCCAAGGAAAGCTCATCGAACGAAACGTGTCGATGTTTCCTTTGTATCAAGAACCAGAGGAAGAGTTTTTAACGTTTTTAGGTCAGTTTTACAGTAAAGATTATCATTTAAAGCCGCGCGAAGTTGTATTGCCGCGCGACATCGATGGCGAAATGGCGACAAATTTGCTTCAGGTGAACGTCACACAGCCGAAAAGTGGCAAAAAGAAAGAGCTCGTTGATTTAGCTTGCAAAAACGCACAAATTGCCTTGCAAGAAAAATTCTTTTTAATTGAGCGTGATGAAGAACGGACGATTCGTGCGATTGAACGATTAGGTGAAGCAATGGGGATTCAAGCTCCTCATCGTATTGAGGCGTTTGACAATTCAAATATTCAAGGGGCAGACGCTGTCGCTGCGATGGTCGTATTTATTGATGGAAAGCCGGAAAAAAAAGAATATCGTAAATATAAAATAAAAACGGTGCAAGGAGCGGACGATTACGAGTCGATGCGGGAAGTGATTCGCCGACGATATACGCGCGCGTTGCGCGAACGTCTACCACTTCCTCAATTAATCATTGTCGATGGCGGAAAAGGACAAGTACAAGTCGCAAAAGAAGTGTTGGAATGCGAACTCGGGTTGTCGATTCCTGTTGCAGGTTTAGTGAAAGATGATAAACATCGCACATCCCATTTATTGTTTGGTGATCCACCGAACGTCATTCCGTTAGAAAAGAACAGTCAAGAATTTTATTTGTTGCAGCGCATTCAAGAAGAAGTGCATCGTTTTGCGATTACATTCCATCGACAAGTTCGTTCAAAATCTACATTCCACTCCATTCTTGATCAAATTCCAGGGGTTGGTACAAAAAGAAAACAAGCGTTATTGCAACATTTCGGATCGATTAAAAAAATGAAAGAAGCAACGGTTGAACAGCTACAAGAAGCAAACGTTCCAAAACATGTCGCGCAAAAAATTTACGAAGCGCTCCGAACGTATGAAAGCTGACCATCGTCGGTCAGCTTTCATCTTTACGATCCCATTTGACAGTGAATAAAACGGTTTTGACGCGTCGTTTTTGCTGTTCAAACGCTTCCGTTACATATCCTTTTTGCTGTTCGAACTGTTGAGCAAGAAAACCCGCTTCAAGTTGAAACGTGCATTCTCCACCATAATCGAACCGCATGGCAACGAGCGGACCATCGAGTTGGAGCTCGCATTGATCTTTTTTCTCCTCAAGTAGTGATAAATTCCCCCAACCAGCTTGTTCGAAAAAAGTAATAACATCATCGATCGTAGCTAGCGGGTACTTTCTCGCTAACTCTTTTCCTGCCCAATATAAAATAAATGGAGTTTCTTTTCCAAATAAATTTGGTAGAAGTTCTTGCCGAAACAAAAAGTCGCTAAAAGCAGAAATATTCGTTTGTTTCCATTGTTCGTATCCGCTCACGATCAATTCCCCTCTCTATTTTTCATTATAGCGAACAACAATGTGAAAAACAGTATTGACTTTTCTCTTATTTCAGACTTCACTAGAAGTGTAGTTATTTTAAAATTTGAAATGATTGAACATTTCGTGAACACCTTTTCTTGACGCTCCTACATTCTGGGAGTACAATGAATGTGACAATGATCAATGGAAATGGAAGTGTTTACACCTCTGTTGATCATAGTCTAGTAGATGTGGATGGGAGCGCATAGAAAAGGAAGATGACAAATTTAAGGGGGGTTATGTATGGCACAAAATCGCGAGTTTTTTTATCGTCGACTCCACTCATTGCTCGGAGTCATTCCAGTCGGGCTGTTCTTAACACAGCATTTAGTAGTTAACCATTTTGCAACAAGAGGAGCAGAATCGTTCAACAGAGCGGCAGAGTTCATGGAGCAACTACCGTTTCGGTACTTTTTAGAAATTTTCGTTATTTTTCTTCCGCTATTGTTCCATGCCATCTACGGACTGTACATTGCATTTACAGCACAAAACAATGTAAGTCGCTACGGATATTTCCGTAACTGGATGTTTATGTTGCAACGCTTAACCGGGATTATTACGCTCATTTTTGTCGTCTGGCACGTATGGGAAACGCGCGTTCAGGCTGCGTTTGGTGCAGAAGTAAACTATGACATGATGGCGAACATTGTTGCGAACCCGTTTATGCTTGCATTTTATATTGTCGGAATCGTTTCTGCAGTATTTCATTTTGCGAACGGGTTATGGTCGTTTTTCGTTAGCTGGGGTATTACAGTGACTCCTCGTTCACAACAAATTTCTACATACGTGACAATGGGGATTTTTGTCGCGCTTTCGATCGTTGGTATACGCGCGATTTTAGCATTCGTTTAATCCACAAGAAGGAGTGAGGAGACATGAGTAAAGGAAAAATTATTGTCGTTGGTGGAGGTCTTGCCGGTTTAATGGCAACCATTAAAATCGCCGAAGCAGGTGTAAAAGTAGATTTATTTTCATTAGTTCCCGTGAAACGGTCTCACTCTGTTTGTGCACAAGGTGGCATTAACGGTGCGGTCAACACAAAAGGGGAGGGAGACTCTCCGTGGGAGCATTTCGATGATACAGTATATGGTGGGGACTTTTTAGCTGACCAACCTCCGGTAAAAGCAATGTGTGAAGCTGCCCCTGGCATTATTCATTTGCTTGATCGCATGGGCGTCATGTTCAACCGTACGCCCGAGGGCTTGCTTGACTTCCGTCGTTTTGGAGGAACACAACATCACCGTACAGCATATGCAGGAGCAACAACAGGACAACAGCTTCTTTATGCGCTTGATGAACAAGTGCGCCGTCATGAAGTGGCAGGTCTTGTAACAAAATATGAGGGATGGGAGTTTTTGGGTGCTGTTTTAGACGATGAGCAAGTATGTCGCGGTATTGTCGCGCAAAACTTGACAACGATGGAAATTAAAGCATTCCCTGCTGATGCAGTCATCATGGCAACAGGTGGTCCAGGAATCATTTTTGGTAAGTCAACAAACTCCATCATTAACACAGGTTCGGCAGCGTCGATCGTTTATCAACAAGGGGCATATTATGCAAATGGGGAATTTATTCAAATTCACCCGACAGCCATCCCGGGTGACGATAAGCTTCGCTTAATGAGCGAATCAGCTCGTGGAGAAGGTGGACGAGTTTGGACGTATAAAGATGGGAAACCTTGGTATTTCTTAGAGGAAAAATATCCAGCTTACGGAAATCTCGTTCCACGCGACATTGCAACGCGTGAAATTTTCCATGTTTGTGTAGACTTAAAACTCGGCATTAACGGCGAAAACATGGTTTATTTAGACTTGTCACATAAAGATCCGAAAGAGCTGGATATTAAGTTAGGCGGTATTATTGAAATTTATGAGAAATTCATGGGTGAAGACCCAAGAAAAGTGCCGATGAAGATCTTCCCAGCAGTTCACTACTCGATGGGTGGATTATGGGTGGACTACGATCAAATGACAAATATTAAAGGATTGTTTGCGGCGGGTGAGTGTGACTTCTCCATGCACGGTGCCAACCGTCTCGGTGCAAACTCGTTATTATCCGCCATTTATGGTGGAATGGTAGCAGGTCCAAAAGCAGTTGAATATATGAAAGGGCTCGAAAAATCAGCAGATGCCATGCCTTCTTCTTTATATGATCGCTATTTAAAACAAGAAGAAGAAAAATGGGCGCAAATTATGGCGATGGATGGCACAGAAAACGCATACGTTTTGCATAAAGAGCTTGGTGAATGGATGACTGATAACGTCACAGTCGTTCGTTATAACGATAAACTATTAAAAACAGATGAGAAAATTCAAGAATTACTCGAGCGTTATAAAAATATTAACATTAACGACACAGCGAAATGGAGCAACCAAGGTGCATCGTTTACACGCCAACTTTACAACATGTTGCAACTTGCTCGCGTCATTACGCTTGGTGCTTACAATCGTAACGAAAGCCGTGGAGCGCATTATAAACCAGAGTTTCCTGAGCGAAACGATGAAGAATGGTTAAAAACAACGATGGCAAGCTTTACTCCGGATGGTCCATCGTTCCATTATCGCGAAGTAGATACATCACTTATTAAACCGCGTAAACGTGACTACACGAAAAAGAAAGGGGAAGTGAAATCATGAGCGAAAATAAAACGATTCGGATTATCGTCACAAGACAAGACCGTCCGGATACGACCCCTTATGAAGAAGAGTTTGTCATTCCGTATCGTCCGAATATGAACATTATTTCGGCGCTCATGGAAATTCGGCGCAATCCGGTCAATGCAAAAGGGGAAAAAACGACGCCTGTTGCTTGGGAAATGAACTGTTTAGAAGAAGTGTGTGGTGCTTGTTCAATGGTAATTAACGGAAAGCCACGCCAATCGTGTACCGCACTGATCGATCAGCTTGAGCAACCGATTCGTTTAGAGCCGATGCGCACATTCCCGGTTATTCGTGACTTGCAAGTGGATCGTAGTCGCATGTTTGATTCGTTGAAAAAAGTAAAAGCATGGATTCCAATCGATGGAACGTACGATTTAGGTCCGGGACCGCGTATGCCAGAGCGCAAACGGCAATGGGCATATGAGTTATCAAAATGTATGACGTGCGGTGTATGTTTAGAAGCTTGTCCAAACGTCAATAGTAAGTCAAATTTTATCGGTCCAGCACCGCTTTCACAAGTACGTTTATTTAACGCACATCCAACAGGGGCGATGCATAAAGCGGAGCGCCTTGAAGCGATTATGGGTGACGGTGGATTAGCGAACTGCGGAAATTCACAAAACTGTGTGCAATCTTGTCCGAAAGGCATTCCGCTTACAACATCGATTGCGGCATTGAATCGTGCAGCAACTATTCAAATGTTTCGCAATTTCTTCGGTAGCGATGAAGTGTAACAACAAGGTCGACTCTTCAGGAGTCGGCCTTACGTTTCATATATGATAATAAGTCGCTTTTATAGAGGGGGAGAAGGAAAGTGAAAATATCGTATATTAATGACATAAAAGAATGGGAACAACGTTTTTCTTTTTTTCATCCGGTGCGTGTCCGCTTTTCAGAAACGGATATGTTTGGCCATTTAAACAATACGGTACCTTTTGTATATTTTGAAGAAGCGCGCATCGCATTTTTTGAACATCTCGGCTTTATGAACGACTGGTTAGGAAAAGAACATGATGCGATTCCGGTCGTTGCGAATTTACAATGCGACTTTTTACAACAAGTGTATTTTGGTGAACAGCTGCAAATCGGTGTCAAAGTGGCACACATCGGCAACTCTTCTGTTGATTTACATTATGTTGGAAAAAAGCAAAATGGTGCAATTGCGTTTACAGGGCGTGGAACGATGGTCCAAATGTCAAAAACGACAGGAAAAGGAGTGGCATGGGACGAAGAAGCGCGAGCGCGATTGATAGAAAACATGTAACCGTTAACGCCCTTCTTGCATACGATATGATGACTAAATATATACCCATCCGTTTCGGTCTGGTAAAAGCAAGGAGGGTTATTCACTTGAATCAGAAGCCGCTGCTCACAAAAAGAGAACGAGAAGTATTCGAACTGTTGCTACAAGACAAAACAACGAAAGAGATTGCTAGTGAACTATTCATTAGCGAAAAAACAGTTCGCAACCACATTTCGAATGCGATGCAAAAGCTTGGAGTAAAGGGGCGCTCACAAGCTGTCGTTGAATTGCTTCGAATGGGGGAACTTGAACTATAGAGAGAACCGGCTCGCCTTTTCGTTTTAGGCAGCCGGTTTTCTATTGATTTGATGTGTGTTATAATGAAAAATGTTTTGTCATACATCAACAAAGAATGAGGCGAATACATTGGAAAGACCAATTGGAGTAATTGATTCAGGTGTTGGTGGATTAACGGTTGCAAGGGAAATTATGCGCCAGCTACCAAAAGAACAAATTGTGTACTTAGGAGATACGGCACGCTGTCCGTACGGGCCGAGACCGCGAGAAGAAATTCGACAGTTTACGTGGGAAATGACGAACTATTTGCTCGGTTATGATATGAAAATGCTTGTCATTGCATGTAACACCGCCACAGCTGTCGCTTTAGAAGAAATTCGCGATACGCTCAACATCCCTGTGATTGGTGTCGTCCATCCGGGTGCACGCACGGCGTTAAAAATTACAAAAAACTATCATATCGGTGTCATCGGCACGATCGGAACGGTAAAAAGTGGGGCATACGAGCAAGCATTGAAATCCATTAATAGCGACGTGATCGTGGAAAGTTTAGCTTGCCCAAAGTTCGTCCCTTTAGTTGAAAGTGGACAATTTGAAGGGGAAGAAGCAAAACAAATTGTTGCTGAGTCCCTTGAACCATTAAAAGACCGACCGATTGATACGCTTATTTTAGGATGTACGCATTATCCGCTCTTAAGTCCATTGATTCAACAATACATGGGAGAGCATGTCAAACTCATTTGCTCTGGTGATGAAACAGCACGCGAAGTGAGTACGATTTTACATCATAGCGGTTTGCTTTATACGGGGAATAAACGCCGCGAGCATATATTTTTTACTACTGGACCGAAAGAAACGTTTCAACAAATTGCGTCCAAATGGTTCGGTCATCCGATTGAACATGTCGAAACGATTCAATTATCTTAATCCTTCGCATTAGCCGAAGGATTTTTTGTTCTATTTTTTTGGACGGCTCGTATACATAGTAGTACAAACCGTATGAGGAGGGGAGTCCATGCGTCGCGTATGGGTTATTGCCACAATGTTTATATTTATTCTTTCAGGATGTGGGCTGTTCGGAGGTGAAAAAGCAACGAAAGAAATTGACCCACCAAAAGATGTAACGTATGTAGAAGATGAGCAAGCGTTGCAAGAAAAAGAAGCAGCGGAAAAAGAAAAAGCGACAGAAACGGTGCAACGCGAACTGTATTTAATTGATAAAAACGGCTTCGTCGTTCCACAAACGTTTGCCTTACCAAAGACAAACGCAGCGGCCAAACAAGTACTTGAATATTTAGTGGAAAACGGCCCGATTTCAGAGTTGCTCCCGAACGGATTTCGTGCTGTGCTTCCGGCAGATACGCAAGTATTGAGCGTCAATTTAAAACAAGACGGCACACTTGTCATCGATTTTTCAAAGGAGTTTGCGAACTATCGCCCAGAAGATGAAAAACGTATTTTACAGGCAATCACATGGACAGTGACGCAATTTGATAATGTAAAGCGAGTGAAAATTCGTATGAACGGCCATGATCAAAGCGTTATGCCGGTCAATGGAACGCCAATTAGCGAAGAACTAAGCAGAGATGACGGAATTAACATTGAAACGAACGGTGTGGTCGATATTACGAATACGCATCCTGTTATCGTCTACTTTTTAGCACAAGACGGAAAACAAACGTATTATGTGCCGGTAACAAGACGCGTGCCGAATAGCGAGCAAGATGAGTTAGCTGCAGTTGTGAAGGAACTTATTAAAGGACCAAGTTACGGCTCCGGGTTGTTAAGCGATTTTCAAGCAGATGCGAAATTGTTAGAAGCGCCAAAATATGAAGATGGAAAAGTGACGTTGAATTTTAATGAAGCGATTTATGGTAGCGTGGAGAAAAATGTCGTGTCTACGCATGTGCTCAATTGTTTAGTTTTGTCTTTAACAGAACAGCCAGGGGTAGAGAGCGTCGCCATTACAGTCAACGGAAAAGCAGAATTGGTCGATGAAAGTGGAAAACCGTTATCAGAACCTGTCACCAGACCGCAAAATGTGAACACAGGTAGTTTTTGAAACCAATTTTTTGCTATACTATATAAAGATTCATCGTCGAGAGGCAGTGCTCCTGCCTCTTATTTCGTGAACATATATTGAGGAGGATTTTGTGTGAGAGTAGATGGTAGAACAAATGACGAACTTCGTCCTGTACATATTGAGCCGAACTATTTAAAACATCCGGAGGGGTCTGTACTTATTTCGATTGGCGATACGAAAGTTATTTGTACAGCAAGCATCGAAGACAAAGTTCCACCGTTTATGCGTGGAGGTGGAAAAGGGTGGATTACCGCAGAATATGCGATGATTCCTCGTGCGACAGAGCAACGAAATATTCGCGAAGCAAGTAAAGGGAAGTTGTCAGGACGAACGATGGAAATTCAACGATTAATTGGTCGTGTACTCCGTTCTGTTGTTGATTTACAAAAATTAGGGGAAAAAACAATTTGGATTGATTGCGATGTGATTCAAGCGGATGGTGGAACGCGTACAGCATCAATTACAGGAGCGTTTGTTGCCATGGCATTGGCGCTCGGAAAAATGGTTGAAGAAAAGAAATTGTCGGCACTTCCGATTACAGATTTTTTAGCTGCTACATCTGTCGGAATCGATGAAGATCATGGCATTATTTTAGATTTAAATTACGTTGAAGATTCAAAAGCACATGTCGATATGAATATTGTCATGACAGGATCGGGGCGCTTTGTTGAAATTCAAGGAACAGGGGAAGAAGCGACGTTCTCTTATGAGCAATTGCTCGATTTATTAACGGTTGCTGAAAAAGGCATTCATGAGCTTATTATCCTTCAAAAAGAAGCGCTTGGCCCGATCGCTGAACAGATTATGCAACATCGTTCGGAAGGGGAGAAGACGAAGTGAAGCGAATGATTATTGCCACAAAAAACAAAGGGAAGGTAGCGGAGTTTCAGCAGCTCTTTGCAAAAAAAGGAATCGAAGTTCTCTCTCTTCTTGACTATAACGACATACCAGATGTTGAAGAAACGGGAACAACGTTTGCAGAAAATGCTATACTAAAAGCAACGACGATCGCCAATATGCTTCATGAAACAGTGATTGCAGATGATTCTGGATTAATCGTTGATGCGTTAGACGGCGAGCCGGGCGTATACTCGGCTCGCTACGCCGGCGAGGGAAAAAACGATCAAGCAAACATTGAAAAAGTGCTTGTAAAGTTGCAAGGTGTACCTTTTGAACAACGGACAGCCCGTTTTCATTGCACGCTCGCTGTTGCCAAACCAAACGGAGATGTGATAACAGTAGATGGTGTATGTGAAGGATATATAACAGAAGAACCGATAGGGGAAAATGGTTTCGGGTACGATCCGATTTTTTTTGTTCCTGAAAAACAACGAACAATGGCCCAACTAACAAAAGAAGAGAAAAATGAAATCAGCCATCGGGCAAAGGCATTACAACATCTTTTACATATATGGGACAAGCTGTTTGAAAAGGGGAATGAGTCGTGAACGTATTAATTTTAAGCGATAGCCACGGATTGACAAACGAATTACAAACGATCGTCTCACGCCATAAACAACATGTCGATGCAATGATTCATTGTGGTGACTCCGAGTTAACAAGCGACCATGCAGCTTTGCAAGGCATGCTTGTTGTGCGAGGAAACTGTGACTACGAGCGTCGTTTCCCAACTGATCTTGTTGAAGAAATCAAAGGCGTTCGCTTTTTCGTTACACACGGTCATTTATATAACGTCAAAATGACGCTTATGAACGTATATTATAAAGCGAAAGAAGTCGGAGCTGGCATCGTCTGCTTCGGTCACTCACATATTGCAGGATGTGAACAAATCGATGACGTCCTTTTCATCAACCCGGGGAGCATTTATTTGCCGCGCATGCGCCGTGAAAAAACATACGCCATGCTCCACATAGATGAAAAAAATACAACCGTACATTTTTACAATACCGACGGCCAACTGCTTCATGATTTAACAACGACATACACAACACAATAGGGGCAAGAAAATTCTAATGCCCCTATTGACTTTTTTTATAAACATCATTACAATAACAATTGTCCAAACCACGATAATATGTCCCAGTAGCTCAGCTGGATAGAGCAACGGCCTTCTAAGCCGTCGGTCGGGAGTTCGAATCTCTCCTGGGACGCTAAAGATCCCCTTGCTTGGGCAAGGGGATTTTTATTTTGCTTACTCGATATTGCTCAGCTGGATAGAGCACGTCTGATTTCGCTTCATCGAATAAACATCAGCGTATACACACGCTAACAAACCTCTTGCATAAGCAAGGGGATTTTCTTTGGTCAAAAAATGTTCAAAAATTTTTACATCTTTTCTTTTCCTTGATATATCAATTATGTAAGCGGATACATAACATTTAAACTAATCTAAATAATCAAAAAATTCAATGAAATAGTATTGACTGTTTTGGTAAATGGGCGTATGATAATTTTCAAATAAATCTAACAAAAGTCGCAATCAACAGAAGAAGCAAGAGACGGCGAACAGGGGAAGAGGGGAAAAACATTGAGTGAACAGTGGATTTTTCTAAACGATGAATTTGTTACAAAAGAAAATGCAAAAATCTCTGTATATGATCACGGTTTTCTTTATGGGGATGGAGTGTTTGAAGGCATTCGCGTGTATAGCGGCAACGTGTTTCGCATGAAAGAGCATATTGATCGTTTATACAATTCAGCGAAATCGATTTTATTAAACATTCCGTACACAAAAGAAGAATTAACAAATATTATCGTTCAAACGGTGCAAAAAAACGGCTTTGAGGATGCATACATTCGCGTCGTTGTGTCACGAGGGGTTGGCGATCTTGGGCTCGATCCATACAAATGCCCAAAGCCACAAGTTGTTGTTATTGTTGAACCGTTAGCAATCTTCCCAAAACATTTGTATGAAACGGGCATCGAAGTGATTACCGTAGCAACAAGACGAAACCGTCCAGATGTATTAAGCCCGAAAGTAAAATCATTAAACTACTTAAACAACGTATTAGTGCGAATTGAGGCGCATTTAGCAAACGTCAGCGAAGCGCTTATGCTCAACGACCAAGGTTATGTCGCTGAGGGATCAGCAGATAACGTATTTATCGTCAAAAATGGCGTGTTATATACACCACCAGGATATGTCGGGGCTCTTGAAGGTATTACGCGCGATGCGATCATCGACATCGCCAAAGACCTCGGCTATGTCGTCAAAGAAGAGCCGTTTACTCGTCACGATGTGTACACAGCAGATGAAGTGTTTTTAACAGGAACTGCAGCAGAAGTCATTGCCGTCGTCAAAGTCGATGGTCGAGTGATCGGTGACGGTGTGCCTGGTGAACATACGAAACGATTGTTAGAACAGTTTCGCAAACGAGTTGTTTCTGAAGGCGTAAAAGTATATGCTACACAAAATGTTAATGCTGGATAACAAACGAATAAAGAAAAAGCGTTGAAGAGGATAAGTAGCGAACGGGTTAGACATCTACAGAGAGCCGGGGTAGCTGGGAGCCGGTGATGTCTCCGTTCGTGAACTCCCCTCGGAGTGCCGTCCTGAACGATACAATCCAGTAGGGACGGACGGGTGCACGTCACTCGTTATTAAAACGAGCGTTGCGACGATAGTTGCACGCTCCTGAGGTGGCTTTGCCACGAAGAAGGGTGGTACCGCGGGAAGGATGCAAGCCTTTTCGCCCCTTTGGTCCACATGGACCGATGGAGGGGTGAGAAGGCTTTTCTTATTTCACATTTTTTTAGGGGTGAAAAAATGGCAGCGAATATGAAAGTGAAAGAAAGAGTGGCAAAAAAGCAAACGTTATGTGGAGCACTTATGTTGATTGAAGCGCTCAAAGCAGAAAACGTGAAAGTGATTTTCGGTTATCCAGGAGGGGCTGTATTACCGATTTACGACAAGCTGTATGAGTCAGGTGTGTTTCACGTGCTCACACGTCATGAACAAGGTGCCATTCATGCAGCGGAAGGATATGCGCGCATTTCTGGAAAACCTGGTGTTGTCATTGCTACATCAGGACCAGGGGCGACAAATATCGTGACAGGTTTAACGGACGCGATGATGGATTCTATTCCGCTCGTCGTTTTTACAGGGCAAGTAGCATCAAATGTCATCGGTTCGGATGCCTTTCAAGAGGCTGATGTATTAGGAATTACGATGCCAATTACGAAGCATAGTTACCAAGTACGCGATGTACATGAGCTGCCAAAAATCATTAAAGAAGCGTTTCATATTGCAACGACTGGACGTCCAGGTCCTGTATTAATCGACATCCCAAAAGATATGTCTGTCGCAGAAGCGGAGTTTGATTATGAACAGGAAGTCCAGTTACCAGGTTATCAGCCCACAACCAGACCGAATCATTTACAAATTCGCAAGCTTGTCGAGGCAGTTAGCCAAGCGAAACGGCCGGTCATTCTAGCTGGAGCAGGTGTTCTTCATGCGAATGCTCATGAACAGTTGAAACAATATGCTGAACAACAACATATTCCGGTGATCCATACACTCTTGGGACTTGGCGGATTTCCTGCCGATCATCCGCTATTTCTTGGAATGGCAGGAATGCATGGAACGTACACTGCAAACATGGCGTTGTACGAATGTGATTTACTCATTAATATTGGTGCACGATTCGATGATCGGGTGACTGGAAATTTGGCTCACTTTGCACCAAAAGCGACAGTGGCTCATATCGACATTGATCCAGCAGAAATCGGAAAAAATGTACCGACAAAAATTCCGATCGTTGGTGATGCGAAAGAAGCGCTTATTCAGTTAATTGAACAAAACGGAAAGCGACCAGATGTATCAGAGTGGCTTAACAAGCTAAATGAATGGAAAAGAGAATATCCGCTTATGTATAAACGAGAACCGGGCGTACTAAAACCACAGCGACTCATTGAAATGATTCATGAATATACAAATGGTGAGGCGGTTGTCACGACAGATGTGGGTCAACATCAAATGTGGGTTGCTCAATATTATAAATTTAAACATCCGCATCGTTGGGTCACATCAGGTGGACTAGGGACGATGGGATTTGGGTTGCCAGCGGCAATCGGAGCGCAATTGGCACAACCAGAAGCAACGGTCATATCGATCGTTGGCGACGGAGGATTCCAAATGACTTTGCAAGAGCTATCTGTTATTCAAGAGTTAAATTTGCCGATTAAAATCGTCATCGTCAACAATCAAGCGCTCGGTATGGTTCGTCAATGGCAAGAAATTTTTTACGAAAAACGATATTCTCATTCACTCATTCCGAATCAACCCGATTTTGTCCGTTTAGCGGAAGCATACGGCATCAAAGCGATGCGGGCGACGACGGAGGAAGAAGCGGAATACGTACTGAAAGAAGCGCTTGCGACGAACGCACCGGTTTTACTCGATTTTCACGTTCATCCAGGTGAAAACGTATATCCGATGGTTGCGCCAGGAAAAGGATTACATGAGATGGTGGGGGTGAAATGGTGAAGCGCATTATTACAATGACGGTCAATAACCGTCCGGGCGTATTAAACCGTATTACAGGTTTATTTACAAAACGGCATTACAACATTGAAAGCATCACAGTTGGTCATACCGAATCGGAAGGCATTTCACGCATGACGTTTGTCGTCAATGTAGATGATGAACGCATTGCCGAACAAATTACAAAACAGCTAAACAAACAAATTGACGTATTAAAAGTTGTCGATATTACCGATCAAGCAATTATTGTTCGAGAGCTGGCCTTAATTAAAGTGGCGGTCACGCCGGCAACGCGCGGGGAAATTTATACGCTTATTGAACCGTTTCGTGCCGCAATTGTCGATGTAGCACGCGATAGTCTCGTCGTTCAAGTGACCGGTGAGCCAGAAAAAATTGATGCGCTCATTGACTTATTAAAGCCATACGGATTAAAGGAAGTTGCAAGAACAGGAACAACGGCGTTTCCGCGCGGCTTACAACGCGCATCATCAACAAATAAATCACTATTTATTATTTAAAAGGAGAGGATTTTATTATGGTAAAAGTATATTACAATGGCGATGCAAACGAAGCTTACATTCAAGAGAAAAAAGTAGCAATTATCGGATATGGTTCTCAAGGTCATGCCCATGCACAAAATTTACGCGATAGTGGTGTTGATGTCATCATTGGATTGCGTAAAGGAAAGTCATGGGAAAAAGCAGAGCAAGATGGATTTGTCGTCTTACCGGTTAGTGAAGCAACAAAGCAAGCCGACATTGTGATGATTTTACTTCCAGATGAACATCAACCGAAAGTATATAAAGAAGAAATCGCACCAAACTTACAGCCTGGGAACGCGCTCGTGTTTGCGCACGGATTTAATATTCACTTCAATCAAATCGTTCCGCCAAGCGACGTTGACGTCTTTTTAGTTGCACCAAAGGGTCCTGGTCATTTAGTACGTCGCACATATACAGAAGGAGCTGGTGTGCCGGCGTTAATTGCCATTTATCAAGATGTGACTGGTGAAGCGAAAGAAACGGCGCTGGCGTATGCGAAAGCGATTGGTTCTGCTCGAGCAGGTGTTATTGAAACGACGTTTAAAGAAGAAACAGAAACGGATTTATTTGGTGAACAAGCGGTTCTTTGCGGTGGATTAACTGCTCTTGTTAAAGCAGGATTTGAAACGCTCGTTGAAGCGGGATATCAACCAGAAATTGCATATTTTGAATGTTTACATGAGCTAAAGCTGATCGTTGATTTAATGTACGAAGGCGGTTTAGCAGGTATGCGTTATTCCATTTCTGATACAGCACAATGGGGCGACTTTGTGACAGGGCCACGCATTATTAACGACGCAGTAAAAGCGGAAATGAAAAAAGTGCTTGAAGATATTCAAACAGGCAAGTTTGCGAAAGGTTGGATTTTAGAAAACCAAGCGAATCGTCCAGAGTTTAACGCGATCAACCGTCGAGAAAACGAGCATTTAATTGAAATTGTTGGTCGCGAATTACGAAAAATGATGCCGTTTGTCAACGCTAAACAGAAAGATGTGGTGACAGTCGGTGCGAAAAATTAACATTTTTGATACGACGTTGCGTGATGGCGAGCAGTCTGCGGGCGTCAACTTAAACTTGCATGAAAAGCTAGAAATCGCTCGGCAGTTAGAACGCCTCGGTGTTGATATCATCGAGGCGGGATTTCCTGCCGCATCCAAAGGTGATTTTCAAGCCGTTCAAGCGATCGCGCAAACGGTTCGCAATTGTTCGGTTACAGGTCTTTCTCGCTCTGTTCAGTCGGACATTGATGCGGCGTGGGAGGCGCTAAAAGATGGGGCGGAACCACGATTACACGTATTTATCGCAACGTCACCTATTCATATGCAATATAAATTGCGGATGACACCGGAACAAGTTATTGAAACAGCTGTTGAGTCTGTTCGTTATGCAAAAAAATATTTCCCGATTGTACAATGGTCAGCAGAAGATGCATGTCGAAGCGATCTTCCGTTTCTTGCAACGATTATTGAGAAAGTCATTGAAGCGGGAGCGAACGTCATTAACATTCCAGATACAGTAGGTTATATTACTCCAAAACAATATGGTGACATATTCTCTTTTTTAAAGAAAAATGTTCGGAATATTGAAAAAATTAGTCTATCTGCCCATTGTCACGATGATTTAGGTATGGCCGTCGCGAATTCGCTTGCTGCTATTGAAGCAGGAGCGACGCAAATTGAAGGAACGATTAATGGCATTGGCGAACGGGCTGGAAACGCAGCAATTGAAGAAGTGGCGGTGGCGCTTTATATTCGAAAAGATTACTACCAAGCAGAGACGCGCTTGAATTTACAAGAAATTAAACGAACGAGCAATTTAGTAAGCAAATTAACAGGGATGATTGTGCCGCCAAATAAGGCGATCGTCGGCAAAAACGCTTTTGCTCATGAATCGGGCATTCACCAAGATGGTGTGTTAAAGGAAAAAACAACGTACGAAATTATATCTCCGCAACTTGTTGGGGTGCAATCAAATTCGATGGTGCTCGGAAAACATTCGGGACGCCATGCGTTTCGCACGCGCATTCAAGAGCTTGGCTACTTATTGACGGAGGAAGAAGTGAATCGTTTATTTGTTCGTTTTAAAGATTTAGCAGATAAAAAGAAAGATATTACGGATGATGATTTAATTGCACTCATTTTAGATGAAAAACTAGATACGTATAAAAACTTTTATCAATTATGTTCGATTCAAGTGCAATACGGAACAAATCAAATTCCAACAGCCGTTGTTGTATTAAAAGATGGGGAAGGAAACGACGTTCAAGAAGCGGCGACAGGGGCTGGTAGTGTCGAGGCGCTATATAATGCTTTAGAAAAAGCGTTGCAATTACCGGTGACGTTGCTTGATTATCGCATTGAATCTGTCGGAAGCGGACGGGATGCGTTAGCGCAAGTATATGTGAAAGTATCGCTCGACGGAAAAGAAGCAAGCGGTCGGGGAACGGCGCAAGATGTGCTAGAAGCATCAGCAAAAGCATATATTCATGCAGTCAATCGCATGTTTGTCATCGAAAAAATGAGAGAAGAACAAGCGCTCGCTGCGCAATAACAAAGGGGGATGTTTTTTATGTATCGTATCGCTGTGTTACCTGGGGATGGCATTGGAAAAGAAGTGACAAAAGGAGCGGTAAATATTTTACAGGCGATTGGTGATCGTTTCGGACATACGTTTCATTTTTCATACGGATTGATTGGCGGAGAAGCGATTGACCGTGAAGGAACACCGCTTCCAGAACAAACGCTTCATTTATGCAAACAAAGCGATGCGGTATTGCTTGGTGCAGTTGGGGGACCGAAATGGGATAATAATCCACCTCACGTTCGGCCAGAAAAAGGGCTATTGCAAATTCGGAAAGAAATGAATTTGTTTGCCAATATTCGTCCTGTTACGTTTTATGAGAGTCTAGCCGCTTCTTCTCCGCTTAAACCACATGTTATTGAAGGAGCAGACTTTGTCATCGTACGTGAGTTAACCGGAGGCTTGTATTTTGGGAAACCGAGTGGGCGACGCATAGAAAAAGGCGAAGAAGCTGTTGTTGATACGTTGTTTTATAAACGAGCAGAAATCGAGCGGATCATTACGTTTGCTTTTACACTTGCACAAAAGCGGAAGAAAAAAGTAACTTCTGTTGATAAAGCAAATGTGTTAGAGTCAAGTCGGATGTGGCGGGAAGTAGCTGAGCAAGTGGCTAAACGTTTTCCAGACGTTCAACTTGAACATATGCTTGTCGATAATGCTGCGATGCAACTCGTCCGCTCGCCAAAACAGTTTGACGTCATTGTCACAGAAAACATGTTTGGTGATATTTTAAGCGATGAAGCATCGATGTTAACCGGTTCGCTTGGCATGCTTCCATCGGCAAGCTTATCTGTTGACGGACCTGCATTATATGAACCAATTCATGGCTCTGCACCAGACATTGCAGGACAAAACAAAGCGAATCCGCTCGCAACGATTTTATCAGCAGCGATGATGCTTCGTTTATCATTTGGACTTACAGAAGAGGCGGATATCGTTGAACGAGCAGTCAAGCAAGTGTTAGATGCTGGGTATCGCACAGCTGACATCGCTAAACATGGCGATTGTGTATTATCAACGACAGAAATGGTCGAAAAAGTAAAAGATGCGATTTTAGATGATGTAGCGATTGAACGCATTATGCAAGTGTATGTGTAGGAGGGATGATGGTGGCGCCAAAGACGATTATTGAAAAAATTTGGGATGAACATGTTGTTTATCGTGAAGATGGAAAACCGGATTTATTATATATTGATTTACATCTCGTTCATGAGGTCACATCGCCGCAAGCGTTTGAAGGATTGCGGCAAAAAGGGAGAAAAGTGCGCCGCCCAGATTTAACGTTTGCGACGATGGATCATAATGTGCCAACGGTCAATCGTTTTGTCATTGAAGATGAAGTGGCGAAAAATCAAATGACGGCATTAGAGCGAAACTGTCGCGAGTTCGGCGTTCCGCTTGCCGATTTAAATAGTCCTGAACAAGGTATTGTTCATGTCATCGGTCCCGAACTTGGGTTGACACAGCCGGGGAAAACAATTGTGTGTGGGGATAGCCACACGTCTACACATGGCGCTTTTGGGGCATTAGCGTTCGGTATCGGAACGAGTGAAGTCGAACACGTATTAGCGACGCAAACGTTATGGCAACACCGTCCAAAGACGATGCAAGTGAACGTTACAGGCTCGTTAGCAACGGGCGTATCAGCAAAAGACGTCATTTTAGCGATCATTGGCAAGTTTGGTGTAGATTTCGGAACAGGATACGTGCTTGAGTTTACAGGCGATGTCATTCGTCGTATGTCGATGGAAGAGCGGATGACAATTTGTAACATGTCGATTGAAGCAGGTGCACGAGCTGGGTTAATTGCCCCAGATGACGTGACGTTTGCATATTTACGAGGAAGAAAATACGCTCCAAAAGGAGAGGCGTTTGAACAGGCGGTTGAAAAGTGGAAACAATTACGTACGGATGAAGGAGCAGTATATGATCGAGTCGTTCATATCGATGGAAGTGAAATTGCTCCAACAGTGACATGGGGAACAACGCCAGCGATGAGCTCTCCAATTGATGGAACGGTCCCTTATCCAGAACAGTTTGCGACAGAAACGGAACAAAAAGCGGTGCAGTTAGCGTTGGAATATATGGGGTTAAAACCAGGAATGAAAATGACGGATATTGCGGTGCAGCATGTGTTTATCGGATCATGTACAAACTCACGCATGGGCGATTTACGGGAAGCGGCGCAAATTGTAAAAGGAAAAAAAGTCGCACCAGGCGTCAGAGCGCTTGTCGTTCCGGGCTCGCAACAAGTAAAAAAACAAGCGGAAGAAGAAGGAATTGCGCAAATTTTTATTGACGCAGGTTTTGAATGGCGTGATTCGGGTTGTAGCATGTGTCTTGGAATGAATCCAGATACTGTTCCAGCCGGGGAACATTGCGCTTCAACGTCAAACCGCAATTTTGAAGGGAGACAAGGAAAAGGGGCGCGTACGCATCTTGTCAGTCCAGCAATGGCAGCAGCAGCTGCAATTTACGGACATTTTGTCGACGTGCGCACGTTATATCAAGAAGTGGTGAGATAGGAGGGAAAAAGTTGGAACCATTCGTCGTTCATAAAGGAAAAGTAGCTGGTTTAGATCGAGCCAATGTAGATACCGATCAAATTATTCCGAAACAATTTTTAAAACGAATTGAGCGCACTGGATTTGGTCGATTTCTTTTTCACGATTGGCGTTATTTGCCGGACGGAACACCAAACCCACATTTTGAGTTAAACCGTCCTGAAAACGAAGGAGCGACGATTTTAGTGGCAAACGAAAATTTTGGATGTGGTTCATCGCGCGAACACGCACCTTGGGCACTTGCAGATTACGGGTTTCGTGCTGTTATTGCTCCTTCATTTGCCGATATTTTTTATAACAACTGTTTAAAAAATAGCTTGCTTCCAATTAAACTACCAAAAGAAGACGTTGCTTATTTGTTAAAACAAGCGGAGCGATCAGATTACGAACTGACGATTTCACTTGAACAACAAGTTGTTTTTGATGAAGAAGGATTTACGAGCTCATTCGACATCGATCCGTATCGAAAACAGCTTCTTTTAAAAGGGTGGGACGAAATTGATTTAACATTCGTATATGAGCCATATATTATCGCCTACGAAAAAGCACGCTCTTGACGACTCGTCGAGAGCGTTTTTCGTTGAGTTTGTCGGCAAACATTGCTACACTTAAAGACAAATGTGAACGAAGGTGAGTATATGTGAAAAATCGAAAAATCGTTCCGCATCCTTATTTAAAAGAGCGGTTGTTAGCGGAAGGAATGGGTGCGTTAAAAGGAAAGCGATATAAAGAAGCGTATACGTATTTCGTACAGTTAGAGCAACTCCAATTACATGATGATGATATACAAATGGCGCTTGTCGTTTGTTTGTTTGAAATGGGACAGGCAGAAGAAGCGAAAGAAAGATGTGAACAGCTGTTAGAGCGTGGCAAAGGGGATTGGGCGATATACATTTCGATGCTCGTTCATTTACAACGATACGACGAGGTGGTTGCAGTTATTCACAAACTTCAACGAAAAGGAATCGATTGCACTCCGTTTTTACCGCTCTTACAGTTTAGTGAAAAAATGATTCATTCGCATGACGATCATCTGACAAAACAATACGAATCGATTTTTCAAGGCAATGAATGGACGAAACAACTTCGTATCCTTCAGCAACTTGATTTGCGTCTCGTTTCACATCTAGTGCCAATATTCGTTCGTTATTTGCGTGATGAAGCGAAACACCCGATTGTGAAAACGACAATGTTACACATATTAAAGAGAGAACAAGTGACAGAACCGATGACCGTAAAAAAATTCGGTCAAACGATGACTGTTGTTCCAGCCGGAATTGATGAACAAAAACAAAAACAATGGACGAAACAAGTGCTTGACATTGTTGAACAAACGTGGTCGAAACAAAATCCGACAATGTATGAATGGTGTGAACAAATATGGCTTCGTTATATGTTTGTGATGTATCCATTTCTTCCAACAGAGTCGGCACAACAATGGGCGAATGCGCTATACACATATGTTGAGCAATGTGAAACAGGGCAAACGATATGGACAAATCCGCTCGTTTCCAAACTTTATGAAGCAGAAAAATTATGGCTCTCTGTTGAAAGTATATAATTGTATGGTATAATATAGTGGTTGTATTACACATAAAACCGTGTATGCCTACATATATGTAGTTCATTTACATGAATTTTTGAAGTTGGAGGGAAAGAAGCATGTCGGCGAAATGGGAAAAACTCGAAGGCAACCAAGGCGTTCTTACAGTAGAAGTAGACGCTGAAAAAGTGAATGAAGGATTAGATGAAGCGTTTAAAAAAGTAGTGAAAAAAGTACAAATTCCAGGATTCCGTAAAGGTAAAATTCCTCGCTCTTTATTTGAAAAACGTTTCGGCGTTGAATCATTGTACGCAGATGCGTTAGATATTTTATTGCCAGAGGCATACGCAAAAGCTGTTGAAGAAACAGGTATTGAACCAGTTGATCGTCCGGAAATCGACGTCGAGCAAATGGAAAAAGGAAAAAGCTTAATTTTCACTGCGAAAGTGACTGTGAAGCCAGAAGTAACACTTGGCCAATATAAAGGGCTTGAAGTTGAAAAGTTAGATGACACTGTAACAGATGAAGATGTAGAACAAGAATTAAAACGCTTGCAAGAGCGTCACGCTGAGCTTGTTGTGAAAGAAGAAGGAACAGTAGAAAACGGTGATACAGTTGTCATCGATTTCGAAGGATTCGTTGACGGTGAGGCGTTTGAAGGCGGCAAAGCGGAAAACTATTCCCTTGTCATCGGTTCAGGCACATTTATCCCAGGATTTGAAGAGCAATTAATCGGCATGGCTGCTGGGGAGGAAAAAGATATTGAAGTAACATTCCCAGAAGAATATCATGCAGAGCAATTAGCTGGTAAACCAGCGGTATTTAAAATTAAATTGCATGAAATTAAAACAAAACAACTTCCTGCGCTTGATGACGAATTTGCAAAGGATGTAGATGAAGAAGTCGAAACATTAGATGCGCTAAAAGAAAAAATTAAAGAGCGCTTAACAAAAGAGAAAAAAGAAGAAGCCGAAGCAGCACTTCGCGATGCGGTTGTTCAAAAAGCGACAGAAAACGCACAAATGGATATTCCAGAAGTGATGGTGAAAAATGAAACAGATCGCATGATTCGCGAGTTTGAACAACGTTTACAAATGCAAGGATTAAACCTTGACTTATACTATCAATTCTCTGGACAAGATGAAGCTGCACTTCGCGAACAAATGAAAGAAGAAGCAGAAAAACGTGTTCGCGTAACATTGACGCTTGAAGCGATCGTCAAAGCAGAAAACATCGACGTCACAGAAGAAGAAGTAGAAAAAGAATTGCAAGAAATGGCGAACTTATACAGCCTATCTGTTGATAAGTTAAAAGAGCTTTTAGGCACAGTGGACGGCTTAAAAGAAGATTTAAAAATGCGTAAAGCGATCGATTTCCTTGTCGAGAACAGCAAAGTTGTTGCATAATGAGAAGAGAAAGAACAAGGTGCATGATGTGCCTTGTTCTTTCCACATATAGTTGCAGTAATGGAAGTTTTCTAACTTTTCGTACACATTTACGTTTTTATTGGCATACTTTTAAAGATTTATGATAAAATGACGAATACATAACGTTTTTCTTTTTCGTGTACATATGATCGTAAAGAAATAAGGGGTGAAATCATGTTTAAGTTTAATGATGAAAAAGGGCAGTTAAAATGCTCGTTTTGCGGCAAAACGCAAGAACAAGTACGCAAACTTGTTGCTGGCCCAGGTGTATACATATGCGATGAGTGTATTGAATTATGCACAGAAATTGTGCAAGAAGAGCTTGGATCGGAAGAAGAAGTAGAGTTTAAAGATGTACCAAAGCCAAAGGAAATTCGTGACATTTTAGACGAGTACGTCATCGGACAAGACGAGGCGAAAAAAGCACTTTCTGTGGCGGTATACAACCATTATAAGCGCATTAATTCAAACAGCAAAATTGATGATGTCGAATTATCTAAAAGTAATATTTTAATGATCGGACCGACAGGGAGCGGAAAAACGTTGCTCGCTCAAACGCTTGCGCGCATTTTAAACGTACCGTTTGCGATTGCGGATGCAACATCATTGACAGAAGCAGGGTATGTCGGTGAAGACGTCGAAAATATTTTATTAAAGCTCATTCAGGCTGCCGATTATGATATTGAACGGGCAGAAAAAGGAATTATTTACATTGATGAAATTGATAAAATTGCGCGCAAATCAGAAAACCCTTCCATTACGCGCGACGTATCAGGTGAAGGTGTACAGCAAGCGTTATTAAAAATTTTAGAGGGAACAATTGCAAGCGTGCCGCCACAAGGAGGACGAAAGCATCCGCATCAAGAGTTCATTCAAATTGATACGACGAACATTTTATTCATTTGTGGTGGAGCATTTGACGGATTAGAGCCGATTATTAAGCGCCGTCTCGGTAAAAAGGTGATCGGCTTTAGCTCAGATGTGCAAGCGGAAGTTGAAGAAAAAGATTTATTGTCTAAAGTGTTGCCAGAAGACTTATTAAAATTCGGATTAATTCCAGAGTTTGTGGGACGTCTTCCTGTGATTACAAGCTTACAACCGCTTGACGAAGACGCGCTTGTCGATATTTTAGTCAAACCGAAAAATGCGCTCGTAAAGCAATATCAAAAAATGCTCGAACTTGACGATGTCGAGCTTGAATTTGAAGAAGAGGCGCTTCGTGAAATTGCGAGACGTGCGATTGAGCGAAAAACAGGAGCGCGCGGTTTACGTTCAATCATTGAAGGCATTATGCTTGATGTCATGTTTGAATTGCCGTCGCGTGAAGATGTACAAAAATGCGTGATTACAGCAGAAACGGTGCGCGGAGAAAGAGCGCCGCTGCTTATTTTACAAGATGGAACAATTGTCGAGTACGAACGAAAAACATCTGCGTAAATGGAAAAAAGGTCGATTTTCCGAATCGGAAAGTCGATCTTTTTTTGTTTATTTCTCTCTTTGCTCGGAGATACTATGCGTACAATACATATGCAGGAGGAACGGCCATGAACTGGACAAACATTGCTCTACTTATTCAGTTGTTTTTCGGGATTATTATCGGCCTATATTTTTTGAACCTGTTAAAAAGTCAACGAACGCAAAAAATTTCGATCGATAAAGAAGCGAGAAAAGAGATGGAACAACTTCGGAAAATGCGTTCCATTTCACTCACGGAGCCGCTTGCTGAAAAAGTGCGTCCAAAAACGTTTGATGATATTGTTGGTCAAGAAGATGGCATAAAAGCATTAAAAGCGGCATTGTGTGGACCGAATCCGCAACATGTCATTATTTATGGACCACCAGGTGTCGGGAAAACAGCGGCCGCTCGTCTCGTGTTAGAAGAAGCGAAAAAAAATCCGTTATCTCCATTTCGAAAAGATGCTGTTTTTATTGAATTGGATGCAACGACAGCACGCTTTGATGAGCGTGGTATTGCTGATCCGCTGATCGGTTCTGTGCACGATCCAATTTATCAAGGAGCGGGTGCGATGGGACAAGCTGGCATCCCACAACCGAAGCAAGGAGCAGTGACGAACGCGCACGGTGGCATATTATTCATTGACGAAATTGGTGAATTGCATCCGATTCAAATGAACAAGTTGTTAAAAGTGTTAGAAGACCGAAAAGTATTTTTTGAAAGCGCGTACTATAGCGAAGAAAATCCGAACATTCCAAACCATATTCATGACATTTTTCAAAACGGATTGCCTGCTGATTTTCGGCTCGTTGGTGCAACAACGCGAACGCCAAATGAAATACCGCCAGCGATTCGGTCACGCTGTATGGAAGTCTTTTTCAGAGAGTTAGAACAAGAAGAAATTTCTAAAATTGTGGAAAAAGCAGCAGAAAAAGTAAACCTTCCGATTGAAGAACAAGCGGTTGATGAACTGGCGATGTATGCTCGCAACGGAAGGGAAGCGGTCAATACGTTACAAATCGCAGCTGGTATTGTCATTTCTGAGAAACGCTCTAAAATTTTACGTCAAGATATTGAATGGGTCATTCAATCAAGTCAATTATCGCCACGTTATGAGAAAAAAGTGGGACAGGAAGCGAAAGTTGGGTTAGTAAACGGATTAGCGGTTTACGGTCCGAATAGCGGATCGCTGTTAGAAATTGAAGTTGTAGCATTGCCAACGAAAGAAAAAGGGTCGATCAATATGACCGGTATTGTCGAAGAAGAACAAATTGGTGGTCAAGGCAAGTCGATTCGCCGAAAAAGTATGGCGCGCGGCTCGATCGAAAACGTCATTACTGTTTTACGTTCGCTCGGTGTGCCGGCAGATCAATACGATATTCATGTAAACTTTCCAGGTGGTGTCCCAATTGATGGTCCTTCTGCTGGTGTGGCGATGGCGGTTGGTATTTACTCTGCCATTTATCATTTACCGATTAATCCAACCATAGCGATGACAGGAGAAATTGGTGTACATGGGAACGTGAAGCCCGTTGGCGGCGTTTTTCCAAAAGTGAAGGCAGCAAAACAAGCTGGGGCGAAAACGGTCATTATTCCACGCGAAAATATGCAGTCGATTTTAAGACAAGTGACAGGCATTGAAATCGTTCCAGTCGATCACATTGGCGACGTTCTTTCTTTTTTATTTCACGAACACGTTCGTTCTATCCCGATGCGTCATCATTTACCGAAAACAGAACTCATGTGAAGGCAATCGGCTTCAACCGAGCGTTGAAGTCGATTTTTTACGATGAAAGATTTTACAAACGCTATAATGTACTATACAATAGGGCAATAGAAGTATGATGGAGGTGCGGGGTTGTGGCGAGAAAGAAAAATAAAGTCATTCCACTCTTGCCGTTAAGAGGATTACTTGTGTTTCCGACGACAGTATTACATTTAGACGTTGGGCGAGAAAAATCCGTACAAGCGTTAGAAAAAGCAATGGTTGAAGAAAATCTCGTGTTATTAACATCGCAAAAAGATGTACAAATTGATGATCCAGAACTTGAAGATGTATACGAAATGGGAACGATTGCACGTGTGAAGCAATTGTTAAAGCTACCGAACGGAACGTTTCGTGTGCTCGTTGAAGGGGTCTCGCGCGGAAAAGTAGTGAAGTGGGTCAGCGAAGAGCCGTGTTACGTCGTGCAAGTGGAGCCGTTTGTTGATAACGAAAAAGAAGATATAGAATTTGAAGCGTTGCGCCGGACGATGCTTGAATATTTTGAGCAGTACATAAAGCTGTCCAAAAAATTATCTGCAGATATTTATACGTCTGTCATGGACATTCAGCAAGCGGGACGCATGGCGGATATTATTGCGTCACATTTGCCGTTAAAGCTTGAAGAAAAACAAAAATTGCTTGAAGCGGTCGATGTGAAAGAACGCGTCCATCAAATCATTCAAATTCTTCATAATGAAAAAGAAATTTTGCATTTAGAAAAACGAATTAGCCAGCGCGTCAAACAATCGATGGAACGAACGCAAAAAGAATATTATTTACGCGAACAAATGAAGGCGATTCAAAAAGAGCTCGGTGAGAAAGAAGGCAAGACTGGCGAAGTTGATATGTTGCGTGAAAAAATTGAGCAAGCAGGCATGCCGGAACACGTGAAAGCAACGGCATTAAAAGAACTAGAACGATATGAAAAAGTGCCAGCTGCCTCTGCTGAAAGCGGAGTCATCCGCAACTATTTAGATTGGTTGTTGGCGTTGCCGTGGACAAAACAAACAGAAGATATTCACGATATTCATCGCGCTGAAAAAATTTTAAACGAAGAACATTATGGACTTGAAACAGTAAAAGAACGCGTGTTGGAATATTTAGCTGTTCAGCAATTAACACATTCGTTGCGAGGACCAATTCTTTGTTTAGTAGGTCCACCTGGTGTTGGAAAAACATCTCTTGCTCGTTCGATCGCAAAAACGTTAAATCGAAATTTTGTTCGTATATCGCTTGGTGGCGTGCGCGATGAATCAGAAATTCGTGGTCATCGTCGCACGTACGTTGGTGCTTTACCAGGTCGTATCATTCAAGGAATGAAAAAAGCAGGAACGATTAACCCTGTATTTTTACTTGATGAAATTGATAAAATGTCGAGCGACTTTCGCGGTGATCCGTCTGCCGCCTTATTAGAAGTGCTAGACCCCGAGCAAAATCATTCGTTTAGCGATCATTATATTGAGGAGCCATATGACTTATCTAAAGTCATGTTTATTGCAACAGCGAATACGCTCGCAACAATTCCACGCCCGCTGCTCGACCGAATGGAAGTCATCACGATTCCAAGCTATACGGAAATGGAAAAGCTGCATATCGCAAAGGAACATTTATTGCCGAAACAAATGGAAGCGCACGGTTTACAAAAACGAATGCTTCATATGCGCGATGAGGCGATGATGCAAGTTATTCGTTATTATACGCGTGAAGCAGGTGTGCGCAACTTAGAACGTCAGCTCGCTTCCATTTGCCGCAAAGCAGCGAAAACAATCGTATCAGAAGGGCGAAAACGAATTGTTATCACAGAAAAAAATGTGAGCGAGTTTTTAGGAAAACCGAAATATCATTACGGACAGGCGGAGAGCGAAGATCAAGTCGGCGTAGCGACAGGGCTTGCATATACGGCAGCTGGCGGAGATACGCTAGCGATTGAAGTGTCAATTGCGCAAGGAAAAGGGAAACTGACGTTGACGGGTCAATTGGGCGATGTGATGAAAGAATCTGCTCAAGCGGCATTTACATACATTCGCTCGAAAGCAAAACAATTAGGCATTGATCCAGAGTTTCATGAAAAACTAGACATTCACATTCACGTGCCAGAAGGGGCGGTACCAAAAGACGGTCCATCTGCAGGGATTACGATGGCAACAGCGCTCATTTCCGCATTGGCAGGGAAACCGGTCAGCCGTTTTGTCGGCATGACGGGAGAAATTACGTTGCGTGGTCGTGTGCTCGCTATTGGTGGGGTGAAAGAAAAAGTGTTGAGCGCTCATCGTGCCGGATTAAAGAAAGTCATTTTACCGAAAGAAAACGAAAAAGATTTAGAAGATATTCCAGAGATCGTAAAAAAACAATTGCAGTTTGTTCTCGTTTCACATATTGATGATGTACTTGAACATGCTTTGGTAGGTGGAGATAAATGAAAATTACAAACGTAGAAATGGTCATTAGCGCTGTGAAGCAAGAACAATACCCAGCAGGACAGCTCCCGGAGTTTGCGCTTGCTGGGCGCTCGAATGTCGGAAAATCATCGTTTATTAACAAAATGATTAACCGAAAAAATTTTGCGCGCACATCGTCAAAACCGGGGAAAACACAAACGTTAAACTTTTATTGTATTAATGATGCTTTTTATTTCGTTGATGTACCGGGATATGGCTTTGCGAAAGTATCAAAAGCAGAGCGCGAAGCATGGGGAAAAATGATTGAAACGTATTTTACAACGCGCGAACAATTGAAAGCCGCGTTGCTGATTGTTGATTTGCGTCATCCTCCGACGAAAGATGATGTGATGATGTATGAGTTTTTAAAGCATTACAACATTCCGACGCTCGTCATTGCGACGAAAGCGGATAAAATTCCGCGTGGAAAATGGCAACAACATGCGAAAATAGCAAAAGAAACATTACGTCTCATTCCAGAGGATGAACTCATTATTTTTTCAGCGGAAACAGGACAAGGGAAAGATGAGGTATGGGGCGCACTACAAAAATGGATATAAAGAAAAAATGTGGGTGAAATCGCCCACATTTTTTGTATAATTATCCTTTTTTCACGAACAATAAGTACAATCCAAGTAAAATGAACGCCAATGGCCAAATGTGGATGAGTGAATCAAACGTTACGAATGTCACCGCTTGTTGTAACGGATGAGAAAATAAAAAAATGAATGATAAAGCAAAAAGTAAAATGGTAGGAAGTAAAGCTTGTTTCGTTTTTACGTATTGCAAAAATAAACCAAGCGCTATAATTAACGTCAATACGCTTATATCATCTGGCCACGATGAAAGACGAGAAGAAAGATGAAAATGAACGCCAACCCCTGTAAACACAACACCGGATAAAATGGCGGAATAATCTTTTCCGATATACGCCTGACCTAAAAAAGCGATCCCGATAATAAACAGCAATGTTGACCACGTATGAAAAGATGGAAAAAGCAAAAAGCGTTCAAGTAAAAAGTATGTCCCAAAACCAATTAAAATGATGCCGGAAAAAATACCACGTTTTTTCATTGAAATTCCCCCAATTCCGTGCGACACTTAAAACAGCATCTGTTCACTAGTTTACTAAATGAGCGCCATTTAAGAAAGATCGAAAGTTGTCAAATTGTATTCACACTTTATAAGGAAAAAACAACATAGACGTGCTATAATGAAATGAGATGACTTTAAACTTCGGGGTGATGGGAATGTATGTCGTTGTTGTCAGCGTGAACTATCGTACAGCCCCTGTCGAAATTCGTGAGAAATTGACGTTTAATCAAACGGAACTTGCTGAAGCGATGAAAGCGCTACAAAAGCAAAAGAGCATGTTAGAAAACGTCATCGTATCGACATGTAATCGGACGGAAATTTATGCGGTTGTCGATCAATTAAACACAGGGCGTTATTATATAAAAACATTTTTAGCGGATTGGTTTGGGCTTGATAAAGAACAAATCGCTCCGTATTTGCGCATTTATGAAGAGCGTGAAGCGATTGAACATTTATTCCGCGTCGCTTGCGGGCTTGATTCTATGATTTTAGGTGAAACACAAATTCTTGGGCAAGTGCGCACAAGTTTTCTTTTAGCGCAACAAGAAAACACAATAGGCACGGTGTTTAAACAACTATTTAAACAAGCGATTACGCTTGCTAAACGCGCGCATGCGGAAACAGAAATCGGTGCAAATGCGGTATCTGTCAGCTATGCAGCGGTGGAACTGGCGAAAAAAATTTTTGGCGATTTAAAGAATAAACATGTGCTCGTGTTAGGTGCCGGAAAAATGGGTGAATTGGCGCTACAAAACTTGTACGGAAGTGGCGTTAAACGCGTGACGGTTGTAAACCGCACGTTTGAAAAAGCACAGCAGCTTGCTGAACGATTTAACGGAGATGCTAAGCCGTTATCACAATTGCAATGCGCATTATTAGAGGCGGACATTTTAATTAGTTCTACGGGTGCAAAACAATATGTCATTACAAAAGAAACGATGGCAGTCATTGAAAAAATGCGCAAAGGACGTCCGTTTTTTATGATTGATATTGCAGTGCCGCGCGATTTAGATCCTGCGCTTGCTGAACTAGATAGCATCTTTTTATATGATATTGACGACTTACAAGATATTGTTGAAGCGAATTTAGCCGAACGGAAAAAAGCAGCGGAGCAAATTGAGCGCATGATTGCTGAGGAAATGGACGAGTTTCAACAATGGCTGCATATGCTTGGTGTCGTACCAATTATCGCAGCTTTGCGTGAAAAGGCGATGCTCATTCAAGAAGAGACGATGAAAAGTTTAGAACGAAAGTTGCCACATTTATCAGAACGAGATAAAAAAGTATTAAACAAGCATACGAAAAGTATCGTCAACCAATTGTTGCGCGATCCAATTTTGCGCGCAAAAGAATTGGCTGCAGAGGACAATGCAGAAGAAGCGCTTCAGTTGTTTATGAAAATTTTCAACATTGAACAGCAAGTGAAGCAGCAACAAAAAGAGATAAGCTGTGTTCACGAGCGAGCGGCAGAACCATCTTTTCAATCGTAAGGAAGAGCTAATATGTTTGACATGACGAGATGGTACGAACTCTCGCTTCTTTTACATGCATCGTCCGTTTTGTTTTATTTTATCGATTTTCTTCATCACAACCGGAAGGCAAATCGCATTGCTTTCGGGTTGCTTTCTATTGTTTGGGGGATGCAAACATTTTTCTTTTTTGCGAGAATGGTGGAGACAGGAAGATTTCCTGTTTTAACGCTTGCGGAGGGGCTGTCGTTTTACGCGTGGCTACTTATTACGTTATCGCTTGCGATTAACGGATGGCTGCGCGTTGATTTTCTCGTCTTTTTCACAAACGTATTAGCGTTTTTTATTCTTTCATTGCATACGTTCGCACCGACACCGTACACTGTTGGCATTGCAGAGCAATTGATGTCTGAACTGTTGTTTATTCATATTACGATGGCCATTTTATCGTATGGAGCGTTTTCGATTTCGTTTATGTTTTCCCTTCTATATTTACTTCAATATGAGTTATTGAAGAAAAAAAAGTGGGGAAAACGATTATGGCGGCTTGGCGATTTAGCTAAGTTTGACGATCTTTCCTATGTGTTAAACGGCGTCGGTGTTCCGGTACTATTATTAAGTTTAATTTTAGGCATTGTTTGGGCATATATGAAAGTAGATCATTTCGTTTTATATGATGCGAAAGTACTCGGTTCGTTTACTGTATTTGCAACATACAGTTTTTATTTATATAAGCGAGCTGTTCAAGGGATGCAAGGAAAAGAAATGGCATTTTGGAACATTGGCTCTTTTCTAATTTTACTAATTAATTTCTTTTTGTTTGGTACGTTATCGCAATTTCATTTTTAGCGATTGTTGGAGGAAAGAAAGATGAGAAAAATTATTGTTGGTTCGCGTCGAAGCAAGTTAGCGCTAACCCAAACAAACTGGGTCATTGAACAACTGAAACAACTCGGTGCCCCGTTTGAATTTGAAGTGAAAGAAATCGTCACAAAAGGCGATCAAATTTTACATGTGACGTTATCGAAAGTAGGGGGCAAAGGACTGTTTGTAAAAGAAATTGAACAGGCGATGCTAGATGGCGAAATTGATTTTGCAGTTCATAGTATGAAAGATATGCCTGCTGTTTTACCAGACGGATTAATGATCGGATGCGTACCAAAGCGTGAAGATCATCGCGATGTGCTCATTTCGAAAGGTCATGTTCCGTTTGAGCAACTGCCAAGCGGGGCGGTTGTTGGAACGAGCAGTTTACGGCGTTCCGCGCAGCTGTTAGCCGTTCGTCCAGATTTACAAATCCAATGGATTCGCGGCAATATTGATACTCGTTTAGCGAAGTTAAAAACAGATGCGTACGATGCTATTATATTAGCAGCTGCTGGGTTACATCGCATGGGTTGGGCAAAAGAAGTAGTTACTCAATATTTACCAACGGACATATGTGTCCCAGCGGTTGGACAAGGGGCGTTGGCGATTGAGTGTCGAGAAAGTGATGAGGAATTATTGCATTGGTTAAATAAGTTAACCAATGAACAAACGGAACGTGCTGTGCGCGCCGAACGGGCATTTTTACAGCGCATTGAAGGTGGTTGTCAAGTACCTGTTGCTGGATATGCATATGTTGATGGAGATGAAGTGGTACTAACAGCCCTCGTTGCTACGCCGGATGGAACAGACGTGTTAAAAGAAATTGTGCGTGGAACAGAGACAGAACAAGTGGGGGTTGAAGCGGCACAACGTTTAATTGAACGTGGTGCAAAACAACTGATTGCACGTGTGTTAAAGGAGATGTAGTAAATGCTCAGGGGGAAACGGGTGCTCGTGACGCGTGAGAAAGCGCAAGCAAAAGCGTTGTCGCAAACGTTGGAACGATACGGTGCGATTCCAGTTGAATTGCCGTTGATTCGCATTGGACGAGCGAAACAAGCGGATCATAACTTATTACATGAATGGCATACGTTCGATTGGATCGTATTTACAAGTCAAAACGGTGTCAAATATTTTTTTGAGGCGGTGAAAGACGCGCAGCCACCAGCGTGGCCGAAAGTGGCTGCGGTAGGAGAAAAAACAGCGAAAGCATTGCAAAAGCGAAACGTTGTTGTCGATCTGATTCCAAACGAATTTGTTGCCGAAAGCTTATCGGAAACGTTACAACCTTTGCTTTCTACCGACACGCGCGTGTTGCTTGTGAAAGGGAACTTAGCGCGCGATACGTTGCGAGAGCAATTAAGTAACATGGCAGACGTGACAGATTGGATCGTCTACGAAACGACGATGAATGAAGAAGCGAAGCCACAACTCATTGCGCTCCTTCAACAACGAATGATTGATGTCGTTACGTTTACAAGTTCATCGACGGTACATAGTTTTGCGCACGCGATCGCAGGGGAAGACATCAATTTGTCTTTTGTTACGATCGCATGCATCGGTCCAATCACGAAACAAACAGCTCTTGATTTAGGCATTCCTGTTCACGTTTGTCCACATACATATACAATTGATGCAATGGTTGAAGAGATTAATCAATATTTGAAGATAAGAGGTGAGTAAATATGCAATTTGCCCGTCATCGTCGTTTGCGTCAAACGGCTAATTTACGAGCGATGGTACGTGAAACACATTTGCATATAGAAGATTTGATTTATCCGATTTTTGTCGTCGAAGGAGAAAAAATAAAAAATGAAGTACCGTCGATGCCCGGTGTGTATCAGCAGTCGCTTGACTATGCTCTTGAAGACGTGCGCGAAGCTGTTCAATTAGGTGTACGTTCCATTATTGTATTTGGTGTACCAAACGAAAAAAACGAGATCGCTTCACAAGCATATTGTGAACACGGAATCGTTCAACGCGCCATTCGTGCCATGAAGAACGAATTTCCAGAACTTGTTGTTATTGCGGATACATGTTTATGCCATTATACGAGCCATGGCCATTGTGGCGTTGTGGAGAACGGAACGATTGTCAATGACGACACGCTTGAATTATTAGCGAAAACAGCAGTAAGCCAAGCAAAAGCTGGAGCGGACATTATCGCACCGTCTAATATGATGGACGGATTTGTCGCAGCCATTCGCCAAGCGTTAGATGAAGAAGGATTCACATATGTGCCGATCATGTCTTATGCGGTGAAATACGCCTCAGCATTTTACGGACCGTTTCGAGATGCAGCCCATAGCGCACCGCAGTTTGGCGATCGAAAAACGTATCAAATGGATCCAGCTAATCGCCTAGAAGCGTTTCGTGAAGCGCAAGCGGATGTGGATCAAGGTGCCGACTTTTTAATGGTGAAACCAGCGTTAGCGTATTTAGATATTATTCGCGATTTGAAAAACCATTTCCATTTGCCGATTGTCGCTTATAACGTAAGCGGGGAATATGCGATGGTGAAAGCGGCCGCTCAAAACGGCTGGATTGATGAAAAAGCAGTTGTACTGGAAATGTTAACGAGCATGAAACGAGCAGGAACGGATTTAATTTTAACGTATTTTGCAAAAGACGTTGCTCGTTGGTTAAAGGAGGAAAAATAATGCGTAGCTATGAACGTTCAAAAGCGGCATATGCCGAAGCCGTAAAGCTTATGCCTGGCGGTGTAAACAGTCCGGTGCGCGCGTTTAAAGCGGTGAAAATGGATCCAATTTTTATGGCGCGCGGAAAAGGTTCGAAAATTTACGACATCGACGGCAATGAATACATTGATTACGTTTTATCGTGGGGACCGCTCATTTTAGGTCACGCAAATGATCAAGTCGTTGAGGCGCTAAAACGAGTAGCAGAAACAGGAACAAGTTTTGGCGCGCCAACGTTAATCGAGAATGAACTTGCTAAACTTGTCATGGAGCGTATGCCTTCTGTTGAAATCATTCGTATGGTTAGCTCGGGAACAGAAGCGACGATGAGCGCTCTTCGCTTAGCGCGCGGCTATACAGGACGGAATAAAATTGTAAAGTTTGAAGGCTGTTATCACGGCCATGGCGATTCGCTTTTAATTAAAGCAGGATCAGGTGTTGCGACGCTCGGTTTGCCAGATAGCCCAGGGGTGCCGGAAACGGTTGCGCAACATACGATTACTGTACCGTACAACGACTTACAAAGCGTGCGTTATGCGTTTGAAAAGTTCGGAGAAGATATCGCGGCGGTTATTGTCGAGCCTGTTGCGGGGAACATGGGAGTTGTTCCGCCAGAACCAGGTTTCTTACAAGGATTGCGTGATGTGACGAACGAATACGGTGCCCTTCTTATTTTTGACGAAGTGATGACAGGGTTCCGTGTCGACTATTATAGCGGACAAGGATATTACGGAGTTACACCAGATTTAACGTGTCTTGGAAAAGTGATCGGTGGCGGTTTACCGGTTGGGGCGTACGGTGGTCGGGCTGATATTATGGAGAACATTGCGCCGAGTGGTCCGATTTATCAAGCGGGTACGTTATCAGGGAATCCGATGGCGATGACAGCTGGTTATGAAACGTTGCGACAATTGACGCCAGAAACATATGAAACGTTCAAGAAAAAAGTGAATCGGTTAGCGGAAGGATTAAGCGAAGCGGCAAAAGCGTACGGCATTCCACATACAATTAATCAAGCTGGCTCAATGATCGGCATCTTCTTTACAAATGAGCGTGTCACAAACTACGAAACAGCAAAAACGTCCGATTTAGACTTATTTGCTCGTTATTATCAAGAAATGGCGAATGAAGGCATCTTCTTGCCACCATCGCAGTTTGAAGGCATGTTTTTATCAACTGCACATACCGATGAAGACATCGAAAAAACAATTGAAGCAGCGCGCCGTGCGTTTGCGAAAATGAGCGATTGCCTATAAGGCGTCGCTTTTTTTATGCATACTTCTTTTTTCCACTTCATAATCATAGTAATGTGAAATGACTTGGACGTTGAAGGAGAGATGAGCATGTTGCGTTTTTCAATTGAAGAAGCGATTGCCTTTCGGCGTGAACATCACGTTGATCAGTTATTATCGATTTCGCTACAACCAACCATTACGATTGAGGAACAAGGAGATTATGTGTATATTCGCGGGGTGTTGGAACTGTCAGGGGAGTATGCGAAGCGGGAAGAAGATGGAGAGGACGATCTATCGATTGAAGCCGTTCGCTACGTTGAGCATGTCCGTATAAACGATGAACAAGTTGGTGAATTTTTGCATCAATTTCCGATTGACGTCACCGTACCGAAAGAGCGAATTGATGACCTCGAACAAGTGTATGTGTTTATTGAATCATTTGATTATGATTTAAGGCAACATGAATTACGTCTTATTGCAGAAGTGGCCATTCATGGTATTCAAATGGACGATGATCGCGAAGATGATGAATGGGAGCCATACAATGTAGACGATTTCGAACCGTTTGAAGTGGTCGCAAGAGAAGAAGTATATCAACAGGAAGAAACGGAAGAGGATCAAGGAAGTATCGTCAACGTTCCACCGTTTTATATGTTTCATGAAGAAAGTAATCATGTTGAACAACAGCTATTAGATGATGAGCAACATGAAGATAAACGAGCTGAAGAACAAAAAGAGGAAAAACAATCATTTCAACTTGAAATGAAAGGGAGAGATACGAACGAAAAGCGAAATGAAAATGCGTTATATTTAACAAAACTATTTGGTAAAAATGAAGAACAGACGTTTGCTCGTTTGAAAATTTGTATCGTCCAACAAGGTGATTCGTTGGACAAGATTGCCGAGCGATACGACGTATCTGTCCAACAGTTGTTGCGTACAAATCATTTAGAAAGCGGTTCGGATATACACGAAGGACAGTTGCTATACATTCCAACGCCAAGTAAAGTGTAAAAGGGTTGTACGATGATGAAAACGGTGCAATTACAACATGAGCGTATACAAAAATGGGAAATAGCGAATAGAACATATGCGCTCAAACGAATCGCTTCATTGGCACATTGGCAAGCGATTGAACAAGCGCATCGTCTCCGTATACCGCTTGCCATTCCGATTTACGAAACGAAAAAGCGAGATGGGCAATGGTATTATATGATGCCTTGGTTAAAAGAAAAAACGGATCCAACATCGTCATTTTTTCACGATTTGGCGCGATGGCATAAACATTCGTTAAAAGAAATGCAAACGATGGAAACGGAAATCGAATCGTATTATAAGGAACGAAAAAGCTCACTTGAAAAGACAAAACAAACATTAACTCAGTATATTGAACAATGTGAAAAACAATGGTATATGTCGCCGTTTCAACTGCAATGTTGCATCCATTTTCTTGACGTTATGCGCGCCATTTCTTTTTCTGAACATACGTTAAATGAATGGCGTGAGCGAATGCGAGAAAAAAAGACGGTGCGCATTTGCTATATTCACGGTCGCCCGTCGTTTCGCCATTATGTCGAACGAGATGATGGTACATCGTATTTTATTAGTTTTGAACAAGCGCGTTGGGCTCCTCCATTTCATGATTTACTTTTCTTTTTTCGCCAATATTTGCATACGTATCCGATTGTATGTGATGAAGCAGTACAATGGCTTTCACAGTATGAACAAACATTGGCGCTTGAAGAAGATGAACGGCTTTTATTTTTTCATTTACTTGTTGATCCACATCGTTTTGTTCGTCTCATTCATCGGTACGAACAACAACGACATGAGCGACAATTCACCGCTACTTGGCAGCAGGCATATTGGCAAATGAAAAATATCGAATATGTCATCGGAAAATGGGAAGAAGAAAAACAAACAAATCAAATCCAATCGTAATGTAAAGCGAAGGAAAGAAAAATGAAAATAGCGAGTAAAATAACGTCGATTGTTGTTGGAAATAAAATGGTGCGAATCGCTTGAACAACGGTAATCGGGATGATGCATTGTTCAGCAATAAAGCGCAGCTTTCTCAACCACGGTGGCCAAGCGTACGGGTTGAAACGTTTACGCATATGTTCACTTCCTTTTCAAATGGTTAGCTCCACATGTTGGAGCTTTTCTTTTTTATCATATGTATAAAGGAGTGAAAATGTGGCAAACCTTATTGACGATTCATATGATTTTTATATAGTATTATGTATGAATAGAAAAAAGCGAAGATAGGGAAGAGTACGGCGCAACCCGCCTTGCAGAGAGGGAAATCAGTAGCTGCGAGATTTCCTAGGTTTGTGGTCGTCGGAAGGTCGCCCTGGAGCTGTTTCTTCGAACGAAAGTAGAAGAAGCCGGTGCATCGCCGTTATCGATTTGAGTGCTTAAGCGTTGCTTAAGAAAAAAGGTGGTACCGCGAAAGAGTCTCCTTTCGTCCTTTTCGGATGGAAGGAGTTTTTTATTTGACTGAAGGAGGGATTTTTATGTTATCGCCAAAATATGACCACCGTACTGTTGAGGCAAATCGTTATGAATGGTGGTTAAAAGGAAAGTTTTTTGAAGCAACAAGTGACGAAAGGAAGAAACCATTTACGATCGTCATTCCACCCCCAAATGTGACAGGGAAACTTCATTTAGGACATGCATGGGATACGACGTTACAAGACATCATTACGCGCATGAAGCGCATGCAAGGGTATGACGTGTTATGGCTTCCGGGCATGGACCATGCGGGGATTGCGACGCAAGCAAAAGTGGAAGAAAAGCTCCGCAACGAAGGAAAAACACGCTACGATTTAGGGCGTGAAACATTTGTTGAAGAGACGTGGAAATGGAAAGAAGAATACGCAGGACATATTCGCTCTCAATGGGCGAAGCTTGGACTTGGCCTCGATTATACGCGGGAGCGCTTTACGCTTGATGAAGGATTATCAAAAGCGGTGCGTGAAGTATTTGTATCGTTATATGAAAAAGGACTTATTTATCGTGGCGAATACATTATTAACTGGGATCCAGTAACAAAAACAGCATTATCGGACATTGAAGTCGTGTATAAAGATGTGCAAGGTGCGCTATATCATATGCGTTATCCGCTTGCAGACGGCTCTGGCTATATCGAAGTGGCAACGACTCGTCCAGAGACGATGCTTGGTGATACAGCGGTTGCCGTTCATCCAGAAGACGAACGCTACAAACACCTGATCGGAAAAACAGTCATTTTACCGATCGTCGGTCGTGAAATTCCGATTATTGGTGACGAGTATGTCGATATGTCGTTCGGTTCCGGAGCGGTGAAAATTACGCCAGCACATGATCCAAACGACTTTGAAATCGGAAACCGTCATCACTTACCGCGCATTCTTGTGATGAACGAAGACGGCACAATGAACGACAATGCGCTTCAATATAAGGGACTCGATCGTTTCGAATGCCGCAAACAAATCGTCAAAGATTTACAAGAACAAGGTGTGCTATTTAAAATCGAAGAGCATATGCATTCTGTCGGTCATAGCGAACGGAGCGGTGCAGTCGTAGAACCGTATTTATCGACACAATGGTTTGTCAAAATGAAGCCGCTTGCTGAAGCTGCCATTGAACTACAAAAAACAGAAGGAAAAGTGAATTTCGTTCCAGAGCGATTTGAAAAAACGTATTTACATTGGATGGAAAACATTCGCGATTGGTGCATTTCTCGCCAACTTTGGTGGGGGCATCGCATCCCAGCATGGTATCATAAAGAAACAGGCGAAGTGTATGTCGGACACGAGCCACCAGCAGATATTGAAAATTGGGAACAGGACCCAGATGTATTAGATACGTGGTTTAGTTCTGCGCTTTGGCCGTTTTCAACTATGGGCTGGCCAGACGAAGAAGCGGCAGATTATAACCGTTATTACCCAACAGATGTGCTTGTTACAGGCTACGATATTATTTTCTTCTGGGTATCGCGCATGATTTTCCAAGCGCTTGAATTTACAGGAAAACGCCCGTTTAAAGATGTTCTTATTCACGGACTAGTGCGCGATGCACAAGGAAGAAAAATGAGTAAGTCGCTTGGCAATGGCGTCGATCCGATGGATGTGATTGATCAGTACGGTGCCGACTCGCTTCGTTACTTTTTAGCGACGGGAAGTGCCCCTGGTCAAGACTTGCGCTTTAGTACAGAAAAAGTTGAAGCGACATGGAACTTCGTCAATAAAATTTGGAACGCTTCCCGTTTTGCGCTCATGAACATGGAAGGATTCACGTATGAACACATCGACTTACATGGCGAAAAATCTGTTGCGGATCATTGGATTTTAACACGCTTAAATGAAACGATTGAGACGGTGACAAAACTCGCAGATAAATACGAGTTTGGTGAAGTTGGTCGCGTGTTATATAACTTCATTTGGGACGACTTATGCGACTGGTATATCGAAATGGCGAAATTGCCACTATACGGTGACGATGAACAAGCGAAGAAAACGACTCGCTCCGTTCTTGCTTACGTGCTTGATCAAACGATGCGTCTCCTTCATCCGTTTATGCCGTTTGTTACCGAAGAAATTTGGCAACAACTTCCGCATGAAGGAGAATCGATTACGGTTGCTCCGTGGCCGCAAGTTCGTCCTGAACTAAGCAATCATGAAGCGGCTGAACAAATGCGTTTGCTTGTTGATATTATTCGCGCGGTGCGTAACATTCGCGCTGAAGTGAATACGCCGCTAAGCAAGCCAATTACGCTGCACATTAAAGCAAAAGACGAGCAAATTGCGAATACCCTTCAGAAAAACCGCTCATATATCGAGCGTTTCTGTAACCCTAGTGAGCTTGTCATCGACACGACGATTCCAACGGTCGAGAAAGCGATGACCGCTGTTGTGACAGGGGCAGAACTAAGCTTGCCGCTCGAAGGGTTAATTAATATTGAAGAAGAAGTGAAACGTCTTGAAAAAGAGCTGCAAAAACTCGATCAAGAAGTCGAGCGTGTGCAAAAGAAATTAAGCAACGAAGGATTTTTAGCGAAAGCGCCAGCGCACGTTGTGGAAGAGGAGCGGAAAAAAGAGCGCGACTACATCGAAAAACGCGAAGCTGTTCGCGCCCGTCTTGCACAATTAAAACAATAGTTTTATGATGAAGACGAATCCATTTTGGATTCGTCTTTCACTTTGATAGAAGGGGGATTTTTCATGGTTCGTACATATAAAGAAGCAGTTGAATGGATTCATGGACGGTTAAAGTTAGGGGTCAAACCGGGACTAAAACGAATGGAATGGATGATGGAAAAGCTCGATCATCCAGAGCGTCGCATCAAAGCGATTCATGTGGGTGGGACGAATGGAAAAGGATCAACCGTTTGCTTTTTACGTCATATATTACAAGAAGCAGGATATCGTGTTGGAACATTTACATCACCGTACGTTGAACAGTTTAATGAACGCATTAGCATAAACGGACAACCGATTAGCGATGTCGATCTGATCAAACTTGTGCAAGTCATTCAGCCTTTAGCAGAACAGTTAGAACAGACGGAATTAGGTGGGCCGACAGAGTTTGAAGTTATTACCGCCATGGCGCTTTATTATTTCGGTAAAATGAACGTGCAAGACGTTGTCATTTTTGAAGTTGGACTTGGTGGTCGCTTAGACTCAACGAACATCATTTATCCGCTTTTATCGGTGATTACAAATGTCGGCTACGATCATATACATATATTAGGGGATACACTCGAACAAATTGCGTTTGAAAAAGCGGGAATTATTAAAGCAGGAATTCCTGTTGTTACTGCGATCGATCAGCCCGAGGCGCTACAAGTAGTAGAAGAAAAAGCAGCATCTGTGCGGGCAAAAACGTATGCGCTTGGTCGTGATTTCACGCTTTTCTCTCATGAACCAACAGCAAGTGGGGAACGTTTTTCGTTACAAACACCGTTTACGACATATCATCATGTAACGACAACGATGCTTGGGGCACATCAAGTAAAAAATGCTGCGCTCGCGCTTATGGTCGCCGATTATTTACGAACGTATTATTCGTTTTTGATTGAACGTGAACATGTGTATCACGGTATTCGAAAAGCGGAGTGGCTCGGACGATTTGAAAAGATGAACGATCGTCCATTGATCATCATTGATGGAGCACATAACGAAGAAGGAATTGATAGCCTTGTTGCGACGATGAACGTTCACTATCCGAATCGTCGTGTGCACGTGCTCTTTACAGCGCTAGGTGATAAACCGGTCACAGCGATGATTCGAAAGCTACAATCGATTGCCGAAACGATGACGTTTACAACGTTTGATTTTCCACGTGCCCTTTCCGCCGAGCAACTTGCGGAACAAGCGACGCATCCGAATGTACAATACACAAATGACTGGAAACAATGGTTAAAAGAGAAACGGAAACAAGTCGCCAAAGATGATATTATTTTAATTACAGGTTCACTTTATTTCATCTCAAATGTACGAAATTTTATAAAAAATAAATATAAGTAAGACGAAAATTGCTGGTATAATAGATAAAAAGTAGGATTTTTGAAAGGGGGAGAGATAGGTGAAAAGAGCTGTTTCGGTATTTTTAACGCTTCTTTTACTCGTTCCGTTATTCATTCCTGTCATCACTGTACGTGCGAATGACAATATCACATACAATGTTCTTGAAATTGTTAGTCATGCCAATCAATTATCTTCATCACCGTTAAAACAAGAATTAGGGAGCACGTCGAATATCAATGTGACAACGATGACGATGAAACGTTTTGTTGCTTTGCGTGATGAATTAGACGGTAAATATGATGCGATTGTGATTTCGAGTGGCGATTATAACCCGACAAAACTAGGCATGACAACGAGCAGCAATAGAAGTGCATCGCATAATACGACGAATATTTTAAACGATGTGACAGATTTGAAAGCTGGACAAATCAAACAATTTTATATTGACAAAGGATTGCCTGTTTTTCTTCATGACAGCAGCGTAAAAAAGTATCCGACAAGTAAATTGTATAGTTACTCTCAATCCAATGCATGGAAGTCAAAAACAAACGTCATTTTCTTTACAACGAATACGAACATGAAAAACTATTTTGCGACAAATGGCACGAAACGTCCTCATTTTGTGTTAACAAATGCCCCGTCTTCGACACAGGTGTATACAAAAGGAGATACGCTGTCATTTGTATATCAAATTACGAATTATACACAATTTCAAAATAAATTATTGACTGTCAACTTATATATCGACTCTGATTTTAACGACAAATATACGAGTGAAGAAATTGTTGCATCAAAGCAAGTGCAAGGAGCAACAGGAACGATTTCATACACTCTTCCAGCTGGCTATTCTGGACCACGTTATTGGAAAGTAGAAATTGTTGATGAAACAAGCGCGTTAAAAGATTATGAAAAAGGGTTTGTGAAGTTTCAAGATGTTGTTGCCAATATTAAAGTATTACAAATTCGGAAAGGGAACGATGCAAGTTCTTTATTAAATACGAAAAATATGAATCCGAGTTTTTTAAGTCGTACAAATGAATATCATATTAATATTGACGTAACAACATTAGCAGATTTTCAAAAAAGCAAGGTGTACGAACCAAATTATTCACATGAAGTCATTAATGGAAAATATGATATGATTATTTTTGGTTTTGCAGATTGTTATAACGGATGTGGTTCTGTTATTTCTTTAAATCAAAATACCGTTCAATCCGTCAAAAACTTTATTCAATCTGGTCAAAGCGTCATGTTTACACATGATGTGATGTTTGGAGCAAATAACGTATGGGTAAATGAATTCGGTCCGATTGTGCAACAAATTCAACCGCAAACGGATTTAGGAAACGGTGCACCAAATGCATCGACAAGTACAAAACAAGTGAATAGCGGTTTAATGACAAACTATCCATTTGCATTAGGTGACAGCATTACAATCGCAACAACGCACAATCAATATTATACGCTTAATTTAGAAAATGAGAATGTAATCCCTTGGTACAATATTAATGGATCTCCTCGTGATGTACACGATAGCTGGAACCATTATTATACGTATTCCAATGGAAACGTCACATACTCAGGAACAGGGCATGTAGGGACAACATCAGCATTCCCAGAAGATGAACAAAAATTATTTGTCAATACAATGTACCGTGCGTTTTTCGGATCAAACCATGCACCGCAATTAACAGTTATCACACCGAGAGAAAACGAAAAAATTCCGAGCAATCAGCCGATTGAACTCTCGTATAAAGTGGAAGATTTAGACTTAGTAGATCGAACATTTTCTACGAAAGTATGGTTAAACGATCAAGAAGTGTATGCGCAAAACAACGTACCAAACGGCACAACAATTATTCAATCGCTTCCGCACAATATGCCAAACGGTGGAACAGCGAAAATAAAAATTGAAGCAACAGACGCACGTGGAGCAAAAGTAACGAAAGAATTTCAAGTCGTCATTGAAAAAGTATCGGCAAATATTGAAGTCAGTCGAACGATTTCAACGACGATCGCCCCAGTTCATGAGCCGGTGACGATACAATATACACTCACACCAAAACCGTTGTCATTATTAACGAATACGTTGTTAAAAGTAACGAACATGGCATTTGAAGAAAAATTGCCAGCAGGTATTGAGGTCGTTTCTTTACCGAATGGATTTACAAAACAAGGGACAATCACAGAAGGATATACAATTAAAGGAATGTTACCAGACATTTCGTTTGTAAAATCAGGAACAACGTATGTAGCTGAACCACAAACGTTCGTCATTCAAGTAAAGCCAATGACAAAAGGAACGTTCTCACTGTCGCAAGCAAAATTGACGTATAAAGATATTAATACGCAAGTCGTCAATTTGTCATTTAATGCTTTGTCGTTTGTTTCTGATTACAAAATTACAGATGTCACGCTACCAAGTACGATGTTTGTAAATCGTGGCGTGCCGAAAAATGCGCGTTTATTGTTAAACGTTTTGCCACAAGAAGCAACGATCGCCTCAGTGGAGTGGAGCGAAAATAGTAACGGGCAAATCATTTCAATTGATCAAAACGGCGTCATTACCGCATTACAAGAAGGAACAGCACAAGTGACAGCGCGTGTAAAAGATGTGTTCGGTAACGTAAAAACAGCAACGATGACAGTGATCGTACGCATCCCAGTTGATTCGATGACAATAAACGATTTTACTGTTCATGTGGGTGAAACAATTCCAATTCCAATTACCGTATCGCCAGCAGATGCAAAAAAAGCGGTATCTTATTCACTAGGAAATAGCTTGTATGCTGAAGTGAATGGTGCAAACGGCACAATTACCGGATTAAAAGAAGGAGTAACAACGCTAACTATTCAAGCGTTTAACAGAAATGATGAGCTGATTGAAAAAACGGTTACTGTCACCGTTCAAGCCATCCCGGTCACTGCAGTTGTCGTATCACCAACTGTTGTCCATATGAATATCGGTGAAACAACTACTCTCACAGCAACAGTTGCACCAAACAATGCAACGTATAAGACGATTACATGGCGGTCATCGAATCCGAATATCGCTTCGGTTGATGAAAATGGAAAGATTACAGGTGTGAGCACAGGACAAGTGACAATTACCGCGCAAGCGCATAACGGTGTCATTGGAACAGCCGTTGTTCATGTTGGTTCACCGTTAACAGGTATTTCGCTCCCTTCAACGTTCGTTGTGCAAAAAGGAAAAACAATTAATGTATTACCATATATTGCACCAATCCCAGCAAATGCGACGACAAAAATTGTGAGCCGTTCATTTACTATCAGTAATAGTTATTATGCGGTTGTTGATTCAAATGGAGAAGTGACTGCGAAACGTCTCGGTGAAACACCGCTGACGGTAAAATTGATCGATGAAAACGGAAAAGCGTGGACGGCATCAACGGTCATTCGTGTCGTAGAACATGCGACAGATCCAACGAAAGGCGGAAATAAAAACGGCTGGTTGTACTAACGAAGGATGTGAACATGTATGAAAAAAGTGGTGATGCTATTTGTCATCATCAGCTTGTTAAGTGGGTGCTTTCCGTCGCAAGAAGAAAAGCAACAAAAATTTATCCGGGCGATTGAGCAAGGAAACGTTGAAGCAGTGCGCGAATATATGAAAAAAGAAAAAAATATTAATTTCAAAATAAAAAATGAAACACCGCTCGATGTGGCGATGCGTACCGGTCAGCGTGACATTGCGGTAAAACTATTAAAATCTGGAGGAAAGTCGGCTGTTATGCCGCTTCCTCCCCTTCATTTCGCGCTCGCTTCTTCTTTAGCTCAAGGGAATGAAGAAAATATTGAAATTGTGAAACAAATAGTGAATGAACAGACGGTGCGAGAGAAAGATAAAGAAAATAATACTCCCTTGCATATTGCGGCAGGGAGTGGGAATCTTGCTTTTGTACAACTCGTTTGTCAATACGACGTCGATGTCAATGCGATAAATAAACATGGTGAAACGCCGTTATTGCTTGCGGTGCAGGCTGGAAATATCGATGTTGTTCGCTTTTTATATGAACATGGCGCGAACGTAGAGATCGCAAATAAAGCTGGTGAAACCCCGCTATATAAAGCCGTTGAACGAAATTTTATTGACGTAGCCACATATTTATTAGAGAAAAAAGCAAAGGTAGACGCGCAAACAACCATCGGAAAAACACCGTTAATGGTTGCAGCTGAGTATGGTTACGATAAATTAGTGACGCTCTTGCTTCGCTATGGAGCCGATGTGCAGGTGAAAGACAAAACCGGAAACACCGCACTTTCTCTTGCGCAATATTGGAAACACGAAAACATTATAAAACAGCTAAAGGAAAAAGGAGCCAAGTAGCTCCTTTTTTTCATTGTACCCGTATTTCATCGACAATAACGGCAAGCTGCTTAACAAGCGGTAAACCAAGCCCACGGTTAATAAATACATCTTTATTATGTTTCACGACGAAACGAGCATATTGCTTTTGCTCTTCTTCTGATGATATGAGCATTTGAAACGAAAGATTTGTTCCGCTATCATTCGTTTCACCACGATACGTATTAACGATCAACCCGTTTTCATCTGTGTAAGGAATCATAGAGCTGTTGCCGCGAGCGAATAGCCCTCCTTCAATATTTATATATGATCCGACAGCATAAATCACTGCATTGCTGTCTGTATAGAAAAATCCTTTTAAGTTTGGTGTTGTGAACGAAAAATGGTTTGTAAATTCATTGACACGAGCAATTTCTAGCTCGCCTTTTGTGAGTAACACAACTTCTTTCCCATTTAAGCCGCTAATTGTCGTATTGTAAATGGACGTATTTCCATTGACGTATACGGTAGAATCGAACGCCACTTGTCCTGTAATCGTTAAATTGCCGAGCACAATGATATTTCCTTTCATTTGTAAAGGTAAATTCCCTGCATTTTCTAAAGTCAAGTCACCGTTTACAATGAACCATTGCCCATCGTTTAGAGTTAACGATGTAATATCGAAATACGGAACGGTACTTGTATCAAGGAAAATGGATTTTCCACTGGCAATCGCGCCTTCTAATGCGGTTGGTAAATCGACAGGGTCATTAACGACAACAGTCGCAAATGACGATTTTATTTGTTCGACAAGCTCGGATAATGGTAAAGAAATAAGACTTTGATATTGCGCTTGTTTGCTCGGATCAAATCCATCAATGCCAGCCGCTGATAGTAGTTTGTCTTTTAATGTCAAATCAAAATTTACGTCAATAAAGTCATCTTGTTCTTTTTGAACGCTCGGTCCTTGGTATTGAAACAACAGTGAATCCGATGTAAAATCGTTCATGTTTTTTGTAAATGCAGTTGATACGGTGTAACAACTTCTTGCTCCATTTCCATGATCGCACGCATAACGGTTGCCTTCAACAAACAATATACTTTTTTCACTTGTCGTCGGAAAGCTCGTTTGTACGGAATAAAGTGTCGAGTTGTAAATATAGTTGGCAACGTTTGTGACGTATATATCTTTTTCAGCATATATATTGCCGTCAATATATGCTCCGCCATTTAACGTAACGTTTTCACGCGAACCAAGGGCATATTTTAAAAAGCTCGGTGCATTCGTAACAATCACTTCACGTGTGACCGTTTTGCTTCCATATGGGGCGGATATACGAAAAACACGTGTAAATAGTTTATTGCGCACGATTCCTTTTGCATCGGTGATATCTTCAATTGTGACGCTATGGCGTTCCATGAGTTCACTTAAAAAGCCGGCTTGCGCATTTCCTAAATCGAGATCAAGCTGTGTCGGGGTTGATAACGTTAACTGTTCGACTTTCGCTTTCAGCTCAGCAACTGTTTCTTCTACGTTTTTGACGGCATCGTGAAGCGATGTGACATCTTCTACGCGCACTTGAGTAAATTTTGCTTGATATATGCTGACGGATAAAATCGTAAGTCCAATAATAAAAAAGATAGTGACTGTTAACATGACGAGCACAAGACTATATCCTTTTTCATTCACCTCTCTCTCCCCCCTTTAAAACCCAAATTGTGATTGCAACGTAAACGGTTCAATGTATAATGGATCGTCTAGGTCGCGATGGTCATTGTCTTGAACAGATAAACGAATCGAAATGACCCCGCTTTTACATACATTTTGTTGTTCTTGTACGCACGTATAAGTGAACGTTGATTGTTCTGGGACGATGCGTAAATTACTTGATGTGATTTGTTTATCATTTATTTGTAATGTTCCTGTTGCCTCATCTATCTTAATTTGTAACGTTTGTCCTTCTTGTTCTTTTTCTTCGACAAGACCTGTATTTGTATCAATTTCTTTTTTTATGTGATTGACAAACGTTAATGTATGTTCGTTTGATTCATTTTTGTTTAAGCCGTCTGGCGCAAGGGTGTATAGTTCGTTAAAAATCGTTGTCATCAATATATCTGCTTCACTTCGTAATTGACTTTCAATGCCAATTCGTTTATACGCCTTCGTTCCGGCTGTAAATACGCCATATGCAGAAGCAGCAATAATCGATGTGATCGCTAAACCGACAAGTAGTTCAATAAGCGTTAGTCCTCGTTCATTAGCGAATACTTTCATTGGCGATCACCCCTTTTAATACGATCACTTCGTTATTTGAACGGACAGTGACATATAAACGAAGTAAATAGTCGCTTACATTTTCTTTTATATCTTTCTCGTTTTGAATCGTTTGTTTTAAAGGGTCAGGAAATTCGCTTGGCGGGTTTGTTTTTATGTTTGACCATATGGCTTGATCGTATGGAATTAACCAAGCTTGTACGTCTTCTTCATCATATGTTACGTTGTTAACCGTTGGTGCAAAAACAGCTTGGCATACGTCTTCGTTAGGAAATAACGATGTATTGGAACATGACGAAGCATCGAAGCGTATGAACGGTGTTTGTTCTGTCATATGGTCATGAACATAGGCGTTGATCGTTTGGAAATCGAGACGTTCCATATAATGAATAACCCCACGAGCGATATTGACGGCAACGGTTTTTGATTGGCTATACGCTGTGTATGTCATCGCATTAGTGAAAAACATGAACATGCCGCTCACAACAAATGATAAAATAACAATGGATAATAGTACTTCAATTAACGTAAAACCATGTTTATCATAAAAAATATTCATTTTCTTTTGACACATTTTCCTTCCCCTTCTTTTAAAATACATAACTTTATTATACAATATGTTAGAGTTAGGTGTTGTATCATTTGTGAACGGGGGGAACAAGTTGTCATATTTATTTTTCACTATCTTCTTTCTCATCTTAATCCCCATCTATATTCGGTTGCCTTTTGGGTGGACAAAAAAAGGGATCGTGGTTTTATTAACGGTCGCTTGTTTATTAAGCGTCTTTGGCATGATTGCTGTAAAACAATTTCCACTTTGGCAAGCGGTATTATTTCTTTTACTTTTATTGATTGCTAGCACATATTTACTTGAACAAAAGCTCGGTCATTTATTTTATGCACGTATTCATGAGCACGATTTAATTGTAGTGAACGATGTAGAAGGTGAGCAAAACGAAGAACCGATATTTATGATCAAAGAAGTGGTAGAAGAAAAGCAGGAAGAAGAACGTGACCTCCAACAAAAACAAACGGAAGAAATGGAATTCGAGTGGCTTGAAAGTAACGGGCTAGAAGAGGTTGAACAACATGGTTCCGTTGAGCCTCTTCGCAATAATGAATACGATCATATCATTGAACCATTAACCGAAATGGACGATGTGATTGAACCGCTACATATAGTGTACAATGACAGTACAGATGTAAATAACGAACATCATGAGCTGAACGATGAACAATGGGTTGATTTGTCAGACGAAGAAAACGATGAGCTAACATATAATCAACCTTTGTTTGAAACAGAAGAAAATGAGTTGCTTAACATGGACGAGCTTGTTGTTGACGAGATGACTGAGTATTTTGTCGATGAAAAAAATGAAATCGAGACAGTTATAGAAGATGATGGCATAGTAGATGAAAAGAAAAATGAGATGGAAATGATTCCAGTCATCGAAGGAGATGCTATTGGTGAAAAACAGCAAGATGAAGCAGAAAGCATACCGATTGTCGAAGAAGCCATCGTGTATGTGGACGAAGAACCATCTATATATGATGAAACAATAGCGATAGAAGAAGACGATGAAGCGATACGCATGCTTCCAAAACCGTTCATAAAAAATTTACTAGCTTCTTTATACGCCATGCGTCCGTTGTTATCGGACGAGGAATATGAACAGTTGATTTATAAACATTTACATCCTCGTTTACATGAACAAGATTATTATACATTTGCGAATGTATTAATGGAGCATTACGTTGCTTCGAAACAATATGAAAAGTTATATGATGTGGCGAAACAATTGTACGGGCAATATGAGCCTTATCCAATCATTCAACAACAATTAGCACACATGATTCATTACGCTGAACAAAAAATGGGGTGGAAAAAATGAAAAGTAGTGCACAAGTTATCGGTCTTCCAGTAATTAGCATTCAAACCGGGGTTCAACTTGGACAAGTGAAGTCGCTTGTCATAAACCCAGAAAAAGGAACAGTCGACTTTTTAATTGTTGATCAAGAAAATTGGGAAATTAGTATGAAAGCGATTCCGTTTCGAAATGTGATCGGAATTGGGGAATTTGCGGTAACGGTTGAAGAAGAAAGAGCTGTTCTCGATTTAAACGTCATTCCTATTGCGAATGAGCTTGTCAATAAAAAAATTGCGATTAAACAAGCGAAAGTGATGACGAGAAAAGGTCAATTGCTTGGAGAAGCAACAGAATTTTATATTGACGAAGAGACGGGACAAATTACAGGTATTGAAGTACAAATCGGAAACGACTCTCGCGTCGTTCGTGCCGATCATGTCATTACATACGGAAAAGATTTATTAATTGTTCATGAAGATGCGCAACAAACGCTCGTTTCCGATGTTGATGCGTTATTGTCGCTAAAGGGAACACAAGTACAACCGCTCATTGAACAAATTGCGCCAAAGTCATTTGAAAATGAGCTTGATGAATTACGTCAAAAACAAATCGACATGTTAACAGGAAAACGAGTATTAAAAGATATTTTTGACGCAAATGGTCAAGTGCTCATTTCAAAAGATACAATTTTAACGAAAGAAGACGTCATGCGCGCGCAAGAAGAAGGACCTGATGTTGTTATTGAATTGTCTATGAACGTCGAATAAGGAGGCGTATGCCGTGCGCCGAATCGTTTCATTCAAGCTATTTTTTACGTTACTCATTACCGTTTCATATTTACTTGCTAGTACAAAATTGGCAACGTGGGCGTACGAGTCGTTTGCTAGCGGAGACAAATTTGCCGAAGGAACGATGATCGGACCGATTGACGTATCCAATCGTTCATATGAAGAAGCGCATGAACAAATGAGTCAAAAAGTGAACGAATGGAAGCAATCAGCAAAGATGGCGCTTGTACTGGAAGGAAAAGAGGTAACGGTACAAACGAATCATTTTACGTTTCATATTGAGGAGAGCATGAAACAGGCGGTGAGCGGGAAGCACGCCCCTCTCCTCGTTTCTGTTGATGCCGAAGCATTGCAAGATGCCATTTCTTCTATCGGTGCATCAAACGACTGGATTGATGTGGAAAAGGTGAAAACTCATTTGGAACAAGCAGCTGCCTCACTCACATCTACTCAACTATCGCTTGTTCAATACGTGCGGGAAGACATGCAACAACAAACAATATTGTCGCAAGCTGTTATTCCTTTACATGAAGAGCTTCGTATAATTCCGACAACAACAATGGTTATTGAGCCAAAGCAAATATTTTCTGTTTTGGGCTTTTTCAAAAAACAAGGAATAAGTTTATCAAAAGAAGCAATGACGTTATTTGCGTCAGTTTTATATGAAGCGATTGTACCGACGAACTTTGAAATTGTTGAACGACATACGAGCACCGTATTGCCAAACGGAGTCAAAGCAGGATTTGAAGCAGCTGTTGAACAAGACAAAAAAGATTTTATTTTCTTTAATCCAAACGATCGGGCATACACTTTTGAATGGGTGATCGAAGGGAATGACATGCGAGCGTCTTTGATCGGTGCACCATTTATATATCAATACGTATTAAAAACAGATCCTATTGAGTACTATGATCCGAAAACAATTGTACAATATAGCGCATTGCTGAAGCCGAACGAAAAGCGAATAAAAGAAGAAGGAAAAAAAGGAATGCTTATTCGCTTATATAAAGAAGTGTACGATCGAAACCGCACGTTAGTTGAAACGGTTCTCGTTTCAGAAGATTTTTACCCGCCGATTCATCGCGTCGAAGTGCGTGGATTACGAGCGGGAGCAAATAACGAAGCGAGTCCAACCCCAAGTGAGACACCTTCAGCACAACCATCACAACAAGAAGATATATGGGGAAATGAAAACGAGCAAATCAAAGGAAATGAGGATGAGACCTCATGAAAAAACAAGAGCGAAAACGATTAGGTGATTTGTTAATTGAAGCAGGGCTCATTACGAAAGAACAGCTTGAAGAAACGTTAAAAGAAAAGGCTCCTGGGCAAAAATTAGGCGATGCGTTATTGCAACGCGGCTATATTACCGAACAACAATTAATTGAAGTATTAGAGTTTCAGCTCGGCATCCCGCACGTCAGCTTATATCGGTATCCGATTGATCCGAAATTAATGAACCTTGTACCAAAAGAATTTGCGAAACGCAATATGCTCATTCCTTTAAAGCAAGAAGGGGATCGGCTATTTGTCGCCATGGCAGACCCGATGGACTTTTTTGCGATTGATGATTTGCGTCTATCGACCGGCTTTCATATTGAAGTGGCGATCGCATCAAAAGATGATATTTTACGGGCAATTAATAAATATTACGATATTGATGATTCGGTTGAAGAATTTTTAAACATTGCATCGGTCCAAGAGCCTCGCGAACAAGAGAAACTTGTTGAAGACGATTCGCCGATTGTGCGGCTCGTTAATCAAATTTTACAAATGGCTGTAGAACAGCGAGCAAGCGATATTCATATCGACCCCCATGAGACAAAAGTCGTCATTCGTTATCGAATTGACGGGATTTTACGTACAGAACGAGCGTTGCCGAAACATATGCAAGGGATGTTAACGGCACGCATTAAAATTTTAGCAAATATGGATATTACAGAACATCGCGTGCCACAAGATGGGCGCATTAAAATGAATATTGATTTTCATCCGATTGATTTGCGCGTATCGACGTTGCCGACGATTTACGGTGAAAAAATTGTTATGCGCGTGCTTGATTTAGGTGCAGCATTAAATGATTTAAATAAACTCGGATTTAATAAAGTAAACTTGCAACGGTTTATTCAACTCATTGAACAGCCGACGGGCATCGTGTTAATTACGGGACCGACGGGTTCAGGAAAATCATCGACACTTTATGCGGCGTTAAACCGATTAAACGGCGAACATGTGAACATTATTACAATTGAAGACCCTGTCGAATATCAGCTTGAGGGGGTTAACCAAATTCAAGTGAATCCAAATGTCGGGATGACGTTTGCAGAAGGGTTGCGCTCGGTTTTACGGCAAGACCCGAACATTATTATGGTCGGGGAAATTCGTGATCGCGAAACAGCGGAAGTCGCCATTCGTGCATCTTTAACGGGGCATCTTGTGTTAAGTACGTTGCACACAAACGATGCATTAAGCACGGTCGCTCGTTTAATTGATATGGGCGTTGAACCGTTTTTAGTTGCGACATCACTTTCAGGAGTTGTTTCACAACGTCTCGTGCGCCGAGTTTGCCGCGATTGCCAAGCAGAACACGAACCGACGAAGCGAGAAATAGATATTTTTGCACGGCGCGGTTTGAAAATTGAGAAAGTGATGCGCGGTCGAGGCTGTCCGACGTGCAATATGACCGGATATAAAGGACGTATTGCACTACATGAGTTAATGGTCATGTCTGATGACATGAGAAAAGTCATTTTAAATGGAGAACCGCTTTCGAAATTACGTGAATTAGCAATAAAAAATAAAATGATTTTTTTAATTGATGATGGTCTATTAAAAGTAAAGCAAGGGCTGACGACAACAGAAGAAGTGTTGCGCGTAAGCATTGGCTAGGGTGATGAAGATGAAACAAAAAGTAGATGCGATGTTGCGTACTGCATTTGAGTTAAAAGCATCTGATATTCATTTGACGGTCGGTATTCCCCCTATTTTTCGCATCAATGGAGATTTGAAGCGATATGGGCAAGACGTATTGTCACCAACTGATACGGAACAAATGGCAAAAGCGATCGTTCCTGAGAAGATGTGGTCTTATTTTGAAGAAAACGGGGAGTTAGATTTGTCGTATAGCCTCGTGGGCGTTTCGCGCTTTCGTGTTAACGTGTTTAAACAACGAGGCTGCATTTCGCTTGCGATCCGTATTGTGCCGACAAAAATTCCGACGCTTGACGAATTGCAACTACCAGATGTGTTGAAAAAGATGGTAACAAAACCTCAAGGACTCATTCTTGTCACAGGACCAACGGGAAGCGGAAAATCGACGACGTTAGCCGCGATGATTGACTATATGAATAAAACGATGCGCAAACATATTATTACGCTTGAAGATCCGATTGAATATGTGCATAAACATGGGGGATGTATCATCGATCAGCGCGAAGTTGGGACCGATACGAACAATTTCGCAAACGGTTTGCGGGCAGCACTTCGGCAAGATCCGGACGTCATTTTAGTCGGCGAAATGCGCGATTTAGAAACGATTCAAACAGCAATTACCGCTGCAGAAACAGGACATCTCGTATTCGGTACACTTCATACATCGAGTGCGCCTGCAACCATTGATCGAATCATTGACGTATTTCAACCAGAACAGCAGGCACAAATTCGCATTCAGTTGGCGACCGTTTTAGTTGCGATTGTTTCGCAACGATTATTTCCGCGCGCACAAAAAAATGGAAGAATTGCAGCGACAGAAATTTTAATAAACAATGCAGCTGTTGCCAATTTAATTCGCAACGGGAAAATTCATCAAATTCCAAGCGTCATGCAAACGAATCGCGCACTTGGCATGCATACGCTTGAGGCGAGCATTAAAGAGCTTGTGCAGCAAGGATTGATCGCAAAAGAATCGGTCGAGCCGTACTTGCAGGAAGGATGATGATAAATGGCGCAATTTCGCTATGAAGCACGCGACGTGCGCGGGCGGGTGAAAAAAGGAACGATCGTTGCTTCGTCGCGGCGAGATGTCATGATGAAACTGCGCGAACAGCGATTAAAAGTCATTGATGTGCGTGAAATGCCGCAGACGCTATTAACAAAAGAAATTACGTTCGGTAATCCCGTCAAACTGCAACATTTCGTTATTTATTTGCGTCAATTTGCGACGCTCTTAAAAGCAGGAGTAACGATTGTTGACGCCACTCGTATTTTAGCCGAACAAACGGAAAGTAAAGCGTTAAAAAAAGCGCTTGTTCACATTGAAGAACAATTAAGAAGCGGTCAACCGTTATCTACAGCGATGACTAATCACCCAAACATTTTTCCTCCGCTCGTTATTAATATGATTCGGGCGGGAGAAGCGAGCGGAAGTATGGAAGAAACGCTTGAGAGGCTTGCTGATCATTTTGAAAAAGTGCATCGGACACGCCAAAAAATTGTTTCCGCTTTGGCATATCCTGTTGTTGTTGGAATCATTGCGGTCATCGTTGTCATCTTTTTGCTCGTTAGTGTCGTACCGACGTTTGTTTCGATGTTTGCAGATTTTGGAGCGGAGTTGCCAGCGATTACGAAGTTTGTGCTACGTGCAAGTGAAGTGATGCAAACGTACTGGTGGGGCGTTATTTTACTTATGTTTATGATGTACGGCTTACTTCTGTTGTTAAAGAAGCAAAAAAAGACGAAATATTATTTAGATGTGATCGTATTACGCATGCCGATTTTCGGCAGCATGATGCAAAAAGCAGTGCTTGCTCGTATGACACGCACATTAAGTTCCCTTTTTTCAAGCGCTGTCCCTATTTTACAAGCGCTTGCGATCGTTGAAGCAGTCGTTGAAAATGAAGTCGTTGCTCGCGTCATTCGCACATCACGTGATGCGCTTGAGCGCGGAGAATCGTTAACGGAACCGATGAAGCGACATTGGGCATTTCCTCCGCTTGTGACGCAAATGATTGCGATTGGAGAACAAACGGGTTCATTAGATGCGATGCTTGCGAAAGTAGCTGACTTTTACGAAGCGGAAGTCGAAGCAGCGACCGATCGATTAAAATCATTAATTGAACCGCTCATGATCGTGTTGCTCGCTAGCGTCGTCGGGACAATCGTCACATCCATTTTAGTCCCGATGTTTGATATATTTAATCATATTCAACAATAAAACTAGTACTTTTCAACTAGATTGGTTATCGTGTAAAATGATGAGAGAAAACAAAAAATTGCAAAGGAGAGGAATTATGTTAAAGAAATTCATTCGCAACGAAAAAGGGTTAACATTAATTGAATTGCTGGCAGTAATCGTTATTTTAGGAATTATTGCTGCCATTGCGATTCCGAGTATTGGGGGATTAATCGACAACTCGAAAAAAGATGCGCACGTAGCAAATGCACAACAAATGATTAACGCAGCAAAAATTGCTGTAACGGCGGATAAAGATTTAATTTCAGCTAATGGTAAATATACAGTTCTTCCACTTGCTTATTTAGAAAACAAGGGCTATCTAGAGACAGTAAAAGATCCAGACGGGAATACTGCAACATATACAAAAGGACCTAGTTCATATGATGGCAAACCAATTACCGGCCAATCTGGTGATCCAAAAGCAGCATATTCCTATGTACTTATAAAAAATGAAAACACAAAATTAAAATATTATGTGAAACTAATTAATAGCTCACGTGGTGTATTTGGAACAGATGGAACTGCTGTAGAAGAAAAAGACTTAAAACGTGATGCAGTAAACGAAATTCAGCAACAGAATAATGATTAATAAATAAACAAATTTTAATTTACAATTAGAGTGATCGCATATGTTGTTTTTTATTTCTTTCCTCCTTGGTCTTCTTCTCGGCTCGTTTTATAACGTTGTTGGGTTAAGGGTGCCGAAAGGGGAGTCGATTGTTGCGCCGCGTTCGCATTGTCCATCTTGTAAGCGAACGTTGACAGCGTTAGAGTTAATTCCGGTCGTTTCGTATATGTTGCAAAAAGGGAAATGTCGCGCGTGTTGTGCGCGCATTTCCTTTGTTTATCCGTTCGTTGAGCTGTCCACGGCTATATTGTTTACGCTCGCTCCATTTCTTGTCGGTTGGTCAGCGGAAGTAGCCGTTAGTTGGACGCTCATTTCTTTATTCGTTATTATTTTCGTTTCTGATGTGCATTATATGATTATTCCAGACCGTGTTTTATTATTTTTTGCGCCACTTCTTTTCATTGAGCGCATATGGCTTGTGCCGCTTACTCCTTGGTGGGATAGTTTGCTTGGTAGTTTTGTTGGATTGATGATGTTGTTTCTTATTGCTCTTGTGAGTAAAGGTGGAATGGGTGGTGGAGATATTAAACTATTTGCAGTGATCGGTTTGGCGCTTGGGGTAAAATTAACGATTTTAGCGTTCTTTTTATCGACGTTCGTTGGAACGATGTTTGGTCTGATTGGCATGGCAATAGGGCGTGTGAAGCGTGGCGAACCGATGCCATTTGGACCAGCCATTGTTGTTGGTACACTGATCGCCTATTTTTTTGGTGAAGCGATGATTGATATGTATGTAAAGGCTATGATGTAAGGAGAACAAACTATGCGGCTTTTTTCGATGAAAAATAAAGTGGGCAACATTGTCATAAAAGATCACGTCATTCGCTATGTAGAGTTAAAACAACAACAACCGCTCATATGGCATACATGCGAGGAATGGCCGCTTCCAGAAGGGATTGTGCGCGACGGGAAAATTGCTGATGAAGAGCAACTTGCTCACATTATGGAGCAATGTGTCGATATGTGGAACATAAAACGTCGTCGCGTCCGTTTTCTCGTGCCTGATCCGCTTATCGTCATTCGTAAAATTCCATTACCGAAAGAAATTGAGCATGAAGATATACGCAGTTATTTATTTATGGAAATTGGTGCGACCATTCCACTTCCGTTTGAAGATGCCGTATTTGATTATGCGGTGCTTGAGAAAACGAAAGAAGCACTTCACGTTTTATTATTTGCAGCTCCGGAAGCAAACGTGATGCAATATGCGGAGCTGTTTGAAGCAGTTAAGTTAAAACCGATTGTAGCAGATATTTCTCCGCTTAGTTTGTATCGCTTATTTTACACGTTTGATTTAGCGAACGACGTCGATCACTTTTTATTTGTTCAATTTGATTTATCATCGTTAAATGTCAGTGTCTTTCATCAGCATCGTCCGATATTTACTCGTCAGTTAGCGTTTGATTCACAATGGACATATTGGGAAAAAACGAATGAAGGATGGAAATGGTTAAAAGAAGGACAACCTGAACGTCAACTTGAAGATGTATACAAAGAGCTAGAGCGTGTTATGAATTTTTATCGTTTTTCACTACAAAAAGGCGAGGCGCAAATTACGCGTATCGTTATGACTGGCGATCATCCGCTCATTCATACGTTTTCCCACTTATTACAAGAGCGTCTTGATGTGGCGGTGGAAACGTTAACGTTGCCGCTTTCGATCGACCCTGCTTACTACTTACCAATTGGACTCGGATTAAAAGAGGGTAATGCACATGTTAGTAGAAATTAACTTACTCCCAAAGCGAGAACGGAAATCGCGCTTCATTCCGCTTTTATCAATTGTGGTGGCGGTCTTATTCATTGTTAGTGCAATAACATTTTATTTCATTGTCCAGCGCATGGAACAGCAAATTGAGCAATTGAAAACGGAGCTCGATCAAACGAAAGCGCTGCGCATCGCTGAAGAAGAAAAACAAAAAACAGCAACGAACGCATCTGTCGGAGTCCAATTACAAGAAGCGATTCAATGGGCAGAACAATATCCGATTCATACGGTCGCGCTGTTGCATGAATTTATTGAACGGTTGCCTGAGCGCGGCTTTTTAATCAATGTTTCGTATGCCCGCGATGGGGCCATTCAATTAACGACTCAATTTGATACAACACGTGAAAGCGCCGCCTATTTACAAGCGTTAAAAGATGCATCGTTTATCGCTGATGTGAAACTGACGAGTTTAACCGCAACAGAAGGAAAGACGGAAGAAGAAGGAACAATGCCACGATATATCGGTCAATTTTCTATTCAATTAAACATGGAAGAATGGAAAAAACAGCAACAAGGAGGGGGAACATGAGAAAAACTTTAATGATCAGCCTCTCTCTCTTGTTGTTTGTGTTACTATCATTTGCGCTTTATATGTATGTATATAAACCGCTCGATGATCGCCGGGAGCAATTACAAACAGAATTACAAACGGAAAAAAAGTTGTTACAAACGTTACAAAGTAAACAAACGTCGGGCGAATTACGCACGAGCATCGTCGAACTACAAAAACGTATTCCTGTTCAACCGTTTGTTGAACAATTTTTATTAGACATTGAAAAAGCAGAGGTCGTCTCAAATAGTGAGGTATTGTCGCTTACTTTTCAAGAAGGAGAAAATGTTGAAGGACCTCCAACGCCGATTCAAAAATTGACAGTCAATCTATCTGTTCGTTCTCCTTCCTATTTTGCACTCGAACAATTTATCGATGTGTTAGAGCGATCAAAGCGCATCGTTTCAGTTGATTTTTTATCGTTCACAGGATATGAAGAATGGACGACAGTCACCGATGAAGTGCCAGAACTGTCTTATTCTCTTACGGTTTCAACGTTTTATGCACCAGAGTTGCGCCAATGGATTGAGCAATTGCCACCGCTTGATTTACCGCAACCGAGCGAAAAGCGAAATCCGTTTCCTTCATTAACGGAACAATAAAGGGGTCGGTCGGATGCAAGATGAACGGGGAATGACGCTGATCGAACTGTTAGCTGTCATCGTCATTTTAAGTATTTTAGTCATGATTGCGACTGTGTCTGTCGTTGAGGTCATTAAAAAGTCGCGCGATCAAGCGTTTGTTGCGAATGCGTATACGCTGTATGAAGCGGCACGGCTTCATGTTGGTGCGCAAAAAGTCGAGTTTTTAACGCCGAATCAAAGCGAAACGTTGACGTACAAACAATTAGTCGATGATGGGGTTCTTGAAGGGATGATAGATCCATACACATCGAAACGTTTGCCACCAAATGATGATTCGTATGTCATTGTGACAAAGCAAAGTGATGGTACGATCACATATGCTGTTTGTTTAAAAGGGGAAACGAAGCAAATTTGTAAAGAAGGTGGTATACCAGTTGACCAATTGTCGGTAAATGATATTCAAGAGCGATAGTGCGAAATTTGACGAAAACCTTCCACGACGAGACGACAAATGTCTCGTTTTTTTTTTCTTTTTTTATGTTACGATGGGCGAAGAATGACAGCGGGAGGGAAAAAAATGGACAAGCCAGCGAAAAAAGCGATCGTGATTAAAGTGAACGGAAAAGAGCAACCGTACACGACTGCGATGAGCACGTTACCGCAATGGTCAAGTGAGCAAAATGAGGAACAAAGCGAAGAACAACATGATTTCATTGAATGGGATAAACAATATAAAACAAAACGATCACCTTGGCGTTCGTTTGCGTTTGCGATTGCTTTAGCTATCGTTCTTGGGACAAGCTTCGGGTTATTTGTGTTAACGATCATTCCAACAACAGAAAGTAAACCGGCATCGACAGCAACGTTACAACAAGAGCAAAAAACGGCAGTGTCGAGTGCACAAATAACGGAGGCGGTTTTTGTCGTTCAAGGAGGAGCGTTTCAAGACGACGAAGCAGCGAGTGCATATGTACAAAAAATAGAAGCACAACATCGTCCGAGTGTTACGGTTGGAAAAAATCCTGTTTACGTGTTTTTAGGGATGGCATTGACAAAAGAAGAAGCGAAACAAATGGCAAGATTATATGAACCGCTCGGAATTGACACATACGTGAAACCGTGGAATGTATCCATCGATGAAAAAGAAAAAGAAGCGTTTTTTACGATCGTTTCTTTTATTAGCAAGTTGCTAGCTGGGCAACAACTTGTTAATGAACAGTGGAAACAGCTACAGTCGTATTCGTTTCATAACGAACATATGAAAAAAGCGTATGAAGCGCTTCAAACTTTTCAACAAACAAACGATGACGCACAACTATGGAAAGCACAACAATATATATTAAACGTTTTACAATAAGAAGCGATTTGCTTCTTTTTTTCTTTGTCGAACCGTTGTATATTGTGTATAAATTTGGTACGATACAAGTGTATCTTCCTTGAAACAAACGCTCATGACAGAAAGGTGATGACGATGCAACTTGTATTAGCTTCTAGTTCTCCTCGCCGTAAACAACTTCTTCGTATGCTTGGACTTCCGTTTGACATCCTCGTCAGCGATGTCGATGAATCATTTGATGCGAACTTATCCCCAAATGAAATTGTACAACAGCTCGCGTATAAAAAAGCAAATGCGGTATGGCAACAAGCAAGTGATGCGTGCGTCATCGGTGCTGATACGATTGTCGTATGTGAAGGAGAAGTGCTTGGAAAGCCAGCAAATGAACAAGACGCCTTTCGGATGTTAAAACGTTTATCCGGAACGACACATGAAGTGTGGACAGGTGTAGCGATTTGTACAGCAAAAGAGTGCGTGACGTTTGCTGAAAAAACGAACGTTACATTTTGGCCGCTTTCAGATGAAGACATTTGGGCGTATATTGCGACAAAGGAGCCGCTTGATAAAGCGGGGGCATATGGCATTCAACAGCGCGGGGCACTTTTTGTTCAAAAAATTGACGGCGATTATTTTTCTGTTGTTGGTTTGCCGGTCGCAAAACTCGCTCGCGAATTAAAAAAATTCGGATTTTATCCATTTCGTTAAAAAAAGGTTAAAATAGAGGGGGGAACGTATGCTTATTCGTCATGTTCCGCCCGATGAACGCCCGCGTGAACGCTTGCTTTCTGAAGGACCGCAAAGCTTATCAAATCAAGAATTGTTAGCTATTTTGCTTCGCACGGGGACGAAACAATATTCCGTTCTCACGCTCGCACAACATTTACTCACCCATTTCGAAGGACTCCGCCAGCTAAAAGATGCGACCATTGAAGAAATGACAAGCATTAAAGGCATTGGAAAAACAAAAGCGATTCAAATTATTGCAGCACTTGAACTCGGTCGGCGTGTGCATCAACTTCAATACGATGATCGCTACGTCATTCGTTCGCCAGAAGACGGTGCGCGTTATGTCATGGAAGATATGCGTTTTTTAAGCCAAGAACATTTCGTTGTGTTATATTTAAATACGAAAAACCAAGTGATGCATAAAAAAACAGTATTCATTGGCAGTTTAAATGCGTCGATCGTTCATCCGCGCGAAGTGTATAAAGAAGCGATTAAACGTTCGGCAGCGTCCATTATTTGTATTCATAATCATCCGTCAGGGGACCCAACGCCGAGCCGCGAAGATATTGAAGTGACGCGCAGGCTCGCAGAATGCGGTCGTCTCGTTGGCATTGAGTTGCTTGACCATTTAATTATTGGCGACAAAACATATGTAAGTTTAAAAGAAAAAGGATATGTGTAAATCATTCTCTTTTCATTGCAATTGCGTTATAATAAATGTCATGAGTTTTTGAAAGCATTTTGTTTCAGAAAGGAAGATACGAATATGTTTGGCATTGGATCAAGAGATCTCGGAATAGATTTAGGCACTGCAAATACGCTCGTATACGTCAAAGGAAAAGGAATTGTTTTGCGCGAGCCTTCTGTTGTCGCGCTTCAAAAAGATACGAAACAAATTGTGGCGGTTGGAAATGAAGCAAAACAAATGATCGGACGTACGCCAGGAAATGTTGTTGCGCTTCGTCCGATGAAAGACGGGGTCATTGCAGATTACGAAACGACAGCGATTATGATGAAATACTACATTAAACAAGCAACGAAAAATAGCGGATTGTTTGCTGGAAAACCATACGTCATGGTGTGCGTACCGTCAGGGATTACGGCAGTAGAAGAGCGTGCAGTCATCGATGCGACTAGACAAGCAGGTGCTCGCGATGCTTATACGATCGAAGAACCGTTTGCAGCGGCAATCGGGGCAAACTTACCAGTATGGGAGCCAACAGGAAGCATGGTTGTCGACATCGGGGGTGGCACAACGGAAGTTGCTGTCATTTCTTTAGGTGGCATTGTGACGAGCCAATCGATTCGCGTTGCGGGTGACGAAATGGATGAAGCAATTATCCAATATATCCGCAAAACGTACAATTTAATGATCGGGGAGCGTACAGCGGAAGCGATTAAAGTTGAAATTGGTTCAGCAGGAAATCCAGAAGGAATCGGAAGCATGGAAATTCGCGGTCGCGACTTGTTAACAGGCTTGCCAAAAACGATTGAAATTCATGCGGAGGAAATTGCTGAAGCGTTGCGTGATACCGTATATGCGATTGTTGATTCTGTGAAAAATACGCTAGAAAAAACGCCTCCAGAGCTTGCTGCCGACATTATGGATCGCGGAATCGTTTTAACAGGTGGGGGAGCGTTGTTACGGAATTTAGATAAAGTCATTAGCCAAGAAACGAACATGCCAGTCATTATTGCTGAAAATCCGCTCGACTGCGTCGCAATCGGTACAGGAAAAGCGCTTGATCATATCCATTTATTTAAAAATAAAGCGCGAGACCATCGCTAATGTGTAAGAAGGTGTTCTCATGCCGAAGTTTTTCTTAAATAAACGGCTCATTATATTACTTGTCAGCATCATGGTTCTCGTCGCCTTGATCGGCTTTTCATTAAAAGAGCGAAACGAACTAAGTTGGATGGAAAATTTCGTGAAAGACACCGTTGTTTTTATGCAATCGATCGTGCATAAGCCCGCACAGTTTGTTGCGGGCTTCTTTGAAAATGTGAATGATTTGCGCCATACATATGAAGAAAACAAGCGTTTAAAAGAACATTTAGAGCAATACGTTCTTTTGCAATCAGAAGTGGAGTCTCTAAAAAAAGAAAACGAACGTTTGCGTGAGCTTTTGAATAAAAAGGAAAGTTTACGTGACTTTGTTGCTATTCAAGCGACAGTCATTGGGCGCAATCCAGATCGTTGGGAAGAGACGTTAATTGTCAATAAAGGGTCGCAGCACGGTGTGAAAAAAGATATGGCTGTTATTACACCTCAAGGGTTAATCGGCAAAGTGCGTAGCGTCTCCCCATTTAGCGCAACGGTGCAACTGCTGAGCGCAAAAAATCGACAAAACCGCATTTCCGCATTTATTCAAGGAGATGAAAACGTATTCGGCTTAATAGAAGGATACGATGAAGAGAGAGAAGCGTTGCTGTTAAAGCGCATTCCATATGATGCAAAAATAGAAAAAGGGCAGCGCGTATTTACATCAGGACTTGGTGGGATTTTTCCAAAAGGATTGTTTATCGGAGAAGTTGAAGAAGTCGTTGCGGATGAATACGGGCTTACACAAATTGCCTATATCAAGCCAGCAGCGAATTTTTATGACATTGATGATGTGATTATTGTGAAACGAAAAATTGAAATGTCGCAAGAGGAGGAAGGACAATGAGTCGCTTGTTTCTTCCTTCCCTTGTGACCGTTATGTTTTTATTAGAAAGCATTATTGTTCAATTGGTTTCACAGCCATTATTTGATGTTTATGTGCTTGTGCCGCGTATGTTGCTCGTTTTTATCGTGTTTATTACGATTTTTATTGGACAAACAGAAGGAATGATGTACGGATTCATCTTCGGTCTATTATACGATGTAGTATATACGGAACTATTAGGTGCTTATGCCTTTGCCTTTTCGCTCATTGCTTATTTAATTGCAAAAGCGATGAACGTTTTGCATAAAAACGCATGGACAGCTTCTTTTTTTGCCATTGTGGCGATCGCATGTGTGGAATGGTATGTATACGCCATTCAGCTCGTTATTGGTGGAACGACTATGTCTGTTTCAACGTTTTTTCAAGCACGCTTTTTGCCAACGTTGTTTATTCATACAATTGTCATTTTGATCATCGCCTATCCGCTAAAGCAAACGTTGTTAAAGTGGCATGAGAAACGGGATGAATCGTCGCCAGTGTGAAGGAATACAAAAAAAATGCGGAGAAATATGTATTGAGGTGAAAGTCGTGGCTGGCAAAGAGAAAAGAGCATATGTGTCGATGAAAGGGACGAAAGAAGGGTTGACGTTGCATCTCGATGATACGTGCGCCTATGACGAACTATTAAAACAAGTGGACGAATTGTTGGTGACGACAACCCGTGACGAGGAAGGTCCGCTTGTTGCGGTGCACGTGCATATTGGCAACCGATATTTGACGCGTGAACAAGAAGAGAGATTGCGCGATGTTATCCGAAAGAGAAAAAATTTAATCGTCCACTCGATTGTAAGCAATGTCATGGCGAAACAAGAGGCGTTGGAGTGGAAAAAGAAAAATGAAATTGTGTCTGTTGCGAAAATTGTTCGTTCTGGACAAGTGCTACATATCGAAGGGGACTTGCTTTTAATCGGTGATGTAAATCCTGGCGGAACCGTCATTGCGACAGGAAATATTTTTGTGTTAGGAGCGTTACGTGGCATTGCTCATGCAGGGTATGATGGAAATCGTCAAGCGATCATTGCTGCTTCAGTCATGAAGCCAACACAGTTGCGCATTAGCGATGTGATGAATCGAGCACCAGACTATCGTACTGACGAAGGAAATGAAATGGAGTGTGCTTATATTGACGAACATGATCAAATTGTTGTCGATCGACTCCAACTATTAATGCATTTACGTCCGCATTTAACTCGGTTAGAAGGGAGTTTTTGACAGTGGGAGAAGCGATTGTTATTACTTCTGGCAAAGGTGGCGTTGGCAAAACAACAACGACAGCAAATCTCGGAACGGCGCTAGCACTATTAGGAAAGCGTGTCTGTCTTGTTGACACCGATATCGGTTTGCGCAATCTTGACGTCATTATGGGGTTAGAAAATCGCATCATTTATGATCTTGTCGATGTTATCGAAGGGCGTTGCACCGTGCAAAAAGCGCTCGTGAAAGATAAGCGGTTTGAAGATCGTCTGTATTTATTACCAGCTGCCCAAACGAGCGACAAATCTGCGGTTACGCCGGAACAAATGAAACAGCTCATTGACGATTTGAGACAAGATTACGATTATATTTTAATTGATTGTCCTGCAGGCATTGAACAAGGATATAAAAATGCTGTTGCGGGAGCGGATGAAGCGATTGTTGTTACAACGCCAGACATTTCGGCTGTTCGCGATGCTGACCGAATTATCGGTCTGCTTGAAAAAGAAGAGCATATGAAGCGACCGCGTTTAATTATTAACCGTATTCGTAGCCATATGTTAAAAAATCATGATATGTTAGATATTGATGAAATTGTCATGCACTTATCTATTGATTTACTTGGTATTATTGTTGATGACGAACACGTTATTAAAGCGTCAAACAATGGTGAGCCGATTGTTCTCGACCCAAACAGCAAAGCATCGTTAGCATATCGCAACATTGCTCGGCGCCTGCTCGGCGAATCAGTGCCGCTCATGTCGCTTGATGATGAAGAACAAAAAGGCTTTTTCTCGAAAATTAGAAAATTGTTTAGCGCTCGCTAGCACTTCCGGTTGGAGGTGCTTTTTTCATTCATATCTTCCCGATTTCTCCATACATATAATACAAATAGGACGAGAGGGGTGGGAGTGTGAGCGATCGAATTGAACATATTCGAAAACGAATCGCCAAGCGGAAAAAGGAGCGTGAACGTTACGTTCAAACGATGTTGACGAATTGGAACGAAGATGAAAAATACGGGAGTCCAACGGTTGTGACGTACGAAGGGGAGCGTGAATCGTCGCTGTTTCGCAAAGATATATTTTTATTTAAAAGCTTCCTAGCGGCACTATTATTTTTTAGTGTTGCGATTTTATTTCAATATGACTCACCGAGAATGGAAGGAGCTCGTACGTTTGTCAAACAAGTGATGGAAAAAGATTTTCAATTTGCAACCGTTGCTCAATGGTATGAAAAAACATTCGGCAAGCCTCTTGCGTTTTTTCCAGTAAAAAAGCAACAAGAAACAACAGCAGCATATGCTTTCCCTGCTTCAGCGCGCGTTGTAGAAACGTTTGAACATAATGGACAAGGCGTTGTTATCGAAACTGATGAAACGGTTAAAGCAGTCGAAGAAGGGATTGTCGTATTTGCAGGAGTGAAAGAACCGCATGGAAAAACAGTCATTATTCAACATGCAGATGGAAGTGAAACGTGGTATGGAAAATTATCAGCTATTTCTGTAAAGCTATATGATTTTATTGAGGCGGGGAAAGAAGTAGGAAAAGCGGAGGAGAATGATCAAAAGCGTATATTTTATTTTGCTGTTAAACAAGGGGATCATTTTATTGATCCGGTTCAGGTGATTTCCTTTGAATAAATGGCTATCTATTTTCATGAACATTCATATTCATCCGCTTTTTTGGTTCATTGCGCTTATGGCGATTATGACTGCTCAATTTCAGATGCTCCTTTTGTTGTTTTGGATTGTGCTTTGGCACGAACTGGGACACGTTATAGCGGCACATTTATTTTCGTGGCGCGTGAAACGCATCTTACTTTTGCCGTTTGGTGGGGTAGCTGAGATGGATGAGCATGGGAATCGTCCGTTCCATGAAGAATTAATCGTCATACTGGCAGGTCCATTTCAGCATATTGTTATTTTTTTTATTGCATATATAGCACATAGCGCCAACATGTTATCGGATGAGTGGTATAAGCAACTGCTTGAGTACAATTTATCTATTTTACTCATTAACTTATTACCGATTTGGCCGCTCGATGGAGGAAAGTTATTGTTCCTTTACCGCACAATGCGTACATCGTTTCGACGCGCGCATGAACAAACGCTTTATGCGTCATCCTTGTTTTTAATCGCATGTTTTATTGCTTTATTTATTTTTGTGCCGTTGCAAATCAATTTATGGATCATCGGTCTTTTTTTAGCACATGCTATTTGGGTTGAATGGAAGCAACGAACGTACGTATGGATCCGTTTTTTACTTGAACGTTACTACGGAAAACGAATCGAATATCGGGCGTTAAAGCGTCTTGTCGTCGATGCAAATGATCCGTTATTTCGCGTTCTTCTTTTGTTTCATCGCGGAAAAAAACATGCGATCCTCGTAAAGAAAAATCAAATGGAAATGGAGCTCGATGAAAATGAATTGTTGTATGCTTATTTCCATGAGAAACGAACGAATGAACCGATCGGCCATTTAATTTATATGTATTGACAATTGTTTTCTTTTTATGCTATCATCTTCTATGTTGTGTAGCACCCGTGCTACAACCGCTCAGCTAAGGCTATTTAAGCGTTCGCTTGAACCGCCTCGCAGCTGGCGAGTCTGAGTCTAACTTAGGAGGTGCAAATATGTACGCGATTATTGAAACTGGTGGAAAACAAATTAAAGTGCAAGAAGGCCAAGCGATTTACATCGAGAAAATCGATGCAGCGGAAGGCGAAACAGTAACATTCGACAAAGTGTTATTTGTAGGTGGCGAAAACGTAAAAGTTGGTAATCCTACAGTCGCTGGCGCAACAGTAACGGCGAAAGTTGAAAAACATGGTCGTCAAAAGAAGATCATTGTTTTCAAATATAAGCCAAAGAAAAACTATCGTCGTAAGCAAGGTCATCGCCAACCATACACAAAAGTTGTCATCGAAAAAATTAACGCATAAGGCGTAAGCGATGATTCGTATAACGATTAATCGAACGGCAGAAGGGACGATCCGTTCCTTTACCATTAGCGGACACGCTCAGTTTGCGAAGCGTGGACAAGATATTGTATGTGCAGGTGTATCAGCTGTTTCGTTTGGTGCGGTCAATGCAATCGTCGCCTTGACGAATGTGAAACCGATCATTCAACAAGGAAAGGACGGCTATCTTCATTGCGAGCTTCCGACAATTGAAGATGCGAAAGTGCTAGCCGATGTGCAACTTCTTCTTGAAGGAATGATCGTGTCGCTCCAAACGATTGAGCGTGATTACGGTAAATACGTCAACATAACGACGAAAACGTTGTAGGAGGTGACACGACATGTTGCGTTTAGATCTTCAGTTTTTCGCATCGAAAAAAGGGGTAGGTTCAACAAAGAACGGTCGTGATTCGATCGCAAAACGTCTTGGCGCGAAGCGTGCAGACGGTCAATTCGTCACAGGCGGTTCTATTCTTTACCGTCAACGCGGAACAAAAATTTACCCAGGATTGAACGTAGGACGCGGTGGCGACGACACACTTTACGCGAAAGTTGACGGCATCGTTCGTTTTGAGCGCATGGGTCGCGATCGTAAAAAAGTGAGCGTTTATCCTGTTGTAAAAGAAGCATAAAGAAGTGGAAAACTCTAACCGACCTGGTTAGGGTTTTCTTTTTGTTCACGTATGCTATAATTATAGTCAAACTGTTTATGGGAGAATGAATGATGGAGAAGCGGTGGACGGTTGTGGAAGCATTGCGTCATTCCAGGCACGATTGGCTCAATAAAATTCAGTTAATTAAAGGAAATTTATCTTTGCAACGGATTGATCGGGTGAATGAGATCATTCAACAAATTATCATTGAGGCAGAAAATGAAGCGAAGCTAACGAATTTACAAATAGAGCAGTTCGCTGAATTGCTTATGACGTACCATTGGCAAGCACGTCATATTCAACTGGAGTATGAAGTGTTAGGAGAGCCACGTTCATTACATGCATATGATCATATGCTCGTTACATGGTGTCAAACATTTTTACATATGCTTGAGGAATGTTGTTCACCACATGTTGAAAACTATATAACGATTACGATCGATTTAACAGAGAAAAATGTACGATTATTTTTTGATTATCGTGGCATGCTTCAAAAACTAGAGACGGTAAAAACATGGATTCAAAACCATAAGCAATATGATGCGCTCACACTTTGTGATTGCGTCATTCAAGAACACGAACTAACGATATGTGTAACTATTTCATCTTTTTAAATAAAAGGTGAAAAGATCGGAGGAGGAAAACGATGTTTGTTGATCAAGTGAAGATATATGTGAAAGGTGGCGACGGTGGAAACGGAATGGTCGCGTTTCGGCGCGAAAAATACGTTCCAAAAGGCGGTCCAGCGGGAGGAGACGGTGGAAAAGGCGGGGATGTCGTATTTGTTGTTGATGAAGGATTGCGAACGTTAATGGATTTCCGCTATCAACGTCATTTTAAGGCGCCACGTGGTGAACATGGCATGTCGAAAAATCAACATGGAAAAAACGCCGAAGATTTAATTGTCAAAGTGCCACCAGGAACGGTTGTTATTGACGATGAGACGAAAGAAGTGATTGCTGATTTAACAGAACATGGACAACGATTTGTCGTAGCAAAAGGTGGTCGCGGAGGACGAGGAAATACTCGATTTGCAACCGCATCGAATCCGGCACCAGAAATTGCTGAAAATGGTGAGCCGGGACAAGAACGATACGTGACGTTAGAATTAAAACTACTTGCCGATGTCGGACTTGTCGGTTTCCCAAGTGTTGGTAAATCGACGTTATTGTCCGTCGTTTCAGCAGCGAAACCGAAAATTGCAGACTATCATTTTACGACGATCGTTCCGAATTTAGGTGTCGTTGAAACAGAAGATGGTCGTAGCTTTGTTATGGCTGATTTACCAGGTCTCATTGAAGGTGCTCATCAAGGAGTTGGACTAGGTCATCAATTTTTACGTCATATTGAACGAACACGCGTCATTGTTCATGTCATTGATATGGCTGCTATCGAAGGACGAGATCCGTACGAAGATTATGTAGTCATTAACGAAGAATTAAAACAATATAATTTACGTCTAACAGAGCGACCGCAAATTATTGTGGCGAATAAAATGGATATGCCACATGCGGAGGAACATTTGCAACAGTTTAAAGAAAAATTAAATGAAGATGTGCCGATTTTCCCTATTTCAGCAGTCACTCGTCAAGGGATTCGTGAACTGTTATTTGCCATTGCTGATTTGCTTGAGACGACGCCAGAATTTCCTCTTTATCCACAAGAAGAAGAAGCGATTCATCGCGTTGTTTACAAGCTCGAAAAAGAAGAAGCCCCGTTTCATATTACGCGCGATGATGATGGAACGTTTATTTTATCAGGGGAAAAGATTGAAAAGCTGTTCAAAATGACCGATTTTTCACGAGAAGAGTCCGTGCGTCGTTTTGCGCGTCAGTTGCGCTCACTTGGGGTGGATGATGCGCTGCGCGCTCGCGGAGCAAAAGATGGGGATATTGTGAAGCTGTTGAATTACGAATTTGAATTTGTTGATTAATGCGAAAGGGGGCGCTTGTGCGGTGGATAAAAAGTTTTACCTAGTGCGTGAAGATGTATTGCCTGAGGCGATGAAAAAAGTATTGGCTGCAAAAGAATTAATTGAGCGAAAAAAAGTCGATTCCGTCGCTGACGCTGTGCAACTTGTTGATGTGAGCCGAAGCGTTTTTTATAAATACCGCGACGCCGTTTTTCCATTTCATACGATGGTTCGTGAACAAATTATTACGCTTTTTTTCCATTTAGAAGACCGCTCAGGCACCCTTTCAAAGCTATTAAGCGTTGTTGCAGCAGCCAACTGTAACGTGCTTACGATTCATCAAACGATTCCGCTTCAAGGGCGTGCAAATGTGACGCTATCGATCAGTACAAGCGAGATGACGATGACAATTGATGAGCTACTTTCGCAACTAAAACAGCTACCTTTTGTTGAAAAAGTAGAGATTCTTGGATCAGGGGCGTAGAGAGGAGAAGACATGTGAAAATCGGATATTTAGGACCAAAAGGGACGTTCACGCATGCGGCTGTTGAAGCCGTTTTCCCTCATATCCCGAACGTTCCATATCATACGATTCCGCAATGCATGGACGCTGTGCGTGACGGCGAAGTAGAGCTGGCCGTCGTTCCGTTAGAAAATGCGCTTGAAGGTTCTGTCAACTTGACGATTGATTATTTAATTCATGAATGCAATTTGCCAATTGTGGGGGAAATTATCGCACCAATTGAGCAACATTTGCTTGTTCATCCATCCCAATTGGAACATTGGTTACATGTTGAATGCATTTATTCACACTCACATGCCATTGCACAATGCCATAAGTTTTTGCATCGCCATTTAAAGCATGCAACGTACGAATACGTCACTTCAACAAGTGCAGCAGCTAAATATGTGAGCGAACATCCGAACGAAAAAATCGCAGCGATTGGCAATCGTCTTGCTGCAAAACAATACGGTTTAGCGATTGCGAAAGAAAACATTCATGATTATGACTACAACCATACGCGTTTTATTGTTTTGCATCGTGAACGTTGCTTATTGCCTGTAAAAGATCAAGAAGACGGTTTTAAGACAACGTTGATGGTTATGTTGCCGAAAGATCAAGCAGGAGCGCTTCATCAAGTGTTATCGGCGTTTGCGTGGCGAAAGCTCAACTTAACAAAAATTGAATCACGACCAGCAAAAACAGGACTTGGAAATTACTTTTTTATCATTGATATCGATCAAAAAATGGATGACGTTTTAATCCCTGGAGCGATTGCAGAACTAGAAGCACTTGGCTGTACGGTGCAACTATTAGGTAGTTATCCGTATTATACGGTGAAAAAAACATCCCTCGTGTAAAAGGGATGTTTTTTATTCGATCAAAAATCCTGCTTGTTTTAAAGCAGCGCATGCTTCATCTAACTTTTCTACGCAATCGGCTTCAAGTGTGTGCAAATGCACGCCGTCCGTCAGTTGAGATAAATAGGCGGATTTCGTCTCGTTAATTTTTCGAATAAACTCATCCACTTCTAACCGATTGCTGACCATAATGGATGCTGTCAAGTCACCATATACCGGATGTTCAATTTTGACGTCCTTAACCGTGACGCCATGGTCGACAATCATATACAGTTCTTCTTTCGTCTGTTCGGGTGTGTGACAACAAGCGATCACGCGCGTGTGCATATGAGTAGAAGATGATGATAAATATAAGTACCCTTGACTTGTTGCAATAATCGGTTCGTTTCTTGCTTTTAATAAGGAAATATCTTGAACAATGACTTGACGACTTACGTTTGTTTTATTTGCCAATTCCGTGCCTGTCATTGGGCGGTGATTTTCCTTTAGCCATTGCAAAATAAGCGCCCGTCGTTCTTCCCCTAGTAATTTTTTTTCTTTTTTCATGTTGACATCCTTTCTTTTTGAAGCTGTTCAAGTACAGAAACAACCGTTTCTACATCATTTTTTGTTGTACGTACACCAAACGATAGACGAATGAATTGCTTCGCTTCATCTTCCTCCTTGCCGATCGCAATCATCGTTTTTGAAGGTGCTTGCTTTCCAACTTGACATGCGCTGCCAGTAGAAATCGCAATTCCATGACGATTGCAGTGCAACATGACATATTGCCCTTCAAAGCCGTGAACGAGACAGCCAACGATTTGTGGCAATTGGTCAGTTGGATGCTCAAACACGGTTATCGGCAGTTGTTTTTGGGCGATTTGTTCAACAAAGTACCGACGCAATTCACTCATGTGTTGTTGAACTGTTTTTCGCTTGTTTTCGGCTTCATGCGCAGCGGTTGTAAATGAAGCGATGCCCGGCACGTTGACAGTTCCCGGTCGAAATCCGCCTTCATGTGTTGTGTTTGGTAGCCACATGTGCCAACGCACGCGTGGGTTCATGTAAACAGCACCCACCCCTTTTGGACCATAAATTTTATGGCTAGAGATAGATATGCTATCGAGATGGAACTGTTTCACATCTATCGGTATTTTACCAAAAGTTTGTACACAATCGCTATGAAAGATGATTTGTTTTTTCTTTAATAACTCCCCAACTCGTTTTAACGGCTGAATCGTACCGATTTCGGAATTCGCATGTTGAATAGACACAAGAATCGTTTCCTCTGTCAATGCCCGTTCAAGCGCTTCAATATTTACTTGCCCGAAACGATCAACGGGCACGTACGTAACGGTAAATCCTTCTTGTTCAAGCTGAGCGCATACAGCATGAACAGAAGCGTGTTCGACGGTTGAAGTGATAATATGTTTCCCTTTATGACAGTAGGCATAGGCGAGCGAACGAATGGCGAGAATGTTTGCTTCTGTTCCTCCACTTGTGAAATATACTCCTTTTTCTTCACCACCAACGAGTTGAGCGATTTGTTTTCGGCAAACGGTAAGCAGCTCATTTGCCGCTGTTCCGATGTCATGAAGACTGCTTGCGTTTCCGAAATATTTTTTTGCACTTTCTACATAGACGGCTAATGCTTCTTCACTCATTGGCGTCGTTGCAGCATAATCTAAATAAATCATCACGTTCACCAACTTCCAAAACAAAAGTCTTGTCATCAGTTTAAATATATGTCAATATAGGTGTCAAGACAGTATGAAATGGAGGAACATCCATGCGTGAAGCGGATGTGATTATTGTTGGTAGCGGCCTTGCGGCGTTAATGGTTGCCTACCATTTATGTGAGTATAAAAATGTGATTATTTTCACGAAGTCAAATAAAGAAACAAGTAATTCTTGGCTTGCTCAAGGGGGAGTGGCTGCTGCCATTCATCCGAATGATCATTGGTTGTCTCACTATGAAGATACAATCATCGCAGGATGTGAACACAATAATGATGAGGCGGTACGTATTTTAGTTCAAGAAGGACGTGAGGCAATTCAACATTTTATGAACATCGGTTTTTCATTTGATGTGGATGAACGCGGACAGCTCCTTTTTGGGCAAGAAGGTGCGCATCGCATGAAGCGTATTTTACATGCTGGAGGCGATGCGACTGGAAAAAATATGGTATCATTTTTATTTAAGAAGCTTTCCGGACGCGTGACGTTTATCGAAAACGATCCTGTCATTGATTTACTCGTTTCCGATGGACATTGTGTGGGTGTACAAACGAAACATAGAACGTATACCGCCAATGCAACGGTTATTGCAACAGGTGGAATTGGACAGTTGTACACGTTTACATCGAACGTTGAAACGGCAACAGGTGATGGAATTGCCATGGCGTATCGCGCAGGTGCAGCTGTTACGGATATGGAGTTTGTGCAGTTTCATCCGACGATGCTCTACGTGAATGGAAAGGCGGTTGGTCTCATTTCCGAAGCGGTGCGTGGTGAAGGAGCCATTTTAGTGACCGATGACGGTCGTCAAGTGATGGATGGGGTGCATCCACAAAAAGATTTAGCTCCACGTGATGTCGTATCCCGAGCGATTGACAATGAAATCAAAAACGGTCATTGCGTATTTTTAAATATTTCTATGATTCCACACTTCCCAACCCGTTTTCCGACGATCACATCCCTTTGTGAGCGCTATCACGTCGATTGGCGTAGCGGACTCATCCCTGTTGTTCCGGGAGCCCATTTTTTAATGGGAGGGATCGTTGTAAATATGGATGGGGAAACGACGCTACCGGGATTGTATGCAGTTGGAGAGGCGGCATGTACAGGTGTACACGGTGCAAACCGTTTAGCGAGCAATTCGTTGCTTGAAGCGCTTGTCTTTAGTAGAAGATTGGCTTTTCACTTATTGCAAAAAACAGGGCAACATCGGACGTTAAAGAAAAGTGAAAGAAAAGAAAATCACTTACGTATCGTGTTACCAACGAAAGACGAAATTCAGCATGTAATGACGCAATATGTCGGCATTGTTCGCGATTATGACCAATTGTTTCAAGCAAAACGATGGTTTGAACAATATTCCATTCATGAACTTGTAAACGTGGCACCTGAGCATGACGACGAGAAGCGGACGATCATATATATGTTAATCGTTGGATGGCTTATCACGACTTCCGCTTTGCAAAGAAAAGAAAGTCGCGGTGCTCACTATCGAAGCGATGAACCGTTTGAAAAAATGTATTGGGAAAAACGACGTATCATACGCACGAAAGCAGAGCATTTCACGAAGGAGGGGTTCCGTTGAATGAGTTAAAGTTAAAAGAACTACTCAAACAGTTTTTTTTAGAAGATATTGGAGAACGTGATGTGACGAGCGAAACGATTTTTTCACCGATGGATGAAGGAAGGGCGATATTTGTTGCCAAAGAAGATGGAATGATCGCAGGTGTATCGATTATTGAAATCGGGTATAAGTTATTACACTCGTCGATCGCATGTCAATTGTATAAACGAGATGGAGAACGTGTGAAAAAAGGGGAACCGATTGCTGTTGTTTCCGGTCCAATGATTCCGCTTTTATCAGGTGAGCGCGTCATTTTAAACTTACTTCAGCGCATGAGTGGTATTGCCACATTGACAAACCAAGCCGTCCGAGCACTTAACAGCAATCATACACGCATTTGTGATACGAGAAAAACAACACCAGGGCTTCGCATGTTAGAAAAGTATGCGGTGACATGCGGTGGTGGATATAATCATCGCTTCGGTTTATATGATGGAGTGATGATTAAAGATAATCATATTGCGTTTTGCGGATCGATTAAAAAAGCAGTAGAACGTGTTCGTTCTCAACTTGGTCATATGGTAAAAATTGAAGTAGAAACGGAAACGAAACAGCAAGTCATCGAAGCGGTTGAAGCTGGAGCGGATATCATTATGTTTGATAACCGTACACCAGAAGAAATTCGTGAATTTGTCCAACTCGTTCCATCGTCGATCATCACAGAAGCTTCAGGCGGAATTACGCTTGAAAATATTGCACAATACCGGGATACAGGGGTTGACTACATTTCATTAGGCATGTTAACGCACTCAGCAAAAGCGCTAGACATTAGTTTAAACGTGCAGTAGGAGGAATAAAGAATGAACGTATTACAATTGATGCAACAACAAGATGCGATGCCAGAGACGTATAAACAGTTGTCGGTTGAAGAAATGGAAGAACGAGTGGCTCGTGTCAAACAAAAGCTCGGCGCTCGTTTATTTATCCCAGGTCACCATTATCAAAAGGACGAAGTCATTCAATTTGCAGATGCGACAGGCGATTCATTACAATTGGCGCAAGTGGCAGCGAAAAATAAAGAAGCTGAATATATTGTATTTTGTGGCGTGCATTTCATGGCGGAAACTGCTGATATTTTAACGAGTGACGAACAAATCGTCATTTTACCAGATATGCGCGCAGGCTGTTCGATGGCTGATATGGCAGAAATTGAACAAGTTGAACGAGCGTGGCCAATATTGCAACAATTGTTCGGAGATACGATTTTACCGTTAACGTACGTCAACTCTACAGCTGCAATTAAAGCGTTTGTCGGTTTGCATGGCGGGGCAACAGTGACATCATCAAATGCGAAAAAAATGGTCGCATGGGCGTTTACACAAAAAGAGCGTATTTTCTTTTTGCCCGATCAACATTTAGGAAGAAATACAGCATACGATCTTGGCGTTCCGTTAGAACAAATGGCTGTATGGGACCCGGCTACAAATACATTACAATACGAGGGAGATGTTCAACAGATTAAAGTAATCTTATGGAAGGGTCATTGTTCTGTTCATGAAAACTTTACAGTGAAACATATTGAACATATTCGAAAAACAAAGCCAGATATGAAAATTATTGTTCATCCAGAATGTAGCTGGGAAGTGGTGCAACAAGCGGATGATGCGGGGTCGACGAAATACATTATCGAAACGATTGCTAACTCACCAGCAGGAAGCAAATGGGCGATCGGAACAGAAATGAATTTAGTGAATCGCATCATTCAGCAACATCCAGATAAAGAAATCGTGTCGTTAAACCCGTATATGTGTCCATGTTTAACGATGAACCGCATTGATTTACCGCATTTACTTTGGGCGCTCGAATCGCTTCATGAAGGAAAAGTTGTAAACCGTATTACCGTGCCAAACGATGTAGCGGAAGGAGCGATGTTAGCACTTGAGCGCATGTTAGCCCGTGCATAAGATCGGCATTTTTTTTGCCGGTCTTTTTTATTTTTATCATAAAAAAAGCTTTCCGTTCATAAGTTATGTTGAAGCCTAGTAGCGACAAGCTGAACATGACATACACGTCACGTCTGAACATAGGAGGGGGAAACACGTGAAAATTCATATCGTTCAAAAAGGGGATACACTTTGGAAAATTGCAGAAAAATATGGGGTTGATTTTGAAGAGCTAAAAAAAATGAACGCTCATTTAAGCGATCCGAATTACATTATGCCAGGTATGAAAATTAAAGTACCAACACCAGCCACACCAGTAAAACCTGTCAAAAAGGAAACACCGAAAGTTTCAGTTGATGTGGATATTCATGTAAACAAAAAAGAGCAACCATTACAACAACCGCAAAACGTTGAACCGATAGCAAAAGAAATTCCAATTGCAAAGACACCGGAGAAAAAAGAAGAACCGAAACAAGAGATGCCGCTTTTGCCACCAAAGCCGCCAAATATTATGCCAAATATGATGGAACATGACGAAGATATGCAAATACCACCATTTCCAGATATTCCACCGATTCCACCAACACAAGCGCCAATGATGGAGGAGCAACCACAACAACCGATGCAGCCGCAGCCTGTTCCGATGCCGTTGCCAGTGCCGATGCCTTGCATTCCTATTTCACCAATCATGCCAGGATATGGTTTTTATCCATGGATTCCACCGATGTATCCAATGATGCCGTGGACATATCCACAAAACATGGCAAACAACGATGATTGTGGATGTGGTGAACCGACACCGACACCTTATCTGCCACAAATGCCAACAGGTGAATATTCTCAACAGTCGCAACCGATGATGCCGCAGATGCCAACAGGTGCAGGGGAGTATTCACAACAATCGCAACAAGCATCATATCCACAACAAATGTATGGTGAAAATGTGCCGATGATGCCACAGCAAATGTATATGCCACAGCCAGCTATGCCATATGGTCCATACGGATGGCAACAAGGGTGGCAGGGGCAACCGCATGGAATGAATCCATATTTTTCTGTTCCTTATCGTGAGGAAGAAGAGGGGCAATAAGTCGCCTCTTTTTCTTTTTGTTGTTTGTGTGATAAAATGAACATGATGATGTGAAAAAGAAAGGGATGTACATACATGGAACAAAAAATTGAAAAATTAATTGCATGGCTTCGTGAACGTGTACAAGAAGCAGGGATGAACGGAGCCATTGTCGGCATTAGTGGTGGCATTGATTCGGCAGTTGTTGCTCATTTAATTAAGCGAGCGTTTCCTAATCACTCGTTAGGGCTTATTATGCCATGTAAAAGCAATCCAAAAGATCAAGAAGATGCATTAAAAGTTGTGGAAAGTTGCGGCATTGACTATCATGTCATCGACTTAACCGAAACGCATCGTGTGTTATTTGGTGAAATCGAGAAGCAGTTAAAAGAAAAAGGACAATGGAACGAGCAAGCCGCTCGCCTTGGTGATGCGAATACACGCGCACGGTTGCGCATGACGACGTTGTATGCGGTGGCTAACAATTACGGCTATCTTGTTGTCGGAACGGACAATGCGGCAGAATGGCATACAGGATATTTCACAAAATACGGTGACGGTGGCGTTGATTTAGTCCCACTCGTCCATTTTACAAAAGGCGAAGTGCGTGAAATGGCTCGTATTCTTGGTGTACCTGAAGAAATTATTACAAAAGCGCCTAGCGCAGGTCTTTGGGAAGGACAGACAGATGAAAACGAAATGGGTACAACATATGATATGATTGATAAATACTTAAAAGGCGAGCCTATTCCTGAACGCGACCGCGCGATTATCGAACGGCTTCATGAACGTTCGCATCATAAGCGGCAATTAGCGATCGCCCCGCCAAAATTTTAACAGCGATAAAACCTCTTTTTTGCGACAAGCTAATGATGTAGACGGTGGTCTACAAAAGCAAAAAGGGGGTTTTTCCTTTGCGGAAGCGAATTTTCGTTCTTAGTGCAGTCATCGCACTTAGCGGGTTAGTTGCTTGTAATAACCAAGCGTTTGATACACGTTATACCGATCGCGCACGTCCGATTGGATATTACTCAAACGAAAACGATATGACTGGATTTCAATACGGCCGTTACGGTACAGAGCGCCTAAACGGAAACGTTCGTCAAGTGCGTGACAACGACGGACCGATTACAGAAATGCTCGATCGCGGCATGGATCGAACGATGCGAACACCGCAAGTGGATCGCAATTTCAGTCGTGCTGATCGCAACTATCACGGGCATTTAAATGCGATGGATGAACGTACGCGCCCATCGTATTACCGTAACTATAACGGAGCGTTAGCTGAAAAAATTGCGAAACGTGCCGCAAGCGTTGCTAAAGTGAAAGACGCCCGTGCCGTCGTTTCAGGGGAACGTGTCGTTGTTGCAGTATCAACGACAGAAAAGAATACAACGCAAATTGAACGTCTCGTCCGTCAAGCGATCGCTCCATATACGGCGGGCAAAAATGTCCGCGTGGTTGCAAATGAAAGCATGTACAACCGTATTCGTACGCTCGATAACGATATTCGCGACGGTGGTCCAATGGATCAACTAGAGCGTGATATTCGCGACATATTTAACGATATGGGCGACGTGATCGAACGTCCATTCATGAATCGTGGATAAAAGAACAGGGGCTCCCCCTGTTCTTTTTTATACATTTTTGATATAGTTTTTATGGACATTTTTCACATATGAGAGGGGATCCGAATGGCAGGACATTCTAAGTGGAAAAATATTCAACGTCGCAAAAACGCACAAGATGCGAAACGTGGAAAACTGTTTATGAAGTTGGCGAAGGAAATTTATGTGGCGGCAAAAATGGGCGGTGGCGATCCGACAACAAACGCTACGTTGCGCCTTGCGATTGAAAAAGCAAAATCAGCGAACATGCCGAATGAAAATATTGAACGTGCAATTAAAAAAGCAACAGGAAATCAAGAGCATACACATTATGAAGAAATTCGTTATGAAGGGTATGGACCAGGCGGCGTAGCGGTCATGGTTATTTGCTTAACTGATAATAAAAATCGGACGGCTTCCAACGTTCGTGTAGCATTTTCAAAAAATGGTGGAAACTTAGGGGAGACGGGATGCGTTTCGTATTTATTTGATCGAAAGGGATTAATAGTCATCGCACGTGAAGGTTTAGATATAGATGAAGATGAGATGTTGTTACAAGCGATTGAAGCTGGCGCAGATGAAATGGAGACGACGGAAGACTCATTTGAAATTTATACATCCCCAGAACAGTTCGAGCAAGTAAAAAATACGTTAGCCGCGCAAGGATTTACGTTTGCGACAGCTGAAATAACAATGATTCCGCAAACGTATACAACGTTAACGGGTGACGATTTAACGAAAATGTTAAAACTGATTGATATGCTTGAAGATGATGACGATGTACAAGAAATTTACCATAATTTAGATGAATCCATGTTAGAATAACGGTCTTGCGGTAGCAAGACCGTTTAATTTTGGAGAAAATGGTCAACATATGAATGAGGTGAGGATGATGTATATGATACTTCCACTATTGTTTAGCTTATCTATTGCACAACATACGACCTTTGTGCATATGACAATCATTTTAGAAACAGTATATATGGATGGGGAAGTGAGTGAGGAAATAAAGGAAGAAACGGTGACATCGATGAAAGACATTTGGAACAAATATAAAGATTGGCATCTGATCAATATGGATGATGAGCAAATTGTTTTTCAACGATATGTTGACGATTTATCCCCATTAACGAAAGCAGGATATTTCGGTCTTACTAAAGATGGTACACTTTCTATTTTTGAAGGAAAGCCAGGTGAATCATCTCGCGTCATTCAATCGTTTTTTCAAATCGATGTAAAAAAACTTGAAAGTCACGAACGGGAGAAATTAGAAAAAGGCATTTCTGTTCGTTCGAAAAGAAATTACAAACGTGTCATTGAAGCGTACGAGCCGTTTGGAAAATAAGCCCGCACATCAGCGGGCTTTCTTATATGTTTGATTGTGCCTTACCCTACGCTTTCCGCTTTTCTCGTCTTATGTTAAAATGAAAGGCGTGAGAAAAGGAGGACGAGATGTTGATTGAATTTATTCGTGGATACGTTGATTACGTTTGCCCGGAATATATCGTCGTTGAAAATAATGGCATAGGCTATCAAATATTTACCCCAAATCCGTTTTCATTTCAAATCAACAAACAGGAACAAATCATCATTTATACATATCAGTACGTACGTGAAGATGTGCTTGCACTTTACGGATTTCACACTCGCCAAGAGCGAATGTTATTTGCTAAACTATTGCAAGTATCAGGCATTGGACCAAAAGGGGCGCTCGCCATTTTAGCGGCTGGTCAGCTTGAACAGCTTGTTGAAGCGATCGAAGCAGAAGATGACAAGTTCTTATGTAAGTTTCCAGGTGTCGGAAAGAAAACAGCGCGACAAATGATTTTAGATTTAAAAGGAAAACTGCAAGCCATTGTGCCTGATGCTTTCCCAAATTTATTTACAGAACCGTTTGAAGCGATAGACTCGCTTTCTGAAGCGCTTGAAGCGTTAAAGGCGCTCGGTTATTCGGACAAAGAAATTCAAAAAGTCGTGCCGATTTTAAAACAAGAGCGGTTATCGACAGAAGGATATATTAAGCTCGCTTTACAAAAACTACTGAAGTAAGGGGGATGCATGATGGAAGAGCGTCTCATTTCAAGCGTAGCCGACTATGATGATGCATCGCTTGAATACAGTCTTCGCCCCAAACAGTTGCGGGAATATATTGGACAGCAAAAAGTAAAAGAAAATTTAACCGTATTTATTGAAGCGGCGAAAATGCGTGGAGAGACGCTTGATCATGTGTTGTTGTATGGACCGCCGGGGCTTGGAAAAACGACGCTTGCCGCTATTATTGCAAATGAAATGGGTGTACAATTGCGTACAACAGCCGGACCAGCGATTGAGCGCCCTGGGGATCTAGCTGCCATTTTAACAACGCTTGAGCCTGGTGATGTACTATTTATTGATGAAATACATCGTTTGCCGCGGGCGGTGGAAGAAGTATTGTATCCAGCGATGGAGGATTTTTGTTTAGATATTGTCATCGGCAAAGGACCAGCTGCTCGTTCCGTACGTCTCGATTTGCCGCCATTTACACTCGTAGGGGCAACGACAAGATCTGGTGCACTCTCAGCTCCGCTTCGTGATCGTTTTGGTGTGTTAAGTCGTTTAGAATATTACACTTCCGAGGAGCTCGCCCATATTGTAAAACGAACAGCGCACATTTTTGCGGTAGAAATCGAGGAAGAGGCGGCGTTTGAAATTGCACGTCGCTCGCGAGGTACACCGCGTATCGCAAACCGATTGCTGCGACGTGTACGTGATTTTGCTCAAGTGCGCGGTGATGGAACAATTACGTTTCTCTTAGCAAAGGAAGCACTCGAGCAATTACAAGTCGACCGTTTAGGATTAGACCATCTTGACCATAAACTACTAAAAAGCATGATGGAAAAATTCCGAGGTGGCCCAGTCGGATTAGAAACGATTGCAGCAACCATTGGGGAAGAAGCGCAAACGATTGAAGACGTATATGAACCGTATTTGTTGCAAATCGGCTTTTTACAACGAACACCGCGTGGACGAATCGTTACACCGCTTGCATACAACCATTTCGGTTTGGAGGTGCCGCAATGACGAACTTACCAAAAACAATTATGCTCATTGGTGTTGTTCTTATCATTGTCGGTTTTTTGATGCAATTTATTAAACTTGGGCGTTTGCCAGGAGACATCGTCATTAAAAAAGAAAATGCAACATTTTATTTCCCGATCATGACATCAATCATTTTAAGTGTCGTTTTATCGCTTATTTTTTACATTATCGGTCGTTTTCGCTAATGGAATAAAGAAAGGAACGTGGATATGAAAATCGATTTATTTGATTTTTATTTGCCGGAAGAACTCATTGCCCAAACCCCGCTTCCAAATCGAGAAGCGTCACGTCTCATGGTGCTCGATAAAAGAACAGGCGAAGTGACGCATGAGCCAACATTTCGTTCCATTTTATCTTATTTGAAAGAAGGCGATTGCCTTGTTTTGAACGATACGCGCGTATTGCCAGCTCGCCTGTACGGAGAAAAAGAAGGAACAGGGGCACATATTGAAGTGCTCTTATTAAAACAGCTCGATGGCGATCAATGGGAGACGCTTGTCAAGCCAGCGAAGCGAGTGAAAATCGGAACGACGCTTTCATTTGGTGATGGTCGTTTACGTGCAACATGTGTAGCCGAGCTAGAACATGGGGGACGCATTCTTTCGTTTTCATATGATGGCATTTTTCTTGAAGTACTTGAGTCGCTTGGCGAAATGCCGCTTCCTCCGTACATTAAAGCACAACTTCATGACCGAGAACGATATCAAACGGTTTATGCACGTGAAGCAGGCTCAGCCGCGGCTCCGACAGCAGGGTTACATTTTACAGAACAACTTCTTGAAGATGTACGGAAAAAAGGGGTGCATCTTGCCTTTATTACGTTGCACGTCGGATTAGGGACGTTTCGTCCGGTCAACGTAGAAAACATTGAAGAACATGATATGCATGCAGAGTTTTATCAAATGTCAGAAGGCACTGCTCAATTGCTGAACGATGTAAAAGCAAAAGGCGGACGCATTATCGCTGTCGGGACGACTTCAACACGTACATTGGAGACGATCGCATCCCGTCACGATGGCACATTTGTTGCTGAAAGCGGTTGGACGGATATTTTTATTTATCCGAGCTATACGTTTCGTGCCATTGATGGAATGATTACAAATTTCCATTTGCCTAAGTCAACGCTCATTATGCTTGTTAGTGCGTTAGCTGGTCGGGAGAATGTGTTGCACGCTTACGAAGAAGCAGTAAAAGAGCGTTACCGATTTTTTAGCTTCGGCGATGCCATGCTTATTATATAAGTTGAGAAAGGAGACTATACGTGACACCAATTCGTTACGAACTCATTAAAACATGTAAACAAACGGGCGCGCGTCTTGGCATTCTTCATACGCCGCATGGATCTTTTGAAACACCGATGTTTATGCCTGTTGGGACACTTGCGACTGTAAAGACGCTTTCGCCTGAAGAATTAAAAGAAATGGGAGCGGGCGTCATTTTAAGCAATACGTATCATTTATGGCTCCGACCAGGGCATGACATCGTCAAAGAAGCCGGTGGTCTCCACTCATTTATGAACTGGGATCGTGGCATTTTAACGGACTCTGGTGGGTTTCAAGTGTTTAGTTTAAGCGAATTTCGCCGCATTGAAGAAGAAGGCGTATATTTCCGAAATCATTTAAACGGTGATAAATTATTTTTATCGCCAGAAAAAGCAATGGAAATTCAAAATGCGCTTGGTTCTGATATTATGATGGCGTTTGATGAATGTCCACCATATCCTGCGACGTATGAGTATATAAAGCAATCTGTCGAACGGACAAGCCGCTGGGCAGAGCGGTGCTTAAAAGCACATCAACGTCCGAATGAGCAAGGACTATTCGGCATCGTACAAGGCGGAGAGTTTGAAGATTTGCGTAAACAAAGTGCGCAAGATTTAGTGTCTCTCGATTTCCCAGGATATGCGGTCGGCGGCTTGTCTGTTGGCGAACCGAAAGAAGTGATGAATCGCGTATTAGAATTTACAACGCCATTACTGCCAGCAAATAAACCACGTTATTTAATGGGGGTAGGCTCTCCTGATTCACTTATTGACGGAGCGATTCGCGGCATTGATATGTTTGACTGTGTGTTACCGACGCGCATTGGTCGCAACGGAACGGTCATGACAAGTGAAGGTCGGGTCGTCATTAAAAATGCCAAATATGCGCGTGATTTTTCACCGCTTGATCCGAACTGTGATTGTTATACGTGCCGTAATTATACGCGTGCATATATTCGCCATTTAATTAAATGCGATGAAACATTTGGTATCCGCCTTACATCTTACCATAATGTGTACTTTTTGATAAAATTAATGGAGCAAGTGCGACAAGCGATTCGGGAAGATCGCCTTGGCGATTTCCGTGAACAGTTTTTTGAACAATACGGTTTTAATAAGCCGAATGCGAAAAACTTTTAGAAAGGGGTGAAAATATGGAAACTGTAGCGAGCTTACTACCAATCATTTTAATGTTTGCGATTTTTTACTTTTTGCTGATCCGCCCGCAACAAAAACGCCAAAAGGCTGTTCAACAAATGCAGGCGAACTTGCAAAAAGGAGACAAAGTCATTACGATTGGCGGATTGCACGGCATCATCGATTCACTTGATGAAAATACGGTCGTCATTCGCGCGGGTGACGGCTCACGTCTTACATACGACCGTGCAGCCATTCGTGAAGTCGTGAATGAAAAATAAGACAGGTTTGTTGCCTGTCTTATTTTTATGTGCTTCGTGAACGAGATGTCGCTACGTTAACACCAATCATCCCGCCGATGATAGCTGTGACGAGAAACCCTGCGTGGTATCCCCACTGTTCGATTGAAAACGTTCGGTCCATGCCGAGAAATTGAAATAAAAAAATGATTGTTGTAAAGATGATGCCCGTTGCTCCACCAAGCATCCAACCGCGCGTTTTTCCTTTCCCACCTGCAATAAACCCACCAAAAAACAACGATAAAAATGCGAGAACGTGCATGACCCATTGCAACGATGTTTCATCATAATTTGTCAACTTCAACAAAAGAGCGAATATAAAGCTACATAAGATAGAGCTTATAAAAATCGTTATGACCCCATGAAAAATAGCACGAATCATTCGTCCCCCTCCTTCCTGCATTTAGTACAAACATATTCGGTCGTCCATTTGTTTAGAATAAAAACGTAGAACAAATAAGGGGGAATCGTCGTGGAGTACGTAACGATTATTTTACGGACGTTATTGTTGTATGGCGTTATTTTATTTATTTTTCGTATCATGGGAAAGAGAGAAATTGGTGAGTTGAGCATTTTAGATTTAGTTGTTTTTATCATGATTGGGGAAATGGCGGTCATTGCGATTGAACAGCCAAAAGACTCGATTTTTCACACGATCGTGCCGATGATTGTATTAACGATCGCCCAGATTGCTTTTGCATATTTTTCTTTAAAAAGCGAAATGTTTCGTCGTCTCGTTGATGGGTCACCGACGATCATTATTAACAACGGAAAAATTGATGAAAAAGCGATGCGAAAACAACGATACAACTTTGACGATTTGCTTATTCAATTGCGTGAAAAAAATATTAAAAACATTGCGGATGTCGAATTTGCCATTTTAGAGCCGTCTGGCAAACTGTCCGTATTTGAAAAAGAAAAAGGAAAAAAGAAAACACCGTCTTTAGCGTTGCCGCTTATTAAAGACGGTATCATTCAAGAAGAACATTTAGCGCTCATCAATCGAACGAGCGCATGGTTAATGAAGCAACTAAAAAAGCGCGGATATGAGCGAATGGACGACATTTCGTATTGTACATATGAAAATGGAACGTTTTATATTGACGAAAAAGATGAGTGACTATCGGAACAATTGGCGAAACTCATCTTTTTCAACTAGGCGAAACGCTTGAGCGAGAGTGAGATATATGAACGTCATGATCGTGATGGCGACAATGGTTTTGACAAGCAATGAAAATGGTAAAAACGGAACGATCCAATGCCCAACCGTCGCCACAGAAATAATGACGATGAAATGTGCGACGTATAGTTTTACGTGCAAAGAAGGAGAAATGGCTTTCATGATCGTTGCTGCATGTAACAATGTAACAATCATGATACCAACCGTGATAGCTAGCGCAGCCCCCATAATGCCAAGCGATGGTTGGGAGGCGAGCCAAAAAATAAGCGCTGTTTTGACGATAGCACCGATCAAGCTATTTGTCATTGCTTCTTTTGCTAAATCGAGCGCTTGCAATACAGCTTGCAACGGACCTTGTAAGTAATAAAAGATGAAAAACGGGGCCATCACTTTGACAAAAATCGCCGCTTCATTTGCCCCATACATGAGTTGCATCATTTCTTCTGCCAATACGTACAACACAACAATAGACAGTCCCCCGGCTAAAAGTGATAACCGTACAGCTTGATGTAAGCGATATTCGATTAAACGATATTGTTTTTGGGCAGCCGCTTCACTAATAGCCGGAACGAGTGAAGTGGCGAGCGCATATGTAATAAATGATGGAAGCATCAAAAGGGGCAGCGCATACCCAGTAAGCTCGCCGTATTGTTTTGTCGCATGGATGGCAGTAATGCCGGCAAGAGCCAAACTTTGTGCAACAACAATCGGTTCAAAAAACCAGGCGATGGATCCAATCATTCGGCTTCCAAGCGTGGGCACAGCAATGCGCATGAGTGAAACGAACGTATCCTTTCCTTCTTTTACGTAAGCGAAAAAGCGATAACGAATGCGAATCGGTTTTTTTCGTTTAAACGTAATGAATAAATAACCGAGTGATACAAATTCCCCAACGACTGCAGAAACCATCGCCCCTGCTGCTGCATATTCAACCCCGTATGGCAAAAAAGCGGTTGTAAAAGCAGCGATAAGCGTGATGCGCACTGCCTGTTCAAGTAATTGAGAATACGCATATGGTTTCATCTGTTGTCTTCCTTGAAAATATCCACGCAAAACGGAAGACACAGCGACAATTGGGACGACCGGTGCAACGGCAACGAGCGGGTAATAAACGCGCGCATCTGTAAACAATGTGTTAGAAAGAATGGGAGCGATGGCGAGTAGGGCTGGAAAAAAGATCGTACTTAAAACAATCGTAATAGATAGGGATACAACTAATATTTTTTTTATTTTTCGTCTGTCGCCCACTGCTTCCGCTTCAGCGACAAGCTTTGAAATAGCGACAGGGAGGCCGAACTGTGTAATCGTAATCGCTAATACAAGTGTCGGAACTGCCATCATATATAAACCGACGCCTTCTTCACCAATGAGACGAGCAACGACGATGCGATTAATAAAACCGAGTATGCGTGTTAACAATCCTGCAACAATTAAAATGATCGTTCCTTTCAAAAATTTGGACATGTTCCTCCCTACCTTCTCAAATGAGGTCATCTTTTATACAATGAAATATATGCACATGTTGGCCAAGCATGACAAAATGGAGGAGATGAATGTGGATCGAGAACAATTAATGCCAGCGCTACAAAGTAAAGTAGATGAGTTAAAGTTGCTCGGTTATGAACAAGCAACGATTGAAGATGTATGGAATTGTTTAATGGTGAAAAAATGGAAAAAAAACAAAGAAGAGAAGCGGTTGTATGAGTTTGTAAACGACGTTTTATCGTTGCGTGCAAGCGATTATATGGCGTATGTTGTCCAAAAGGAGCAAAAGCACGACCGTTGGTTTACGGAAGAGGGGCTTTCAGAATTAGAACAATTGTTTTAATTGTTTGTTTGTAAATTGACAGAAAGTGTACTGTCATTCATAATTTGTTTTGTTGGTAAAAATTCTGGCAAGTGCCAGAATAGAGGAGGATTTTTATGGTAAAACGTAGTCGCATCATTGCTTTTTTCCTTCTTGTCGTTTTACTAGGCGGCATGATGGGAACAACAGCAGAGAAAATCGTAAAAAACATTAAGCTCGGCTTAGACTTGCAAGGTGGCTTTGAAATTTTATACGAAGTGAAGCCGACAAAAGAAGGAGAAAAAATTACGAAAGACGTGTTGCTTAGTACGGTAAGCGCGTTAAATAAACGCATTAACGTGCTTGGGGTGAGCGAACCACGCATTGACGTAGAAGGGAACGATCGTATTCGCGTTCAATTAGCAGGGGTGAAGGATCAAAATAAAGCTCGTGAAATTTTATCTACAGAGGCGAAGTTAACGTTTCGCGATGTACATGATAACGTATTGATGGATGGGAGCGACCTCGTTGAAGGAGGCGCAAAACAAACGTTTGACGATAAAGGAAAACCAAGCGTTGCAATTAAATTAAAAGATGCCAATAAGTTTAAAGAAGTCACGCAAAAAGTACTAAGTATGGCACCAAACAACGTGCTTGTTATTTGGCTTGATTTCAACGAAGGTGTTGACTCGTACGCAAAAGAAGTAGGAAAAGAGCATCCGAAGTTTATTTCGGCAGCACAAGTCAACGAAGTGTTCAATCAGACAGATGTTTCGATCGTTGGAAATTTCACTGTTGAAGAAGCAAAACAATTAGCTGATTTATTAAACGCAGGCGCGCTCCCTGTTGAGTTAAAAGAAATTTATTCCACATCGGTCGGTGCGCAGTTTGGTGAACAAGCGTTACAAAAAACGATTTTTGCTGGCGTCATCGGCATTGCGCTCGTCTTTTTGTTTATGCTTATTTTTTATCGTTTGCCGGGAATTGTCGCTGTCGTTACATTAAGCGTATATATTTATCTCATCTTGCTTGTCTTTGATTGGATGAACGGCGTATTGACGCTACCGGGAATTGCAGCACTCATTCTCGGGGTTGGCATGGCAGTCGATGCTAACATTATTACATACGAGCGTATTAAAGATGAGTTAAAGCTTGGCAAATCGCTCATGTCAGCATATCGCATCGGAAATCGCGGTTCTTTCGGTACCATTTTAGATGCAAACATTACAACGATTATTGCGGGTGTTGTTTTGTTTGCATACGGGACGAGCTCTGTTAAAGGGTTTGCGACAATGCTCATTATTAGTATTTTAGCGAGCTTTATTACAGCAGTATATGGAACGCGTGTATTGCTCGGTTTGCTTGTGAAAAGTCGCGTGTTTGATAAAAAACTACATTATTTTGGCGTTAATCCAAAAGATGTGTTAGATATTGCGAAAGTGACAGATGATACGGATGTGCCGACAAAGTTTGCACGTCTCGATTTTGTGAAACGAAGTAAGCTATTTTTTATCGTTTCAGGAGCAATGTTCGCCATCGGGCTTGTATTATTGCTAACTGCAAAATTAAATCTAGGGATTGATTTCTCTAGCGGTACGCGCGTTGATTTAATGAGCGAAAAACCACTGACAACAGAAGAAGTGAAGCAAGAGTTAAAACAATTGCAACTCGAACCGAAAGATGTCGTCTTGTCTGGCAATAACAATGAAATGGCCATTGTACGTTTTCTTGGGGTACTTGACCAAAAAGAAATTTCACAATTAAAATCACATTTTAAAGAAAAATACGGAATAGAGCCGAACGTAAGCACCGTATCGCCGACAGTCGGAAAAGAATTAGCGCGTAATGCGTTTATTTCCGTACTCATTGCGTCTATCGGCATCATCATTTATGTAACAGTTCGCTTTGAAATGTATATGGCAATTGCAGCTATTGTTGCGCTATTGCATGATGCATTTTTCATCATCGCTTTCTTCAGTTTAACTCGTTTAGAAGTCGATTTAACGTTTATTGCGGCTGTGTTAACGATCGTTGGTTATTCAATTAACGATACGATCGTGACGTTTGATCGCATTCGTTATTTAATGAAAAAGCGGAAAGTAAAAACGGTCGACGATTTAAAAGACATCGTCAACAAAGCATTACAACAAACATTTGGACGCTCTGTAAATACGGTTTTAACCGTTGTGTTTACCGTTGTCGCACTTTTATTGTTCGGTAGTGAAGCGATTCGCAATTTTTCATTCGCATTGCTTGCTGGTTTAATTTCCGGCACATATTCTTCACTATTTATTGCCGCGCAATTATGGCTCATTTGGAAAGCAAAGCAATTGAAAAAAGGAAAACAAAAACGCGATCAATTAGAAGCAGAACCAGAGTTATAAACGTCGTGGCGCATGCCGCGACGTTTTTTCATAGCGTGAATAGGATACACTAAAAAAAAACAAAAGGGAAAGGAAGCGAATGGGGTGAATGAACAAGCGCGCTTTCGACAAGCTCAATTTGCCGCGATGGTTGGCGTTGTTGGCAACGTCGTTTTAGCAGTAATCAAAGGATGGATTGGGGTGATTGCAAACAGTAAGGCGTTGATTGCTGATGCGGTACATTCTGCTTCTGACGTAGCAGGATCGCTTGCTGTATGGATCGGGTTGCGTGTCGCAAAACAGCCACCCGACGATGACCACCCTTATGGACATGGGAAGGCGGAATCGATCGCTGCGATTATTGTGGCAGTTTTACTTTTTCTCGTCGGGGTAGAAATTGGTACTTCTTCTTTTTCTTCTTTTTTTCAACCCATTGAACCGCCGAAAATGCTCGCTGTCTATGCTGTCGTTTTGTCCATTGTTGTGAAAGAGGCTATGTTTCGCTACAAGTATGCTTTAGGAAAGAAAATTAAAAGCGATGCCATTATTGTGAATGCGTATGAGCATCGTTCGGATGTTTTTTCTTCCATTGCAGCATGCATTGGCATTATTGCTGCGATGTTAGGTGAAACCTTACAAGCACCATGGCTCGTTTATGCTGATCCCGTTGCAGGGCTATTCGTTTCGTTGCTCGTTTTAAAAATGGCGTGGAAACTAGGAGCAGAGTCGATTCATCATGCACTTGATCATGTGTGGCACGAAGAAGAAACGGTGCATTTGCGCGAAGCTGTTCTTTCGTTTCCAGAAGTTAAACGTATCGATTCCCTTTTTGCACGCCAACACGGTCATTACGTCGTTGTTGATTTAAAAATTGCTGTCGCACCACATTTAACCGTTTCAGAGGCACATGAAATTGGGAAGAGGGTAAAAGAAAAGCTTTTATCGCTTCCACAAGTGCATAATGTGATGGTGCATATGAATCCATATGATGAACAATAAATTGCCCCTCAGCGTATTGTTTTGTATAATAAAAAGGTTGAGGGGTGAATGATATGTTAGCATCGAAAACCCGTTGGAACATCAAACAAGTAAACGAACAACAAGTGCAAATGATTGCGCAAGCGTTACATATAGCTCCGCTCGTTGCTTCATTGCTCGTCGGCCGCGGCTATCATACCGTTGAAGCCGCTCGTTCTTTTTTTGAACGAAAGCAATCGTTTCACTCGCCATTTTTGTTAAACGACATGGAAAAAGCGGTCGAGCGAATAGAGAAAGCGATTACAAACGGCGAACGTATTCTTGTTTTCGGTGATTATGACGCTGATGGCGTAAGCAGTACTGTTGTGATGGTCAGCGCATTACGAGAAAAAGGAGCAAATGTGTCCTTTTACATTCCGAATCGCTTTTCTGAAGGGTATGGGCCAAATGAACAAGCATTCAAATTTGCGAAGGAACAAGGGGTATCGTTAATTATTACAGTTGATACAGGTATTTCTGCTTTACATGAAGCCAACGTAGCCAAACAGCTCGGTATCGATTTAATTATTACAGACCATCACGAGCCTGGTCCGGTATTGCCGGAAGCATATGCAACGATTCATCCGAAAATTAGTCCAAACTATCCGTTCAAACATTTAGCGGGCGTCGGAGTAGCATTTAAGCTTGCTCATGCGCTCATCGGGCGCGTGCCATACGAATGGCTGGACGTTGTCGCGATTGGAACGATTGCTGATCTCGTTCCGCTTCAAGACGAAAATCATTTACTTGCTCGATTAGGGATTGAACAATTTCGCCAAACGAAACGTCTCGGTTTACAAGCGCTTTGTAAACAATGTGGTGTATCCTATACAGCTGTGACGGAAGATACGATTGCGTTTATGATTGGTCCGCGCATTAATGCCGCTGGACGTCTCGATTGCGCTGATCCAGCTGTTCAGCTGTTGTTGACGACAGATGCAAATGAAGCGGACATGCTGGCTGAGCAAATTGATGCGATGAATCGCGAACGTCAGCAACTCGTCAACGAGATAACGGAAGAAGCGATTCAACTTGTCGAGCAGTATTATAGAGATGATCGCGTGTTAGTTGTAGCGAAAGAAGGCTGGAATGTCGGTGTCATTGGCATTGTGGCGTCTCGTTTAGTCGAAAGGTTTTATCGCCCAACGATCGTGTTAAGCATTGATCAAGAAAAAGGGATAGCCAAAGGATCAGCGCGAAGTATTGAGGGATTTGACTTATTTGCGAATTTATCAAACTGTCGCGACATTTTACCTCATTTCGGTGGACATCCGATGGCTGCGGGTATGACGCTCTCTTTTCATAATGTAGATGAATTACGTCGTCGCCTAAACGAAGCGGCGAAGCAACAACTGACAGCAGAACATTTTATTCCTGTTACGCATGTCGATTTGCGTTGTTCGATTAGTGATGTTTCATTGGAATTAATTGAACAAATGAATCGGCTTGCACCGTTTGGAATGGGAAATCCGAAACCGCGCGTCCTTTTCCAACATGTGCAACTAGATACGTTACGAAAAATTGGAACAGATCAAAATCACTTAAAATTGTTATTAACAGAAAACGGAAAAACATTAGAAGCGATCGGATTTGGCTTCGGGCATATTGGAGATGAAATTGCGCCGAACGCTCGTCTCTCGATCGTCGGAGAACTGGCCATTAACGAATGGAATAACTTTCGCAAACCACAGTTAATGATTCAAGATGTAGCTGTGGAGGAATGGCAATTATTTGATATGCGCCATATTCGTCATCCAAGTAAGTTCATGGCATCGCTTCCAAAAGAAAAACGGTTATTCATCGCTTTCCATCACGATACAGTAGATGTGCTGCAATTAGGGGCGTATGCCGACGAAATTGTATATGTACTAAGCGAGCAAGAAGCGACGATCGATGTGAGTGGAAAATATGTCGTTTTTCTTGATTTGCCTCCGTCCCAGCAAATCGTCAAAGTTTTATTAAGTTGTAGTTTACCTGAACGCATTTATGCGTTATTCTATCAAAGGGAGAATCACTTCTTTAGTGTGTTGCCGACGCGTGAACATTTTAAGTGGTTGTATTCCTTTTTGCATAAGCGTAGCCCTTTTGATGTACGGCGTTACGCTGACGATTTGGCTCGCTCGCGTGGGTGGACAAAAGAAACGATTTTGTTTATGATTCAAGTGTTTAAAGAGCTTGGATTTATTACAATTGAAAACGGGATCGTCTCTTTAGCCCGTCATGTGCAAAAGCGGGATCTAACAGAATCGCCTTCTTACCGATTAAAGCAAGCGCAGGCCGAACTTGAGCATATGTTTTTATACTCATCTTATTCCCAACTGAAACGTTGGTTTGATTCATTGTATGAGGAGGAAAATATCAATGGATTTAAAACAATACGTCACGATTGTTCCTGATTTCCCAAAACCAGGTATTCAATTTAAAGATATTACAACCATTATGGACAAAGGGGAAGTGTACAAATACGCAACAGATCAAATCGTCAATTATGCACGTGAAAAGAAAATTGATGTGGTTGTGGGACCAGAAGCCCGCGGATTTATTATCGGTTGTCCAGTTGCCTATGCGCTTGGTGTTGGATTTGTTCCTGTTCGTAAGGAAGGAAAACTGCCTCGCGAAGTCATTCGTGTCGAATACGGTTTAGAATACGGCAAGGATGTATTAACGATGCACAAAGATGCGATTAAACCAGGACAGCGCGTCCTTATTACAGACGATTTATTAGCAACCGGTGGTACGATCGAGGCGACGATTAAGCTTGTTGAACAGCTCGGTGGTGTTGTTGCAGGCATTGCATTTTTAATTGAGTTAACGTATTTAGAAGGTCGCGAAAAATTAAAAGGATACGATATTTTAACGTTAATGCAATTTTAATGAAGGAGGGGCACAACGCTCCTCTTTTTCGCATGTTGCTCTTTACATTTGAAAAAATTTTCATGATAATATTGTAAATACGTTTAAAATAAAAGGTGATTGCATGGCAAATGAACAAGTATTAACGGCAGAACAAGTCATTGAAAAGGCGAGCCGTTATTTGTCGGAAGACGACGTACAGTTTATCGAACGGGCATATAAGTTTGCGAAAGAAGCACATCGTGAGCAATATCGGAAGTCAGGAGAACCGTATATCATTCATCCGATTCAAGTAGCAGGTATTTTAGTTGACTTAGAAATGGACCCTGCGACAATTGCAGCTGGATTTTTGCATGATGTCGTCGAAGATACACATGTGACGAAAGAAGATTTAGAAAGAGAATTTGGAAAAGAAGTAGCGATGCTCGTTGATGGTGTAACGAAGCTCGGAAAAATTAAATATAAATCACATGAAGAACAACAAGCAGAAAATCATCGCAAAATGTTTTTGGCGATGGCGCAAGATATACGCGTCATTTTAATTAAGTTGGCGGACCGTTTGCACAATATGCGCACGTTAAAACATTTGCCGATTGAAAAGCAACGCCGCATTGCGAATGAAACGCTTGAAATTTTCGCTCCACTCGCGCATCGACTTGGAATTTCAAAAATCAAATGGGAGCTTGAAGATACAGCCCTTCGTTATTTGAACCCGCAACAATATTATCGCATCGTCAATTTAATGAAAAAAAAGCGGGCGGAACGTGAGCAATATTTAGAAGAAGTCATTCAAGAAATGCGTACACGGTTGCATGAAGTCGGTATTCAAGCTGAAATTTCTGGACGTCCGAAGCATATTTATAGCATTTATCGCAAAATGGTTTTGCAAAATAAACAATTTAACGAAATTTACGATTTGCTTGCTGTACGCATTATCGTTGAAAGTATTAAAGACTGTTATGCGGTACTTGGCATCATCCATACATGTTGGAAGCCGATGCCGGGGCGTTTTAAAGATTATATTGCCATGCCGAAGCCGAATATGTACCAATCGCTTCATACGACCGTTGTCGGTCCAAAAGGCGAGCCACTTGAAGTGCAAATTCGGACGTTCGACATGCACCATATCGCAGAATTTGGAATTGCTGCTCATTGGGCATATAAAGAAGGAAAGACCATTCGCCCAAATACATTTGAAGAAAAACTATCATGGTTTCGCGAAATTGTAGAATGGCAAAACGAAACGAACAACGCAGAAGAGTTTGTCGAAACGTTAAAAATGGATTTATTTTCTGACATGGTGTTTGTTTTTACACCAAAAGGTGACGTCATCGAGCTTCCAGCTGGTTCAGTGCCGATTGATTTTGCGTATCGCATTCACTCAGAAATCGGAAATAAAACGATTGGGGCAAAAGTAAACGGAAAAATGGTTCCGCTCGATCACCCGCTACAAACTGGAGATATTGTTGAAATTTTAACGTCCAATCATTCATACGGTCCGAGTCAAGATTGGTTAAAAATTGCACAAACATCGCATGCGAAAAATAAAATTCGCCAATTTTTCAAAAAGCAACGCCGGGAAGAAAATGTGGAAAAAGGGAAAGAGCTTGTTGAAAAAGAAATTCGCAACATGGGTTTTGATGTCAAAGAAGTGCTCACCGTTGAAAATATGAAGCGGGTGGCAGAAAAATTTAACTTTGCTAATGAAGAAGATATGTATGCGGCTGTAGGATATAACGGCATTACAGCTGCCCAAGTCGCGCATCGTTTAACAGAAAAGTGGCGAAAACAACGCGATTTAGAAGAGCAAGCGAAACGTTTGTCGGACATGCTCCAAGAGGCAAAGACCATTACCCCAATGAAAAAGCGCGATTTTGGGGTATGCGTCGAAGGAGTAGATAATTTACTTATTCGTTTGTCGCGCTGTTGTAATCCGGTGCCTGGTGATGAAATTATCGGTTTTATTACAAAAGGACGCGGTGTTTCGGTTCATCGTGCCGATTGCCCGAATGTACTCGCAGAAGAAGCAAGAGAGCGACTCATTCCTGTTCAATGGGAGAGCAGCGCAAACTGCCAGCGTGAATATACAGTCGATATTGAAATTACTGGATATGATCGACGTGGCTTGCTTAATGAAGTATTGCAAGCTGTCAATGAGACGAAAACGAACATTTCTGCTGTTTCTGGAAGAACAGATCATCGCAACAAAATGGCGACGATTCATATGACGATTTTTATTCATAATGTGAGCCATCTTCAAAAAGTAGTGGAACGCATTAAACAAATTCCAGACATTTATTCAGTGAGACGGATTATGAACTAGAAAGGGTTGACGCAATGAGAGTCGTTGTTCAGCGAGCAAAACATGCAAAAGTAACAGTAGCTGGCGAAGTGGTCGGGAAAATTGATTTCGGGCTTGTATTGTTAGTTGGCATTACTCATGATGATACGGAGGAGGATGCGGCATTTGTTGCCGACAAAATTGCTCATTTGCGCATATTTGAAGATGAACACGGTAAAATGAACCTTTCCCTTTTAGATGTAGGGGGCTCGATTTTATCGATTTCACAATTTACGTTGTACGGAGACTGTCGCAAAGGACGAAGACCAAATTTTATGGATGCGGCAAAACCAGAGCACGCGAAACATATTTATGAGGCGTTTAATGAGCAATTACGCCAAAAAGGAATTCACATAGAAACAGGTGTATTTGGTGCAATGATGGATGTGGAGCTGACAAACGTTGGACCGGTGACATTAATTGTTGAAAGCAAATAAAAACCGCGCTCGCATGTGGACGAGCTCGGTTTTTTTTATCCTCGTGCTAAATATTTTTTTATTTTTTGTACATCACGAAGAGTAAGCCCAAATTCAGAAGCGAGTTCGAACGATGTGAGCTCGCTTTCTTTTTGAACAAATGCATGAAAATCGACGTGCATAAGTGGTGATTGTGAATGAATAAATTCCCCTTTTTCACTATGGCGCATCATTAAGCTCCTTTCGCGTCAAATATCGTTCGTATTATTCCCAATTTTTCTACCTTTTCATTCAAAGAAGGATTTTTTTTGTTTGTGAAGAAATAAAGTAGCGACCATTGACAACGTAGGGGGATTTGCAACATGAAAAAATCGCTTATGACGTTACTGTTCGTTTTTTTTTGTTTGTTACTGATCGTACAAACGGCGGAAGCAGCGATGAATGTGCGCATAGCTGTTAACCAACTCAATGTCCGTACCGGCCCAGGATTTACGTTTGCGGTACAAGAAAAAGTAGCAAAAGGAAAGCAATATGCTGTCGTTCAAAAGCGAGGAGAATGGCTACAAATCCGGCTTGCCTCAAATCGAACAGGTTGGGTGCATGGAAAATACGTTCAAATGCAAAACGAATCGGTTGAAGCGAAAAAACAAATACAACAACTTGTCGTATGCCAAGTAGATGGTTTACGTATTCGCAAAGGACCAGGAACGACATATGCGGTCATCGGTTATGTCAACCGCAACGAGAAAGGAACGGCGACGATGACACAAAGTGATTGGATATACGTACGCTGGGAAGGAAAAGAAGGATGGGTGAATCGGGCGTATGTAGCAAATGCTGAGCAAAATAGTGAACAAATGACATACGATACATATGTTCAAATGTTATACGACAATACAAATATTCGTTCTTCCCCTTCTACCCAATCGCCTGTGATTTCGAAAGCAAAACGTGGTGATCAGTTCGGAGTCATTCGAAAAGAAGGGCAATGGTATGTCATTCAAGTGGATGCCAAAACGATCGGATATGTAGCCGAATGGGTCGTTCAAGTGACGCAAACATCCGCTCCCTCTCAAAATCAAACAATAGTAGGAAAAACAGTTGTTATTGATGCAGGACACGGCGGCAAAGATTATGGGACAACGGGTGTCAATGGAACAATTGAAAAAATGTTAACGTTACAGACCGTGCTGTTGCTAAGCGAAAAACTGAAACAAATGGGGGTTAACGTCATTTTAACGCGGTCAGATGATCGATTTTTATCGTTAAGTGAGCGAGTACAAATAGCTACGAACAATAAAGCAGATGCGTTCATTAGCATTCATTACGACAGCGCGTTAAATCGCACGGCGAGCGGATTAACGGTATATTACTATAAATCAATCGATCGGTCGCTTGCAGATGCGCTTTTTGATCCCCTCAGTCGCTTAACAGGCATTCAGCAACGTGGGGTTCGTGTAGGAAACTATCATGTTTTGCGCGAAAATAGCCGTCCTTCTGTATTGCTTGAGCTCGGCTATTTAAGCAATCCGAATGAGGAACTGTTCGTCGTATCCCCAACATATCAACAGGCAGCGATAGAAGCGATTTGTAGCGGATTGCTTCGTTATTTCGAAAAATAAAGGTCGTCTTGACAAATGGTTTGTTCGTACGTAATATAAAAGAAAATTCAACATCTCGCCGATGATGGAGAAAAGTAGTTAAGAGTACACATGGCCAGAGAGGAAATGCCGTAGGCTGGAAGCATTTCTCCATGATGACTTAACGAACGAACACTCCGTAGGTTTCTCTTTGAACGCGCGATCGTTAGTAGGAGAGAACGCTTTCCGAGCGTTATCGGATGAAAGTGGAAGCATGCGCTTCAACTAGGGTGGCACCACGGGAATTCATCTCTCGTCCCTAATTTATTAGGGGTGGGAGATTTTTGTTTGCATAAAAACTAAAGGAGGGAATGATATGTCATTTCAAATTCCGCGCGGGACGCAAGACATTTTGCCAGAACAAGCGGCAAAATGGCAATATATTGAACAAATTGCGCGTGAACTTTGTCGGCGTTATAACTATCAAGAAATTCGTACGCCAATTTTTGAACATACGGAACTATTTTTACGCGGTGTCGGCGATACAACGGATATTGTTCAAAAAGAAATGTACACGTTTGAAGATCGTGGCGGTCGCAGTTTAACGCTTCGTCCAGAAGGAACAGCAGCGGTCGTCCGTTCATTTGTTGAAAATAAAATGTACGGATATCCGAATCAACCGGTGAAACTGTATTACATGGGGCCGATGTTCCGTTACGAACGTCCGCAAGCAGGGCGTTTTCGTCAGTTTGTCCAATTTGGTGTCGAAGCGCTCGGAAGTAACGATCCAGCGATTGACGCTGAAGTCATTGCTTTAGCGATGGATATATATCGCTCACTTGGACTGAAAAAACTGAAACTTGTGATCAATAGTTTAGGCGATGTTGAAAGTAGAAAAGCGCACCGACAAGCGCTCATCGATCATTTCCAACCTCGCATTCATGAGTTTTGCGATGATTGCCAAGCGCGGTTACATAAAAATCCGATGCGTATTTTAGACTGTAAAAAAGATCGCGACCACGAACTTATGCGCACAGCTCCGTCGATTCTTGATTACTTAAATGAACAGTCGCGCACATATTTTGAAAAAGTGCAAATGTATTTACAAAAGCTTGGCATCGCATTTGAAGTCGATCCTCGGCTTGTACGTGGTCTAGATTATTACAATCATACAGCGTTTGAAATTATGAGTGAGGCAGAAGGATTTGGAGCCATTACGACATTATGCGGTGGTGGACGTTATAACGGTCTCGTTCAAGAAATTGGCGGGCCTGAAACGCCAGGTATCGGATTCGCTTTAAGCATTGAGCGCTTGCTTGCTGCATTAGAGGCTGAGGGTATTTCATTACCGATTTCAGAAGGAATTGACTGTTATGTTGTGGCATTAGGAGAACAAGCAAAAGAAGAAGCGGTTGCTCTCGTCGCTGCCCTTCGTCAAGAAGGCATCGCGGCAGAAAAAGATTATCAAGATCGAAAAGTAAAAGCACAGCTGAAAGCAGCCGATCGTTTGCATGCGGCATACGTTGCTATTTTAGGCGAAGATGAATTGCAAAAGGGTGTCATTAACGTCAAACATATGGCAACAGGGGAACAGCAAGAAGTATCCCTTGACATATTTGTTTCACATATGAAAAACGTATTGCAATAGGAGGGGAAAGTATGTTCGGAAGGACGCATTACTGTGGAGAAGTAACAGATACAGCGATTGGTCAAACGGTGCGCTTGAAAGGATGGGTGCAAAAGCGTCGCGACCTAGGAGGGCTTATTTTCATTGACTTGCGCGACCGCACAGGCATTGTTCAAATTGTGTTTAGCCCAGATGTGTCGAAAGAGGCGTTGCAAGTCGCAGAAACGATTCGCAGCGAATACGTGTTAGACGTAGAAGGAACGGTCGTTCAACGTGAAGAAGGGCAAGTGAACCCAAATTTACCGACAGGAACAGTTGAAGTACATGCAACGCACGTGGCGATTTTAAGTGAAGCGAAAACACCGCCGTTTCCGATTTCGGACAAAACGGACGTATCGGAAGATGTGCGCTTAAAATATCGTTATTTAGATTTGCGTCGTCCCGTCATGTTTCAAACGTTTCAATTGCGTCATCAAGTAACGAAAGCAATTCGCGACTTTTTAGATGAAGAAGGGTTTTTAGAAGTAGAAACGCCAATCTTAACGAAAAGTACGCCAGAAGGAGCACGCGATTACTTAGTGCCAAGCCGTGTACATCCAGGCGAGTTTTATGCGTTGCCACAATCACCACAAATTTTTAAACAACTATTAATGGTCGCTGGCTTTGAACGATACTATCAAATTGCTCGTTGTTTCCGCGATGAAGATTTACGTGCTGACCGTCAACCAGAATTTACACAAGTCGATATTGAAACATCATTTATGAGTCAAGACGATATTTTAGCAATGATTGAGCGAATGATGGCGCGCGTCATGAAAGTCGCAAAAGGTATCGACATTTCTATTCCATTTCCGCGCATGTCATATGATGAAGCGATCGCTCGCTTCGGCTCGGACAAGCCAGATACGCGCTTTGGACTTGAGCTTGTCGATCTATCTGAGCAAGTGAAAGATTGTGGCTTTAAAGTGTTCGCCAGTGCAGTGCAAAACGGTGGACAAGTGAAGGCGATCAACGTCAAAGGCGCAGCGGACAAATATTCTCGCAAAGATATTGATGCGTTAACAGAATATGTCGCTCGCTACGGGGCAAAAGGATTAGCTTGGTTGAAAGTTGAAAACGATGGACTAAAAGGGCCAATCGCGAAGTTTTTTAATGAAGATGAGCAAAAGCAAATGATGCAAACGCTTGAGACAGAAACAGGTGATTTGTTGTTATTTGTTGCTGATAAGAAATCAGTCGTGGCAGATGCGCTCGGTGCGTTGCGCTTAAAATTAGGAAAAGATTTGAAGTTAATTGACGAATCAGCGTTTCATTTCTTATGGATTACAGACTGGCCGCTTTTTGAGTACGATGAAGAAGAAGGTCGCTATTATGCGGCACATCATCCGTTTACAATGCCTGTTCGTGAAGATGTGCCAAAATTTGAAACAGATCCAGCAAGCGTTCGTGCACAAGCGTATGATCTTGTGTTAAACGGATATGAGTTAGGTGGAGGATCGCTCCGTATTTTCGAGCGCGATATACAAGAAAAAATGTTTAAAACGCTCGGTTTTACTGAAGAACAAGCGCGAGAACAGTTTGGCTTTTTGCTTGAAGCGTTTGAATACGGTACACCTCCGCACGGTGGAATTGCCCTTGGATTAGACCGTCTTGTTATGTTGCTAGCGGGTCGTTCTAACTTGCGTGATACGATCGCCTTTCCGAAAACAGCAAGTGCTAGCTGTCTGTTAACAGAAGCACCAAGCGCAGTAAGTGAAGCGCAATTAGATGAATTGCATTTACAAGTGAAGGGCGTTCAAAAAGTAGACTAAATTTGTAACGTTGCAAATGCATGCGAAGTATGCTAACATACAAGTAACAACAAGTCCTGATGTGTTTGTCGTATCACCTATTGTTTTGACCGAACAATGTGTGATACGGGAGTCCGGGTTTTCAGGTGGCGTACATGCCTCATTTACATACCGAGGACGTACATAAGCTTGAAACAGGGCACCCACCTGTGAGAGAGCGGGTTCAAAACAAAGGCCATCAGCGACGGCACGATTGGGACTTAAGCAACAAAAACGAATAAAGCCTTGACGTAAAGAACATGCTTTACGTTGAGGCTTTTTTTGTGCCATAATGCATGTATATCCGATTGAAATACTTACATATTAGGAGGAAAAACATGTTACATCAATTTTCTCGTAACGAACTTGCGATCGGAAAAGACGGATTAAAACGACTAAGTGAAAGTACCGTTGCGATTCTCGGTATCGGTGGTGTCGGCTCGTTCGCAGTCGAGGCGCTTGCTCGCTCAGGCGTTGGACGTCTTATTTTAATTGACAAAGATGATATTGACATTACAAACATCAATCGTCAAATTCATGCCTTATTGTCAACTGTCGGACGTCCGAAGGTGGAAGTGATGAAAGAGCGCATTGCTGACATTAATCCAGCGTGTGAAGTGATTGCGTTAAAAATGTTTTACACGGAAGAAACGTACGAACAAATTTTTTCGTATGACATTGACTATATCATTGATGCATCGGATACAATTTCGTATAAAATCCATTTAATGAAACAATGTTTAGAACGCAATATTCCAATCATTTCAAGTATGGGAGCAGCAAATAAAATGGATCCAACTCGCTTTCGTATCGCTGATATTTCAAAAACGCATACGGATCCGATTGCAAAAGTCATTCGCACAAGATTGCGAAAAGAAGGAATTAAAAAAGGTATTACCGTTGTTTTCTCAGATGAAAGCCCAATCGTCATTCGAGAAGACGTTCGCAAAGAAGTAGGAAACGATGAAGCAACGATTCGCAAGGCGAAAATGCCGCCGTCATCGAATGCGTTCGTTCCATCTGTTGCAGGTCTCATTATGGCTGCACATGTCATACAACAATTATTAAAAGACATTCCGATTCAACGTGTGGATCAACAATAAGCGCAAGGGAAAAAATCCTTTGCGCTTCTTTATAGCACATTATTAGTTGCAAAGGAAAGGAAATTGAATTATAGTGAAAATGTGACTGTATGGTCGTAATAAAACGACTGTTTGGTCATATTTTGAGAAAGAAAGGAAGAGCGGGATGAACTTTTTAACGAGGTTTAGTTTAAAAAATGCGGTCGCCGTATTTATTATTTCATTTCTACTCATATTAGGCGGACTATATTCATTTTCTTCTTTAAAAGTCGATTTGTTGCCAAATATTGAGTTTCCACAACTATCTGTGGAAGTCATTTATCCAGGCGCTTCACCAGAAGATATGAACGAGCAAGTGACGACAAAGTTAGAGGAAAAGTTTAAAGCAATCGAAGGGGTGAAGAAGCTTCAGAGTACATCATTTGAAAGTATTTCCATTATTAACCTAGAGTTTCCGTTCAACACGGATATGGACGAAGTTGAACGACAAGTTGAATCGCTAATGAAAGAGGCCAATTTACCAGAAAACGTGCAAACAAAAGTGAATCGGTTCTCGTTTGGTACGTTCCCGATTTATAACATTTCTTTGTTTGCAAAAGGGGATACGAACGTACAGCAGTTGTTAGATGATACAATTATTCCAGAGTTGAAAAAAATTAATGGCATTAACTCCATTTCTGTCGGTGGAATGGAAGAAGACATTGTTCAAATTACAGTTGATAAACAAAAAGCATTACAGTATGGCTTAAGTTTAACGCAAATTAAAGAACAAATTAATGAAAAGTTTTTAGCGTTCCCTGCTGGAAATGTTCAAACAGAAACGGTACAAATTCCGATTCGCGTACAACAAAAAATTGAAACGATAAAACAACTTGAAAATTTACCGTTGTCTTCGCCAATGATGAACGCATCACCAGGGGCACCAGCAAGTGGCCAGCAAGCTTCTGCAAAAATTACGTTAAAAGATGTTGCAACGATTGAAGCAGTGAAAGAACAAGGAGAAATTACACGCTACAACTTAAAACCATCTTTATCAATGGCTATTACGAAAAAGCAAGATGCGAACACGGTTGAAGTGGCGGAGAAAGTGCTAAACGTGCTTGACAAATATAAAGACAAAATCGACTATGCCATAGGATTTGATTCTGCTGAAGGAATTAAAAAGTCCGTTGAAACGCTTGTGAGAGAAGGATTGCTCGGTGCATTGTTTGCATCCATCGCAGTGCTTGTCTTTTTAAGAAACGTGCGTGCAACGATCATTGCAATTGTTTCCATTCCACTTTCATTATTAGTCGCATCTATTTTCTTACAGCGGATGGATATTTCTTTAAACATTATGACGTTAGGTGGAATGGCGGTTGCGGTCGGGCGAGTAGTTGACGACAGCATCGTTGTTATCGAAAACATTTTCCGACGCGTGCGCAAATCGAAAACGGGGATGACAGATGAACTTGTTGAAGACTCAACGAAAGAAATTTTGAAGGCAATTACATCGTCGACCATTACAACAGTCGTTGTGTTTTTACCTCTCGGCCTTGTTGGTGGTGTGACAGGTGAGTTTTTCTTACCATTTGCGTTAACGATTGTGTTTTCGCTTTTAATGTCGCTCGTTGTTGCCATTACGATCGTTCCAATTTTAGCGAAATTTTCGTTTAAAAAAGTGCCGCCAGAAGAAAAAGAAGGGGCATTGCAACGAGCTTACGGTAGAGCGATTGAATGGGCGTTGAATCATAAAAAAACAGTCTTGTTTTTGTCTGTTTTATTGCTCGGTAGTTCATTCGCTATTGTACCGAAGTTAGGCTTTACATTTATTCCAAACGAAGAACAAAAATCGTTAATCGCTGCCGTCGAACTTCCATCGTCTACTCCATTAGAAAAAACGAACGATGTATCGTTGAAAATTGAAAATATGTTTGCTTCAATGAAGGAGATTGAAGAAGTTACTGCAGGAATCGGTAGCCGCGATTTCCGTAGCGGATTAAAGCGGAAAAACCAAGCGAACTATTTTATCACGTTGAAAGAAGACACGAACGTGAGCGCATTTATTAAAACGTTAGAAAAAGAAATGGAAACGATCGCTCAAACGGAAGTAAAAGGTGCAAAAATCGGTGTTCAAGAGTTGCAAACAGGCGGGCCGCCGTCAAACAATAACGTAAATATTGACTTGTACTCGACGAACTTAAATGCGTTACAACAGGCAGCGAAAGATGTAGAAGCGTACTTAAAGACGCGCGACGATTTGAAATATGTCACAAATAACTTTACAGATAAACAAAAGCAAGTCGTCGTTAACATTGATACGAACAAAGCAATGGAATACGGTGTATCAGGATTTCAAATTCTCGGTACAATCGCCGATCAAACTCGTCCGGTTCAAGTCGGTACGTTGACGTTAGACGATGAAGAACGGACGGTACAATTGTCGTATGATAAACAAATGGCATCGATAGAAGAGTTAGAAAACACACTTATTTTCACAAAGTTCGGTCCAGTGCCAGTAAAACAATTGGCAGATGTGCAAGAAGTCGATACATTTACATCGATTCAAAAATTGGACGGAAAAGTGTTCGCACGTGTGTCAGCTCAAGTCGTTGGTGACAACATTCAAAAAGTCACACAAGATGTCATCAATGGCGTGAAAAAAGAAATTGATTTACCAAAAGACGTCTCATTTGAAGGCGGCGGTGGAAGTGATGAAACGGTAGAAACGTTCCAACAACTCGGTTTAGCGATGGTTGTAGCCATTGGGCTTGTGTATATTACGATGCTTATTACGTTCGGAAAAGCGCGCATACCGTTTATTATTTTATCATCGCTTGTATTCGTTCCAATCGGCTCGTTGCTCGGCTTATTTATCGCGAATGAACCGATGTCTGTCAGCGTTATGATCGGTTTACTCATGCTCATTGGAATTGTTACAACGAATGCGATCGTTCTCGTTGACCGCATCGGGCAAAATCGTGAGCAAAAAGGAATGACGATTCGTCAAGCGCTCATTGAAGCAGGAAAAACACGCTTACGTCCAATTTTAATGACAGCATTTGCGACGGTTGCCGCACTCATTCCGCTTGCGCTTACGAAATCATCGGGAACGCTCATTTCCAAAGGATTAGCGATTACGGTCATCGGTGGATTGACGTCATCAACGTTATTAACGTTAATTCTCGTTCCTGTTGTATATGAACTATTTTTCTTCCGTCAAGCGAAAAAAGAACGACAAGCATAATGGATAACAGGCTGACTGAAATTCGGTCAGCCTGTTATGTTATAATAGAACGAGAAATGAACAATAAGGATGAGGTCGAGTGAGCAGAAAAGAGCAAATTATTGAAGTGGCGATGAAACTGTTTGCTGAAAAAGGATATCACGCCACAACGATGCAAGAAATTGCTGAGCATAGCCAGTTAGCAAAAGGATCGCTATACAATTACTTTAAGTCAAAAGAGGAAATTGTATTGTCAATTTTTCAATATCATTACGATCAGCTGTTTCAACAATTTGCACGTATCGCTTCTGATCGTTCGTTAACGGCACGTGAAAAATTTTTAAAGCAACTTTCTCTACAAATTGAAGCGTTTGAGCAACATAAAGAAATTGTGCAAATGCATATGGGCGATCATGCACAAAAAGTTAGCGAAGACGTTCATGCGCTCGTTTTACGTATTCGTTCCCATTTATTTGACTGGTACGTTCAATCACTCATAGATGTATACGGGGAGCGTATTCGTCCGTATGTACTTGATTGTGCTGTGATGTTAAATGGCATGTTAAAAGAATATTTATTTTTTGCCCTTTTTGAACAAAAGCCGTTTCCTTTTCAACGATTAGCCCCTTTTTTAATCGAGCGACTTGATACTCTTGTCGACAGTTTACAGCACGCCATACCGCTCCTTAGTCACGATGCTCAAGCGGAAAAAACACGTGCACTTGTGCTTATTGAGGAGATGATCGAAGAAGCAGGTGATCATGATATCGTGGAGCTACTAAAACAATTAAAAACAGAAGTAGAACGAGATGAACCGCGAAAAGCGATTATTGATGCGTTTCTTTTATATTTACAACATAGTAATATGTGCCAGTTTGTTCCTGCCTTACGTGCAGCGCTAGCATTGTGAGGTGAGAAAAAATGTTGTTTGCTCAAGAGCCGCTTGCTTATCGTATGCGTCCACGCACGATCGATGAAGTCATCGGACAAGACGATGTCATTGGTTCACATACAGCATTATATCGAATGATTAAAAATGGCTATGTGCCATCGTTGTTGCTTTACGGACCGCCTGGCGTTGGCAAAACATCGCTCGCTTATGCGATTGCTGGAACGATGCAACGTCCGTTTTATACGCTAAATGCGACAACGGCAGGAAAAAAAGAAATCGAAGAAATTGTGGCAGATGCTCGCTTTGAAGGTAACGTCATTTTATTTATTGATGAAATTCATCGTTTCACAAAAGCGCAGCAAGACTATTTATTGCCACATGTCGAAAACGGCTTGATTACGCTTATTGGAGCAACGACTGAAAATCCGTTTCATTCAATTAACCCTGCTATTCGAAGTCGTCTAGGGCAAATGAAACAATTGCAGCCATTGACAAAAGAGAAGACGATCGAGTTATTACGCCGCGCTTTAGCGGATCGCGAACGAGGATTAGGTCATTGGCACGTTGAAATTAGCGATGAGGCGCTGTCTATGATTGCAGAAGGGGCAAACGGTGATGCGCGCACAGCGTTAACGTTGTTGGAGGAAGTGGTATATGCAACGAAGCAAGACGATCAATGCGCCGTCGTAGATTTACATACCGTTTCGTTTTGTGTAGAAAAAAGGGCATTGACGTATGATAAACAAGGAGATACGTATTATTCTTTACTCTCCGCTTTTCAAAAAAGCATTCGTGGTAGCGATGTTGATGCTGCGCTTCATTATTTGGCACGACTGCTTGAAGGAGGAGATCTTACCGCTGTTTGTCGTCGTCTTGCGGTCATTGCTTATGAAGATATTGGGTTAGCGAATCCACTGATCGGAGTGAAAGTGATGAGTGCGATCGAAGCAGCCGAACGTCTCGGTATGCCAGAAGCGCGCATTCCACTTTCAGTCGTGACGATCGACATGTGTTTATCGCCGAAATCAAATAGCGCCTATAAGGCAATCGATCAAGCGCTAATGGATGTGCGGAGCGGCAAAGGCCAATCTATTCCGCTTCATTTACAAGATGCCCATTATAAAGGCGCCACACTTCTTGGTCGTGGAGTAGGATATAAATATCCGCACGATTATCCGTACAGTTGGGTGGCACAACAATACTTGCCTAATGACTTAATCGGAGTGCAATATTATCAACCGAAACAAAACGGAGAAGAAAAACAGCTCGCTCATGTGTACGAACGGCTAAACGAACGAAAAAAGCAGTAACGTTCCTTTGTTTCGCATTTTTATGTTATAATGGCTTGTGTTTCTTTTGACAGTTGATGAGGGGATGATTCGTTTGAAAATATCTACAAAAGGTCGATACGGTTTAACGATTATGATTGAGTTGGCTAAACGATATGGAGAGGGACCGATTTCATTAAAATCGATTGCTCAAATGAACAATTTATCCGAGCATTATTTAGAACAACTCATTTCCCCATTGCGAAATGCTGGTTTAGTAAAAAGTATTCGTGGAGCGTATGGCGGTTATATTTTAGCAGATGAACCGTCAAACATTACAGCAGGTGATGTCATTCGTGTGTTGGAAGGACCGTTGCAAGTCGTTGAAGAACTCGAAGATGAAGAACCAGCGAAGCGTGAACTATGGATGCGCATTCGCGATGCGGTAAAAGAAGTGTTAGATAGCACGACGCTAGAAGACTTAGCAAGCCATACAGACGACCATGGTGATGCATATATGTTTTACATTTAAGAAAGGAGAATGTATTTGGAGCGCATTTATTTAGATCACGCAGCAACGTCTCCTGTCCATCCGCAAGTCGTGGAAGCAATGATACCGTACATGACAACATATTTCGGCAACCCATCAAGCATTCATTCGTTCGGGCGTGAAAGTCGCCGAGCACTTGATGAGGCACGGGAGACGATTGCAAAAACGGTTGGAGCAAAAGCAAACGAAATCATTTTTACAAGCGGTGGGACAGAGGCGGATAATTTAGCGATCATTGGTGTGGCGATGGCGAATCGCGAAAAAGGACGACACATCATTACAACGTCTGTCGAACATCACGCCGTATTAAATACGTGCAAATTTTTACAAAAGCAAGGATTTGATGTGACGTATTTGCCTGTGGATGAGCATGGTATGATTTCAGTTGAACAAGTAAAAAGTGCTTTGCGCGATGATACAATTATTGTATCCATTATGTTTGGTAACAACGAAACAGGCGTATTGCAACCGATTCACGACATTGGCCAATTACTTCGCGACCATGATGCGTATTTTCATACAGATGCGGTACAAGCATATGGTCTCGTTCCGATTCATGTAGGTGAACTCGGCATTGATTTACTTTCCGTATCTAGCCATAAAGTGAACGGACCAAAAGGAGTAGGCTTTTTATACGTACGTGAAGGTGTTCGTCTTACACCACACATATACGGGGGAGAACAAGAACGAAAGCGACGTGCAGGGACAGAAAACGTACCAGGCATTGTCGGATTGCAAAAAGCAGCTGAACTCGCACAACAAACAATGGCTGAAAAAAGAACGTTGTATGAGCAATTTCAACGTACTATGCTTGCGACATTTGAACGAGAAGGCATTCATTACGCGGTCAACGGTCATGAAACAAATCGCTTGCCACATGTATTGAATGTTGTGTTTTTCGGAACAAATGTAGAAGCATTGCTTGTCAATTTAGATTTAGCAGGTATTGCTGCATCAAGCGGATCAGCATGTACGGCTGGCTCAATTGATCCGTCACATGTGTTAGTAGCGATGTACGGAAATGATTCCGAGCGTATTCGTTCTTCTGTCCGTTTTAGCTTTGGATATGGAAATACGTTGGAACAAATAGAACGTGCTGCGTATGATATTGCAAAAATTGTGAAGCGACTAACAAAAGCGTGAAAGGAGGGAAAACGATGGCAAGAGTAGTAGTAGGCATGTCCGGTGGAGTTGACTCATCGGTAGCAGCATTATTGTTAAAACAACAAGGATATGATGTCATCGGCATTTTTATGAAAAACTGGGACGATACCGATGAAAACGGGGTATGTACCGCAACAGAAGATTATGAAGATGTTGTGCGTGTGTGCAATCAGATTGGTATCCCGTATTATGCAGTTAATTTTGAGAAGCAATATTGGGAAAAAGTATTTACGTACTTTTTAGATGAATATAAAGCAGGGCGCACGCCGAATCCAGATGTGATGTGCAATAAAGAAATTAAATTTAAAGCGTTTTTAGAACATGCGATGGCGCTTGGTGCCGACTATTTAGCAACAGGCCATTATGCGCGCGTTGCGTATCGTGATGGAGAATATCAATTGTTGCGCGGATTAGATGCAAACAAAGATCAAACGTATTTTTTAAATCAGCTCGGGCAAGCACAATTATCAAAAGTGTTGTTTCCAATCGGCGAATTACAAAAGTCCAAAGTGCGCGAAATCGCAAAAGAAGCGGGGCTTGCGACAGCAGGAAAAAAAGATAGCACAGGCATTTGTTTCATCGGCGAACGCAATTTCAAACAGTTTCTAAGCAATTATTTACCTGCACAACCGGGCAAGATGCAAACGCTCGATGGACAAGTGAAAGGCACGCACGACGGATTAATGTATTATACGATCGGACAGCGCCACGGACTTGGTATCGGTGGTAGCGGAGAGCCTTGGTTTGTCGTCGGGAAAAATGTAAAAGATAACATTTTATACGTGGCGCAAGGGTTTGATAATGAACTGCTTTATTCTGATGCGATCATTGCGACGAATGTGAATTGGGTAAGCGGTCGAAAGCCGAGTGAACCGATGTCATGTACAGCGAAATTCCGTTATCGTCAGCCGGATGTGCCGGTAACAGTAGAAATGATTGATGAGACGACAGCGCGTGTGTCATTTGAGCAACGCGTGCGCGCAGTGACTCCAGGTCAAGCGGTCGTTTTCTACAACGGTGAACAATGTCTCGGTGGCGGAACGATCGATCAAGTCTTTCGCAACGGTGAAAGATTGACATACGTTGGCTAACCTTCAACTCAACAGACGAGTTGAAGGCTTTTTTGTTATAATATTGAATATGAGGTGATAGAGATGGATTACAATGCGCAAGGCATTCAATATATGCAGCAGGGAAAATATGAAGAAGCGGTTAAATGCTTTCACGAAGCAATTGAACGGCAACCGAACGATCCTGTTGGTTACATTAATTTCGGGAACGTATTAGCAGCTGTCGGAGAAGAAGAAAAAGCGATACGCTTTTTTCACAAAGCGCTTGAACTTGATGAAAAAGCTGCAACCGCATATTACGGGCTCGGATCGATGTATTACAATCGCCAACAGTTCGAACGTGCGAAAGAACAATTTGAACGAGCAATTCAAGCTGGATTAACGGACGGGGATGTGTTTTTTATGCTCGGCATGTCGCTCATGTATTTAGAGCAACCACGTTTAGCGATGCCGTATTTTCAGCGGGCAGTAGAATTAAACGAGCGCGATGTGGAAGCGACGTTTCAGCTCGGACTTTGCTTAGCTCAATTGCTGTTTGTCGATGAGGCGATGACGTATTTTGAACGGACGATTCATTTAAACGATCAACATGCGGATGCGTATTACAATTTAGGTGTCGCGTATGCATACAAAGACGATCCGAAAACGGCACATGCGATGTTTGAAAAGGCGCTTATCATTCAGCCGGATCATTTGTTAGCAGGTCATGGGAAAAAGCTAATGGAACAAGCATTACAGTAAAAAAGGGGGGGATGGCGTTGCAACAACAGTTAGATTTAGACGGACGATCGTTTATTAAAGGCGTCCATGTCGGTACAATCTTTCATAACGAAGACAATTTATATTCGGTCATTCGTGTGCGTGTGGAAGAAACAAATGAAGCGCATATCGAAAAAGATGTTGTTGTGACAGGCTATTTCCCTTTGCTCGGTGAGCATGATACATATACGTTTTTCGGCTCATTTAAAGAACATCCGCGCTTTGGGAAACAATATGTTGTCGATCATTTTCGAAAAGAGTTTCCTGAAACGAAAGAAGGAGTCATTCAATATTTATCGGGCGGCATGTTTAAAGGAATCGGTAAAAAAACAGCCACTGCGATCGTTGAAACGTTAGGAGAGCGAGCGATTTCAAAAATATTAGAAGATCCCGACGTGCTTGCCAACGTTCCGAAATTGACAAAAGCAAAAGCGAAACAGCTATATGAAACGTTGCGCGAACATGAAGGATTAGAACAAATTATGATCGCTTTATCGCAATTTGGCTTCGGACCACAATTATCGATGAAAATTTATCAAGTGTACAAAGATGAAACGTTACAAATCATTCGCACAAATCCGTATCAACTTGTGGAAGATGTTGAAGGAATCGGATTTGGACGTGCCGATGATCTCGGCTTGCAGCTCGGCATTTCCGGGAATCATCCGGATCGCATTCGGGCTGGTTGTTTATACGTCATTGAACAACATTGCATGCAAGAAGGACATGTGTATATGACGTATGAACAGCTGCTTACAGAGGTAAAACAACTGTTAGAAGCAAAACGTCCAGAACTTGTTGATGTCGCTTGCATTTCTCGTGAAATGGTTCATTTATCTGAAGAAGGGAAATTAATCGTTGAAGAAGATCGTTTTTATATCCCTTCGTTATATTTCGCCGAAAAGGGTATTGTATCAAACGTCAAGCGACTATTGCAACAATCCGATATATCAACATTTTCTGAAGCGGAATTTTTACTTGCGCTTGGTGAATGGGAAGAAGAAGCAAATATCCAATATTCGCAAAAACAAAAAGAGGCGATTCAACAAGCACTTTGTTCCCCGTTGTTCATTTTAACGGGCGGACCGGGCACAGGAAAAACGACGGTCATTAACGGCATTGTTCATTTGTTTGCGAAATTGCATGGACTATCGCTTGACCCGACGAGTTATGATACGGAAGAGCCATTTCCTATTTTGCTTGCTGCTCCAACAGGACGTGCAGCGAAGCGCATGACGGAATCGACAGGCTTGCCTGCGATGACGATTCACCGTTTGCTCGGTTGGAGTGGTGATGGATTTCAGCGCGGAGAAGATGAGCCGATTTGCGGAAAGCTGTTAATCGTTGATGAAATGTCTATGGTTGATACGTGGCTAGCGAATCAGTTGTTAAAATCTGTTCCATCATCGATGCAAGTTATTTTCGTTGGCGATGAGGATCAACTGCCGTCTGTCGGACCAGGACAAGTGTTAAAAGATTTGCTTCGCGCAAATGTCGTTCCGACCGTTCGACTAACAGACATTTATCGTCAAGCGGAAGGTTCGTCGATCATTTCGCTTGCTCATGCGATTAAAGATGGAAACATTCCTCAAGATTTGACGATTCCGCAAAAAGATCGTTCGTTTATTCGTTGCACGAGTGGACAAGTCGTTGACGTTGTAAAAAAAGTAGCTGAAAGTGCAAAACAAAAAGGATATCGGGCGAAAGACGTTCAAGTGCTCGCTCCGATGTATCGCGGTCATGCGGGAATTGATCGACTGAATGAAACGTTGCAACAATTATTTAATCCAAAACACGACAATAAAAGAGAGATTACTTTTAGTGATGTCGTTTATCGTGTAGGGGATAAAGTGTTGCAACTTGTCAATCAGCCAGATGAAAACGTCTTTAATGGAGACATCGGTGAGATCGTTGCTATTTTTTATGCAAATGAAAATGTCGAAAAACAAGATCTCGTTGTCGTTTCGTTTGATGGAAATGAAGTGACGTATCCGAAACAAGAATTGCACCAAATTACGCACGCGTATTGTTGTTCGATTCATAAATCGCAAGGAAGTGAATTTCCAATCGTTATTTTGCCTGTTGTGAAAAGTTATTATCGTATGCTGCGACGCAATTTACTATACACAGCCATTACGCGCAGTAAGCAGTACTTAATTTTATGCGGTGAAGAAGAAGCGTTCCAACTTGGGGTGATGCGAACAGATGACGGGACGAGGCAAACAACGCTATACGAAAAATTAACAGCTACCATTTCTCCTGAACAACAACTGCTCCCAATGGAAGATGCAAACATCGGAATGGAAGGTGTTACCCCGTATGACTTCATGGAAAATGACGTAACATAACAATGGACACACATATCGGTACGCTTCTTTTGCAATGATGTATGTTTGCGTAAAAAAATGACAAAGATAGAAGAAAAAAATAAAAAGGAGCGTGCCTTTTTATGTTAAAGTGTCCGAACTGTCAAAGTAAAGATTTAGGGAAAATCGGCGTCAATCAGTATTATTGTTGGAATTGCTTTATTGAGCTAACCGTTCAAAAAGGAATGATTTATACGCATCAAGTCGAAGAAGACGGAACGCTTAGCTCCCTTGACGATTTATTTAGCGAACATGAACGAACTTTGTTTTCGTAATGAAAGGAGAATGACGATGAATCGAACAATCGCTTCTTTAATTGCGATCGGTGCTGGAGTGGCAGCATACCAATTAGCGCAACGAAACGGTGGCATGAACATGCGCAACATGCGAAAAGTCGGCAAACAAATGTTACGTCCATTTATGTAACGAAAAACGGCAATCTCATTTGAGGTTGCCGTTTTTCGTATAACATCTTCTATTTGTCCTCACACTATAGAAGTAAAGGAGGGATCAGTTTGGAACATCCACATCTTCATTTTTTCGTTCGCTTAATGAAAATGTTATTAGTTTTAATTTTTATTTACTTCGTTGTGAAACTCAAATCCGTATGGTTGCCATTTTTACATATGTTTATTAAAGTTATAACCCCTTTTCTTATCGCTGCGTTCATTACATACTTATTGCATCCTGTCGTAGAGTATGTTCATCAACGTGGGATGCCGAGAGCGCTCGCTATTCTTTCTATTTATGCGTTATTTTTTGGAGGAATCGGTTTTGCGGTTTATAAAGGCACGCCATTATTTATTGCCCAGCTTGAAGATTTAAATAAAAGTTTACCGATATTTGTCCGCACGTATGAACAATGGACGAATTATATTCATGAAGAAACGGCCACATGGCCTTACGATGTTCATAAACGAATTGAAGCGATGATTACAGAAGCAGAAACGTTTATTAGCGGGGCGGTTACGGGAACAATTATCGGGTTAAAACAGCTAATTAATCGAGTCATCGTCTTTTTTATTATTCCGTTTATCGCATTTTACATGTTAAAAGATGTGGAGCTTATAAAAAAAGCGGCATGGGAATGGACGCCGAAAAAGTGGCGCAATAAAGGTATGCAATTTTTACGTGATGTCGATCAAACGCTCGGTGGATATATTCGTGGACAACTGCTCGTCTGTTTATTGATCGGAACAGCTGCTACGCTTTCGTTTTGGCTCATTGATATGAAATATCCTCTTTTGCTTGGCATCATCGTTGGGGTCACAAATGTGATCCCGTATTTCGGACCAATTATCGGCGCCATTCCAGCAGCGATTATTTCTGCAACCATATCGGTAAACAAATTACTGCTTACTGTAGGCATCGTCTTTTTATTGCAGTTTATTGAAGGAAACATTTTATCTCCACTTATTGTAGGGAAAAGCTTACATTTACATCCGCTGATCATTATGTTTTCCCTATTTGTTGGCGGGGAAATCGGTGGTATCATCGGTTTAATTGTTGCTGTTCCGATCGTTGCGATTGGTAAGGCGACATTTGTGCATATTCGTTCATTGAAAACAAATTGACAAAAAAAAGGGGCTTGTCTATAATTTTCACAAGAGTAATACATACAAAAACGATGACGGATCGAGTATGTTACAGTCCATCTTAAAGCGCATGTTGGCGCACAGAGAGGAATTTCCGCGGCTGAAAGAAATTCCAGATGAAGGGTAACAGAACGCTAATCCTGAGTGCAGGCAAACCCTGCCGACGAAGCCACGTTACGGCGGTTGAGGTGATGGACGTTTGTCCATAAACAGGGTGGTACCGCGAGCAAGCTCTCGTCCCTGAGCAGGGATGGGAGTTTTTTATATTTTATAAGGGAGGAAGGAAACGTGAAAAAGCTAACATCTGCTCAAGTTCGTCAAATGTTTTTAGACTTTTTCAAAGAAAAAGGTCACGCCGTTGAGCCGAGCGCATCGCTCATTCCAATTGATGATCCATCGTTGTTATGGATTAATAGCGGTGTGGCCACATTAAAAAAATATTTCGATGGTCGCGTCATTCCAGACAATCCACGCATTTGTAATGCACAAAAATCGATTCGCACAAACGATATTGAAAATGTCGGAAAAACAGCACGCCATCATACGTTTTTTGAAATGCTCGGAAACTTTTCGATTGGCGACTATTTTAAGCGGGAAGCGATTCATTGGGCATGGGAGTTTTTAACGAGCGAAAAATGGATCGGCTTTGATCCGAATCGTCTTTCTGTCACGATCCATCCAGAAGATGAAGAAGCGTTTGACATTTGGCATAACGAAATTGGTCTGCCGGAAGAATGCATTATTCGGTTGGAAGGGAATTTCTGGGATATCGGGGAAGGTCCAAGTGGACCAAATACAGAAATTTTCTATGATCGCGGTGAACAATTTGGCAACGACCCGAACGATCCGGAATTATATCCGGGGGGGGAAAACGAGCGCTATTTAGAAGTGTGGAACCTCGTCTTTTCGCAATTTAACCATAATCCTGACGGTACGTATACGCCGCTTCCGAAGAAAAACATTGATACAGGCATGGGATTAGAGCGGATGTGCTCAATTTTACAAGACGTTCCGACAAACTTTGATACCGATTTATTTATGCCAATCATCCGCGCAACCGAACAAATTTCAGGTGAAACATATCGTACAAATGCTGAAAAAGACGTGGCATTTAAAGTCATCGCAGACCATATTCGTACTGTAACATTTGCGATTGGCGACGGCGCGCTGCCATCAAACGAAGGACGCGGTTACGTGTTGCGCCGCTTATTGCGTCGTGCCGTTCGCTATGCGAAACAATTAAACATTCAACGTCCATTTATGTATGAGCTCGTTCCGGTTGTCGGTGAAATTATGGTCGACTATTATCCGGAAGTGAAAGAAAAAGCAGCGTTTATTCAAAAGGTTATTAAAAATGAAGAAGAGCGCTTCCACGAAACGTTAAACGAAGGACTTGCCATTTTAGCAAGCGTCATTGAAAAAGAAAAACAACGTGGTAGCGATACGATTAGCGGTGAAGATGTATTCCGCTTGTACGATACATACGGCTTCCCTGTTGAATTAACGGAAGAGTATGCGGCAGAAGAAGGAATGAAAGTCGACCATGATGGTTTTGAGCGTGAAATGGAGCGCCAACGTGAACGAGCGCGTGCTGCACGTCAAGATGTCGATTCGATGCAAGTACAAGGTGGCGTATTAGGCGACATTAAAGTAGAAAGTATGTTTGTCGGCTACGATCAACTTTCTGTTTCGTCTGTTGTCGAAGTGATCGTGAAAGACGGTCAACTTGTGAACGAAGTAAGCGAAGGACAAGAAGCGCAAATTATTTTACGTGAAACGCCGTTTTATGCAGAAAGCGGTGGACAAATTGCGGACCGTGGCTGGATTGAAGGAGAAACAGGAAAAGCGTACGTAAAAGACGTACAAAAAGCACCAAACGGTCAACATTTGCATCATATCGTCGTCGAACATGGGGTCATTCAAACAAACGGCACATATACAGCACGTGTCGATGAGGCAGCGCGCGTTGATATCGTGAAAAACCATACAGCGACACACTTGTTGCATCAAGCGTTAAAAGATGTGCTTGGTGTACATGTCAACCAAGCCGGTTCGCTTGTTGCGCCTGATCGTTTACGTTTTGACTTTACGCACTTCGGTCAAGTAAAACAAGAAGAGCTTGAACAAATTGAAGCGATTGTCAATGAGCAAATTTGGCGCAATCTCCCTGTTGCGATCGACTATAAACCACTTGACGAAGCGAAAGCAATGGGGGCGATGGCGCTGTTTGGTGAAAAATATGGCGACATCGTGCGCGTTGTACAAGTAGGTGATTATAGTTTAGAACTTTGCGGTGGCTGCCATGTGAAAAATACAGCCGAAATCGGTTTATTTAAAATCGTTTCTGAATCGGGCATTGGGGCAGGTACACGACGTATTGAAGCGGTCACAGGAAAAGCGGCGTATCGTTTAATGAACGATCAAATTGCATTATTAAAAGAAGCAGCGGAAAAATTAAAAGCAAATCCGAAAGATGTATTAACGCGCATTGATACGCTCATGAACGATATGCGCGAATTGCAGCGCGAAAACGAATCGCTTTCTGCACGTTTAAGCCACATGGAAGCAGAAAACTTAGCGAACGAAGCAAAAGAAGTGAACGGCGTTCAACTTGTTGCAAGCAAAGTCCATAACGCAGATATGAACAGCTTGCGTGCAATGGTTGACGATTTAAAACAAAAATTAGGATCCGCAATCATTGTGCTTGCTTCTGTACAACAAAATAAAGTAAACTTAATTGCTGGTGTAACAAACGATTTAATCGACCGTGGCTATCACGCAGGGAAACTCATTAAAGAAGTAGCGACGCGTTGCGGCGGTGGTGGCGGTGGCCGTGCAGATCTAGCACAAGCAGGCGGAAAAGATGCGAATAAAGTAGACGAAGCGCTTAAATTTGTCGAACAGTGGGTAAAATCTGTTTAATAAACGGTGGAAATCGTGTACAATGGATGTAAGGATGGATATGCCAGATTTCGTGGAACGTGAGAGTGGGGTGCAAAAGAACGGTGGGTTCGTTTGATAATACAATGCAATTTAACTTTCCGGAAGAACCGATGGATGTCGATGTTCGGGAAGTGTTGCTTACCGTATACGACGCATTGCAGGAAAAAGGGTATAACCCGATTAACCAAATTGTCGGCTACTTATTGTCTGGTGATCCAGCTTACATCCCTCGCCATAAAGATGCCAGAAACTTAATTCGCAAAGTCGATCGCGACGAATTAATTGAAGAATTAGTGAAATTCTATTTACGAACACATCGTGAGGAATAGACACATGCGTATTTTAGGATTAGACTTTGGAACAAAAACGCTCGGTGTTGCCGTGAGCGACGAGCTAGGGTGGACGGCTCAAGGCATCGAGACGATTCGCATCGACGAAGAACACGGAGAGTACGGCTTTGAACGTTTGCGGCAATTGATTGAGCAATATGCGGTTGAAGAAATCGTGATCGGGTTTCCGAAAAATATGAACGGCACGATCGGACCGCGTGGCGAGGCGACAAAACGCTTTGCCGAGCAAGTGAAACAAACGTTTTCACTTCCTGTCGTACTGTGGGACGAAAGATTGTCCACGATGGCGGCAGAGCGCATGTTAGTCGCTGCGGACGTTAGTCGAAAAAAACGAAAACAAGTGATCGACAAAATGGCCGCAGTGATGATTTTACAATCGTATTTGGACTATAAACAATTGAGGTGAACATGATGGAACACGGTGAAAAACACATTACAGTCGTTGATGAAGACGGCAATGAGCAACTTTGCGAAGTATTATTTACATTCGAATCTGAAGAATTTGGAAAATCTTACGTTCTGTACTATCCAATTGGTGCAGAAGAAGATGACAACGAAGAAATTGAAATTCATGCATCTTCTTTTATTCCAGGAGAAGATGGGCAAGCAGGAGAATTGCAGCCGATCGAAACAGAGGAAGAATGGGATATGATCGAAGAAATGTTAAACACATTTCTCGGTGAAGAGGAAGAAGGAGAAGAATAAGAGGCTGGCTATACGTCAGCTTCTTTTTTTATTTATGTCATGTCATTATTTGTAGTATAATGTCAAAAGTGAGGGGAGGATGACGCATGTTACAAGAACACGAAGCGAAAACGGTACGGAAAATTGTCTTGTATATTACCACGCCTTTGTTATTAGTGATGATTGCTGCATGCATTGGCTTGTTTGTATATATTCGTTCTGCCTTGCAGCCGGTTGATCCAAACGATAAAACACCAATTCAAGTAGAAATTCCAATCGGTTCATCGGTATATACGATTGCGAATGCATTAGAAAAAAACGGTTTGATTAAAAATGCGAACATTTTTCGCTATTATGTGAAATTTAAAAACCACGCTGACTTTCAAGCGGGCAATTATACATTTACAAAAGCCATGACGTTAGCGCAAATTGTAGACAAGCTAAAAACAGGAAAAGTCGTCAAAGAAGCGAAATTAAAAATTACGATTCCAGAAGGAAAACAGCTGACGCAAATTGCAACGATCATTTCGCAAAAAACAGGCTATTCATCAGAAGACATTATGGCGAAATTAACTAATCGTGTCTATATTGATGAACTAATAAAAAAATATCCCTCCGTTTTAACAACGGATATTTTAAATAAAAACATTCGCTATGCGCTTGAAGGATATTTATTCCCAGCGACATATTCCTTTACAGAAGAAAAACCTGCGCTCGAAGAAATCATTGAAACGATGATTGCCAAAACGGAAGAAGTGTTGGCGCAATATACAGAAGATATGGAAGCGCGCGGCATGACGGTTCATCAATTGTTAACGATGGCATCACTCATTGAAGAAGAGGCAACAGAAAAAGCAGATCGTGAAAAAATTGCAAGCGTGTTTTACAATCGATTAGAAAAAGGTATGCCGCTCCAAACCGATCCAACGGTTTTATATGCGCTCGGCAAGCATAAGCAACGTGTATATTACAAAGACTTAGAAGTAAACTCACCGTACAATACGTATATACACAAAGGACTTCCACCGGGACCGATTGCGAATGCAGGAGAAATGTCCCTTCACGCAGCTCTTCATCCAGCGGAGACAGATTATTTTTACTTTTTAGCTACACCAGCAGGAGAAGTGATTTTTACAAAAACACTTGACGAACATAATCGGGAAAAGGCAAAATATATCGGAAAGCAATAAAACGTTCGCATTTTGTTTTGATTTATGGTAGTATATATAAAGTTATGGATCGTGACGAAACAAGAGTTCAACTCGTTTGAACTCTTGTTTTTGCGAGGAGGACGGTTCGTTGGTAAATCAGGAAATCATTCAATATATGGAATCATTGCTTCCTAAAAAAGAGGAAGCAATTGTAGCGATGGAACAATATGCGCGTGAACACGGCGTTCCGATTATGGATGCGCTGAGCATCGAAACGATGTTGCATATATTAAAACTCATCCAACCGAAGCGCATTTTAGAAATTGGCACTGCGATTGGCTACTCTGCTATTCGGATGGCAAAAGCGTTGCCGAATGCGAAAATTGTTACGATCGAACGAGATGAAGAGCGCTACAAACAAGCGCTCGGTTATGTTGCGCAAACGAATACGGATGGGCAAATGACGCTATTGTTTGGCGATGCGCTTGACATGAGCGATGAAGTAAAAAAACATGCTCCGTTTGACGTCTTGTTTATTGACGCGGCAAAAGGACAATATCGCCGCTTTTTTGAGTTGTACGAGCCACTTTTAAGCGAACAAGGAATCATTATAACAGATAACGTATTGTTTAAAGGACTTGTCGCCACAAATGAACCAATTGAACAAAAACGGATGCGCCAGCTCGTAAAAAAAATTCAAGCATATAACGAATGGTTGATGGCGCATCCGCACTATGAAACGATCATCATTCCGATCGGTGACGGAATGGCGATATCGAGAAAACGAGGTGAGTAAAATGAAAAAACCAGAATTGCTTGTTACGCCAACGAGCGTTGCTCATATCGAACAACTTGCTCAAGCGGGAGCGAATGCCGTCATCATTGGTGAACAACGGTACGGTTTGCGTTTAGCAGGCGAGTTTTCACGTCAAGACGTGGCAGATGCGATGCATGTGGCACGCAAGCACGGTGTGCGCGTGTATGTTGCGATGAATGCGTTGTTTCATAACGATAAAGTCGATGAACTGAGTGATTATGTTCGCTTTTTAGCAGAACAACAAGTGGATGCCATCGTATTTGGCGACCCAGCGGTGTTAATGACGGTGCGAGAAGTGGCACCGCATATGAAGCTTCATTGGAATACAGAAACGACAGCAACAAACTGGTATGCGTGCAACTATTGGGGACGAAAAGGAGCGAAACGTGCTGTTCTTGCCCGAGAATTAAATATGGAAGAAATTATTGATATTAAACACCATGCGGAAGTGGAAATTGAAGTGCAAGTGCATGGGATGACGTGCATGTTTCAATCGAAACGTTCTCTCATCGGCAACTATTTTGGATATCAAGGAAAGTTTATGGAAGTACAACAAATGAAGTATGCGAAAGGGCTCTTTTTATACGATAAAGAACGCGACAATAAATATCCGATTTTCGAAGATGAAAACGGTACGCACATTATGAGCCCAAATGATATTTGTATTATTGACGAGCTAGGGGACATGATTGACGCAGAAATCGATAGCTTTAAAATTGACGGTGTGCTTCATGAGCCAGAGTATATTACAGAGGTAACGAAACTATATCGACGAGCCATCGATTTGTGCGCAGAAAACCGCGAACAATACGAAGAAGAAAAAGGTGAACTGCTTGCGCGCATTGAGGCGATTCAACCGAAGCATCGTCCATTAGACACCGGCTTTTTCTTTAAAGAAACGGTATATTGAAAAAGGAGGGAGACATATGAGCATATCACAAATCATTGACGGCAAGCGTGTCATTGTGAAAAAACCAGAGCTACTTGCCCCAGCTGGCAACTTAGAAAAGCTAAAAGTGGCGGTTCATTATGGGGCAGACGCTGTGTTTATCGGTGGACAAGAATACGGTCTCCGCTCAAATGCCGACAACTTTACGCTTGAAGAAATGGCAGAAGGTGTGCAATTTGCGAAACAATATGGGGCGAAAATTTACGTGACGACGAACATTTACGCCCATAACGAAAACATTCCTGGCCTTGAAGATTATTTGCGCGGTTTAGAGCGCGTTGGTGTGCACGGCATTATCGTTGCTGACCCGCTTATTATTGAAACCGCGCGTCGCGTTGCACCGAAACTTGAAGTGCATTTAAGTACCCAACAGTCGCTTACGAACTGGAAAGCGGTACAATTTTGGAAAGAAGAAGGACTTGAGCGCGTCGTTTTAGCCCGTGAAACTAGCGCAGAAGAAATTCGTGAAATAAAAGAAAAAGTCGATATTGAAATTGAAACGTTTATTCACGGTGCGATGTGTATTGCGTATTCCGGTCGATGTGTATTAAGCAATCATATGACTGCGCGTGATTCTAACCGTGGTGGCTGTTGTCAATCGTGTCGCTGGGATTACGATTTGTACAAGCTTGAAGGAGATCAAGCGCTGGCGTTATTTGACGAAACGGACGATCCGTTTGCGATGAGCCCGAAAGATTTAAACTTAATTCAATCCATTCCAAAAATGATTGAACTCGGTATTGATAGTTTAAAAATCGAAGGCCGTATGAAGTCGATTCACTATGTGGCAACGGTCGTTAGTGTTTATCGCAAAGTCATTGATGCTTATTGCGCAGACCCCGACAATTTCGTCATTCGAAAAGAGTGGCTAGATGAGCTCGATAAATGCGCTAATCGTGACACCGCACCAGCCTTTTTTGAAGGTGTTCCAGGCTATAAAGAGCAAATGTTTGGTGTTCATAGCAAAAAAACAACGTACGATTTCGTCGGTCTTGTGCTTGATTATGACAAACAAACAGGCATCGTGACGTTGCAACAGCGCAACTTCTTCAAACCAGGCGATGAAGTTGAATTTTTCGGACCTGAAATTGAAAACTTTACACAAGTTATTGAAAAAATTTGGGATGAAGAAGGGAACGAGCTTGATGCTGCCCGTCATCCGCTCCAAATTGTTCGTTTTAAAGTCGATCGAGAAGTTTTCCCATACAACATGATGAGAAAGGGGCACTAACATGAGGAAGAAACCGGTTGTCATCGGAGTTGCAGGAGGCTCCGGTTCGGGGAAAACGACCGTTACAAAAGCGATTTATGAACATTTTCAAGGACATTCTATTTTAATGCTTGAACAAGATTTTTATTATAAAGATCAGAGTCATTTACCGTTTGAAGAACGATTAAAAACAAACTACGATCATCCGCTCGCTTTTGACAATGACTTGCTTATTGAACATATTAATAAACTGTTGAATTACGAACCAATTGATAAGCCTGTATACGATTATACGCTTCATACGCGCTCAAACGAAGTTATTCGCGTTGAACCGAAAGACGTGATCATTTTAGAAGGCATTCTTGTATTAGAAGATGAACGATTGCGCAACTTAATGGATATTAAAGTGTACGTTGATACGGATGCCGACATTCGCATCATCCGTCGTTTACTGCGCGACATTAAAGAACGTGGACGCACGCTTGAGTCGGTCATCGAGCAATATGTAAATGTCGTGCGTCCGATGCACAATCAATTTATTGAACCGACGAAACGATATGCCGACATCATCATCCCAGAAGGCGGCCATAATCACGTTGCCATCGACTTAATGGTTACAAAAATTCAAACGATTCTTGAACAAAATTCTATTTTGTAATACCATAGCATAGATAATATGTAAACTTTTTGTCTTTGTACGAACGAGCCGTTCGTACATTTTCCATACATAAATAAAAGGAGTGAATGACATGTCAATGGAAAAAGAATACCCAATGACGAAAGCTGGGAAGGAGAAACTCGAGCAAGAACTTGAATATTTAAAAACAGTGAAGCGAAAAGAAGTCGTAGAGCGCATTCAAATTGCGCGCAGCTTCGGGGACTTATCTGAAAACTCCGAGTACGATGCGGCAAAAGATGAGCAAGCGTTCGTTGAATCGCGCATTCAAATGCTTGAAAATATGATTCGCAATGCGAAAATTATTGAAGAAGATTTAGAAAGTACAGACATCGTATCGCTTGGAAGAACAGTGACATTTGTCGAACTTCCAGATGGGGAAGAAGAGTCGTATACGATCGTCGGTAGTGCAGAAGCGGACCCGTTTGAAGGAAAAATTTCAAACGACTCTCCAATTGCTAAATCGCTTATCGGTCGCCGTGTTGGTGAAGAAGTGACAGTTCACACGCCTGGCGGAGACATGGTTGTAAAAATCATCGCAGTGAAATAGGTTTTAAAATACGACACCTCGTCGACAATGAAGACGAGGTGTTTTTTATGGTAAAAAAACGGATGGTCATCATATTAACAATCATTCAACTAGCCATATTCAGTTTGATCGGTCGGCTCGTTCAACTACAACTTGTAAGCACCGAGTCGTTTCATGGGATTAATTTAATTGAAGCGAGCGTCGCCCAACGAACGGAACAGCTCATTATCGATGATGGGCGCGGGATGTTCGTTGATCGCTATGGTCAGCCGCTTACATACGAGTACATTCCAACGCTCGTCCTATTTCCGTTTTTAAGAAAAATGGACTGGCCAATCGATCAAATTGCTGCGATCGTTTCCATGCCAAAAGAGATGATCAAACGACAGCTTGAAGAGGCGAAAGGTCCAATCATTTTGCATAACGGACAACGGCCCATTCAGCTTCAATCGTGGCAAATGGAACGTATTAATGAGTTGCATATTCCCGGTGTCATCGCTGTTCATAAACAATATGAACTAAAGGAAAAATACGCCCAACATGTGATCGGTTTACTTGGTGAAAATGAGAAGTTGCTCAAGGAACGATACGGGGATAGAAAGTTATCAGCAAAAAAAATAGGTGTATCAGGTTTACAAAGTTCGTTTGACGAGTTTTTAATTCCTGATGGGGAAACGAAGCTACTGTATCACGTAGATGCTCGCGGTGAACCGCTATTTGGCATGGATGTAAAATATACAGAGCAAGCAAATCCATTTTATCCGATTACCGTACAAACAACCATTGACCGTACCATGCAACAACGTGTCGAACAAATCATTGCCCAACATGGGATGGAAAAAGGAGCTGTCGTTTTGCTCGATGTCGAAACAAACGACGTTGTTGCGCTGGCAAGCGCCCCAGCGATTGATGAACGAAATCCGTATAAAGACGGAGCGGCACAAAACAGAGCGCTCCTTCCTCAAGTGCCGGGTTCTGTGTTTAAGGTGGTCGTTGCAGCAGCAGCACTTGAAAACGGGCTTATTCACGGACAAACGTTTAACTGTGACCGGAAAATTAACGGTGAGCCGGAAGAAAAAAAGAAAGGCATGCGGTCATTTGAAGAGAGTTTTGCAATCAGTTGTAATCGAACGTTTGGAGAGTTAGGAAAACAGCTTCTTGCGATGGACAAAAATATGTTTGATATATATGCTCAAAAGCTCGGTTTGTTTCCGCGCGTTGGTTGGGAAGGGAATGTATATCATTTCGAATCGTTTCGTCCACTTCGCGAAGAGAAAGAAGGGAAAATTTGGACGGATGAACGAGATAAACACGTTCCGCTTGCTGTTGCCCAAACGGCGATCGGTCAAAAAGATGTCCGTGTTTCACCGCTTGCGGTAGCGAATATGATGGCAACCATTGCTCGCGGCGGTGAGGCAAAACAAGTGCGTATCGCTCGGAAAATGATGTATAAAAATGGTACAACGTTTTTCACTTTTGACGAAAAGCGATTAACAACCGACTCCTTGCGCCAAGAGACGATCGACAAACTACAAGAGCTGTTACAACTTGTTGTGATGCATCCAGAAGGTACAGGTCGTGCATTTCAATCATTGCCTTATGCCGTAGCAGGAAAGTCAGGAACAGCAGAAACGGGGAAAGAAAAACTCGTAAACAAATGGTTCGCAGGTTATTTTCCAGCTGACCGTCCAAAATATGCGCTCGTTGTGGTACAATTAGAAACAGCATCAGCTGCCTCTGTCACGAACGCCATTTTTGCCGATATCGTTCGTGCCACATATGAGTTGGAACAGAAAGGAATGAACGAAGAGTGAGCAGCCGTTTTGCGAAACGTTCAAAACAAAGAAAAGTAAATCGTATATTGAATACGTTGATTGCGATTGTATTTGCGCTTATTTTATTTTTCGGCTGGAAATGGTTGTTTGCTAACGAACGTTCAGTAAAAGAAACAAACACATCTCCGCAACCAGTTGAAGTCGAAACAAACGAATCAGAAGCGAATGAACAACCGTCAGAACAACCATCAGAACAACAAGAAAACAATGAGAAAGTAGAAGAAACGGTTGTCGATGACCCAAATTCCAATGTCATTCGTGAAATTGTTAACCCATCATGGCAACCGATCGGTACAACGCAATCGGAACCGCATGTAACAACGTACGATAAAAACTCGGTTGACTGGAAAGAAATGATTGATGCGATTAGCTATGCGACAGGCATTTCTTCTTCTGATTTAATCGTTTGGTTTATTGGAAATGGCGGAAGTCCGAATCATGCTGTTGCTACGGTCTCCAAAAAAGATAAAACGGAACATTATAAAGTGTTTATCGAATGGGTGACAAATGAAGGGTGGAAGCCAACAAAAGTGCAACAATTAAAAGAAATAGAGCGCCGTCCGTGACGCTCTATTTTTTTGCTTTAAAATGCACCATCGCACTATAAAGACGTTGTCCGTTTTCTAACAGTTGCATGTGATACGAAACATGATGTACTTCAAGCATAATCGCTTTGTTATGTTCAATTTGCTCATTAATTTTTTTCTCTAACGTCGCTAAGTCCGTCGCTTCGAAAAATTCCACTTTATCTTGAATGAGATCAAACGTAATCATCGTCTTCCTCCTTTCTACACGTAGTTTAACATATTTCCATTGAACATCTAAAAAAAATGTGGTAGATTGAGAACAGCAGTACATTAAATTCATACTATACTTATAGGAATTATTATATTTTATGGAGTGTGACATCATGGGACGTGAATTTTTAGACATCTTTGAGAATTGGGCACAGTCGTACGATTCGTCTGTATACGGGCACGATGAACAATACCGTGACGTATTTGACGGATATGAGACGATTTTAAATACAGTCGTTGAAAAAAGCGGCAACGTCGTTTTAGAGTTTGGCGTTGGAACAGGAAATTTAACAAAAAAATTGATCGAAGCGAAAAAAACGGTATATGGCGTTGAACCGTCCGCACCGATGCGTGAGCTCGCCAAAGAAAAACTCGGTGATGTGACGATTGAAGACGGAGACTTTTTACAGTTTCCCTTGCCAAATGAACCGGTCGATACGATCGTGAGCACATATGCATTTCACCATTTAACAGATAAGGAAAAAGAAGAAGCGATCGGCAAATATAGCGCACTTCTTCGGAAAGGTGGTAAAATAGTGTTTGCTGATACAGCGTTCATTGATCGCGAAGCGTATGAGGCGATGATTGCAGAAGCAAAACAAAAAGGATTTGTTGACTTAGCAGAGGACTTACAGCGCGAATATTACACGACAATTCCTATTCTTGAGCGCGCGTTTACAACAAACGGTTTTACCGTCACCTTTACGCCGATGAATCGTTTCGTCTGGTTGATGGAAGCTGTCAAACAATAAGTGAAAGAGGTTGAAACGATGAAAATAGCAATCATTGGAGCAATGGAAGAAGAAGTGGCGATTTTGCGCGAAAAAATAGCCAATCGAACAGAAACGACAGTAGCGAATTGCGCGTTTTACAGCGGTACGTTAGACGGGGCAAACGTCGTTTTATTAAAATCAGGCATCGGGAAAGTGAATGCGGCGATGTCGACAACGATTTTATTAGAACGTTTTGCGCCAGATGTTGTAATTAATACAGGCTCTGCTGGCGGTTTTGCCCCATCATTAAACGTCGGAGATATCGTCATTTCGACCGAAGTTGTTCATCATGATGTCGACGTCACCGCATTCGGCTACGCTTACGGTCAAGTGCCAGGCATGCCAGCGCGATATGTTGCTGATGAGCGATTAGTGCAAGCAGCTGAAACGAGCGCAGCGCACATTCGCGACATTCAAGTGGCGAAAGGATTAATTGCGACAGGCGATTCATTTATGCACGATCCAGCGCGCGTCGATTTTGTACGCACGCAATTTCCAGACTTATATGCCGTCGAAATGGAAGCGGCTGCGATTGCGCAAGTATGCCACCAATTTGGCGTCCCGTTTGTCGTCATTCGCGCGTTATCAGACATCGCTGGCAAAGAGTCAAACATATCGTTTGAACAATTTTTACAAAAAGCAGCCCTTCATTCATCTGAACTTGTTCAATTAATGGTGAATGAATTAAACAAATAGGAGAGCCCCCCTCTCCTTCTTTTCATCTTTTAGGAGGTTACAGCATGAAAGTAGCGAAAAGCGTGCATGAATTAATTGGACGTACCCCAATGGTTGAAATTACACAATTTCCGCTTCCAAAAGGGGTGCGCATATTTGCGAAATTAGAATATTTGAATCCGGGCGGAAGCGTGAAAGATCGTCTCGGACAAGAATTGTTAAACGATGCGCTAGCGACAGGAAAGTTAAAAGAAGGCGGAACAATTATTGAGCCAACGGCAGGCAATACAGGAATCGGTCTTGCGCTTGCTGCGATCGGGAAAAACATTCGCGTCATTTTTTGCGTGCCAGAAAAATTTAGCATCGAAAAGCAACAACTGATGCGCGCACTTGGCGCAACCATCATCCATACACCAACGAACGAAGGAATGGCAGGGGCGATTCGGAAAGCGAAAGAGCTCGCCGCTGAAATTCCAAACTCCTATTGTCCGCAACAGTTTGAAAATCCAGCGAACCCACGCACGTACTATAAAACGCTCGGTCCAGAAATTTGGGAGCAACTAGACGGACAAATTGACATTTTCGTTGCTGGTGCTGGATCAGGTGGCACATTTATGGGAACGGCGAAATTTTTAAAAGAAAAAAATGAGCGGATAAAAACGGTCATCGTTGAACCAGAAGGGTCGATTTTAAACGGTGGAGCATCGGGTCCACATCGCACCGAAGGCATCGGCATGGAATTTTTGCCACCATATATGGATACGAGCTATTTTGATGCCATCCATACGATTTTAGATGACGATGCGTTTCGTCGCGTCAAGGAGCTTGCGCAAAAAGAGGGACTGCTTGTCGGTAGCTCGTCTGGTGCTGCGTTTCATGCCGCTTTATTAGAAGCGGAACAGGCGGAAGAAGGAACGAACATCGTCGTCGTTTTTCCAGATAGCAGCGAACGATATTTAAGTAAACATATTTATGAAGGCGGGATGTAATGTGAGAAGAAAAACGAAATTGATTCATGGCGGCATTGCCGGAGATGTGCATACAGGGGCTGTCTCTGTTCCCATTTATCAAGTGAGCACGTATAAACAAGAAGCGGTCGGCGTGCATAAAGGATATGAATATTCACGCACAGGCAACCCGACCCGCCATGCTTTAGAGGAACTTATTAAAGATGTGGAAGAAGGATATGCTGGCTTTGCGTTTAGCTCAGGCATGGCAGCCATTACTGCCGTCATGATGTTGTTCAATAGCGGCGATCACGTCATTTTAACTGACGACGTATATGGTGGCACGTATCGCGTCATGACGAAAGTATTAAACCGCTTGGGCATTGCATCAACGTTTGTCGATACGAGTGACTTAGCGAACATTGAGGCGCACATTCAACCAAACACGAAAGCCATTTATATCGAAACACCGACAAATCCGCTTTTAAAAATTACAGACGTACAAGGGGCATCAGCGATTGCGAAACGTCATGGATTGTTAACGATTGTCGATAACACGTTTAGCACACCATATTGGCAAACACCAATTGCGCTTGGCGCAGACATCGTCATTCATAGCGCGACAAAATATTTAGGTGGCCATAGCGATGTTGTCGCTGGGCTTGTCGTCGTCAATAACGAGCAACTCTCAAAAGATATTCATTTTATTCAAAACTCGACAGGCGGCATTCTCGGTCCGCAAGATTCGTGGTTATTGATGCGCGGCATAAAAACGCTCGGCATCCGCATGGAAGAGCATGAACAAAATACGCGCAAAATCGTTGAATTTTTAACGAATCATCCAGCTGTTACGCGCGTGTATTACCCTGGGCTTCCGTCACATCCAAACCATGATGTAGCGAAAAAACAAATGCGCGGCTTTGGCGGCATGGTGTCATTTGACGTTGGCAGCGCTGAAAAAGCGGAACAAGTATTAACGCGCGTTCGCTATTTTACGCTAGCGGAAAGTTTAGGAGCGGTAGAAAGTTTAATTTCACTCCCAGCAAAAATGACGCACGCCTCTATTCCGAAAGAGCGCCGCAATGAACTAGGCATTACCGACGGCCTCATTCGCATTTCCGTCGGGTTAGAAGATGCCGACGATTTAATGGAAGACTTAGCACAAGCTTTGGCATAAATTACATCGTCCCCTTTTTTCTTTTCTATGATACATTGAAAGAAGGAAAGGGGGACGGTTATGTTGGATGAACAAAAGCGACATTGGTTAGGAAAAGCGCGTGACTATAAAGCATACAGTCTCGTTTTATTTGCGCTTAGTGCGTTTTTATATGTCGGAACATGGATTCCAAACGCCATCGACGAAGCAAAGCGACCACTTGTGCTCGGAGCGGTGTTTATTCTCATGCTCGCCTCTATTTTTTTCTCCCACCGCTCAAACGTATACGTACGTAAAGTTGAAGAGGATATATAATTTACTTTACCCCATTTTCGAATGAAACAAAAACGTGTAAAATAAAAGAAAATGGGCAAAGGGGGAATGTATGATGATGTGGATGATTACAGGCCTAGTCATTACAGCCGTCATCGGTTTTGTTATTATCGCGGAAGTGAATGCCGAAGCATAAACAGTCTCTAAACAGGAGACTGTTTTTAATACAATTCACTTGTGATAAACTTCACGACTGTCGTCGACCTCCAATCTTGCAAAAACCCCGGGGGATCGACGACAGTTTGTATTTTGCCACTCTTTCAGTTGTATCAACGGATATAGACTATTGACTGAATTTTCAAATTTATGTATAATGATGTTGTATAGCTTTTCCATGTGTTGATATATCAACACTTTTTGGGGTTTGTATCGTACCTATGAGGAATTGAAATATCAATAAAAAAATGTTAGCCAAAAAACATTTTGATAGTTTTTATCGTACCTATAAGGATTAAAAAGCTGTTCCGAAGTGTTGTTCGGAACAGCTTTTATGTTGTTTATACGTTCCAGAGACCTTTCTTTTGTTGGCGTGCTTTTCGTTCAGCCTCAAGAAAGCGTTGTTGATATTTGACATTGGGTTGAATTGTCATCACGCGTGCGTATCCGTCTTTGACGAGCGTTTCGTTGTAAAGCTCTTTTCCAACCCAAACGTACGCTAGGAATCGACCGTATTTATCTTTTACCCCGACATCAAATTCGAGTGTGACAGTCTTGTTAGTTAATCGTTTTTTCGTATAGTTAGACGCTTCTTTCCCATATTTCTCGACTGGTTTTTGAGGATGGACGGTTTCTGGTGTATTAACGCCAATGAAACGAACACGCGATGTTGCACCGTTAGAGAAGCGTACATCGATCGTGTCGCCATCTACTACACGAATGACTTTTACGATATGTTTTGAATTTACACGAATAGCAGGAACACCCGTGGCTTTACTTTTTTGGCGAATAATGTTGCCGTTTTTATCATGATAATGATACTCTCCAGTTTTGAGCCCCCATTTTTCACAATTTGTTCGACAAGTATGCCCGCCGTTTGCATCTGTTTTTCCTGGATGGGCGTATGCAGAAGAAGTAAATAAAAAAATGAAAGCAATGAGAAAAGAAAATATAGCTCTAAACAAAATGACTTCCTCCTTCGTCCTCTATATTTTTTGCTCCCGTTCCTATTATTTGTATATTTAAATATTATGTCAAGAAAATGAGGGGAACAGATGAATATTTGTAAGCTTTTAATTTTAAATTGCTCAATATAATGATTGGATGTGATATGTTTTTAATTGTAAAATTTCCTTGAAATTTAAGTCTATTTGACAAAAAACGACAACATTTTCTTTTGTTTTTCGATAAAATGGGGCAAAAGGAGGTGTATTATGAGAATTATTTGTTCATTTCAAGTAAAAAAAATTCCGGTTCATTATCGGATGGTAATTGTTTCAATCCTTAAAGAAAGTATACGAGCATCCAGTGAGGAATATTACGAGCAGTTATATGCACAGGCAAATGTAACAAAACCGTTCGTTTTCTCGCCCTTTTTAAAAAATTTCCGCTTCAAAGGTGATGAAATTGAGTTAGATGAACTACGCGTTATTATTAGTTCGCCTGATTATGAATTTTTGCTTCATGTCTATAATGGTTTGCAAAGCAGAAAAAAGTTCGAGTACAAAGGATACGAATTGATTCGTAAAAAAATAGTCACGGGGGATGAAAAAAAGATTACATCATCTACTGTTGTTTTTCGAACGCTCTCCCCTTTGTTAATAGAAGATGAAAATAAAGTACCAATCGCGCCAGATGATCCGAACTATGAAAAACATATCAATTACTTAGCCGATACGATTTTATGTGAATATCGTGGCAAGGGATTATACAAACCATTGGAGATACGACCTATTCAATTTAAAAAAATGGTTATAAAAGAGTCCAATCGTCAATTTGCTGAAAAGTATGGGGAAGGAAAGCATTTATATTTTACAGCTTATCATGGTCTGTTTAAGGTAAGCGGAGATCCTGTTGATCTACAACTGCTTTATCAACTTGGTTTGTCAAAACGACGCAATCAAGGATTTGGAATGCTCGAAGTGGAGGAGGTGAAGGAATGAGAATTGAACTGCACATGGGCGAATGGATGATCAACATGGGGCTTGTGGGGCTATATCGTGTATTTGAATATGGACGAAAAAACGGAATCATTGGCGATGAGTACAAAGATAGCGTGACTATTAAACCATGGGGAATTGAACTTGATACAGATGTACTTCCGCAATTGCCAAAGGCATATTTTTTGTATTTGTTGGAGGAGTATAGTGTTGCTAGAAGGGAATGTGAAAGATTAGATGACTACATAGAGAAATTGAAAAATATAGAGCAGTTTAAAAATCATTTGTCAATGATAAAGAAAATTATATCAGATACAGGAAAAAAAGTTCTTAAATATTTCCCTAATCCTAAATTAGAAGACATCATTGAGAAGATGAAGGAAATTAAAAAGTACGAACATATGAGCCAGCTTTTAGAACATATTCATGAATTCAAAAACGTTGTTAATGAAGAAAAAATTAACGAAAAATTGACTTTTAATTATTTTAAAGCAGCTATATTACAATCCTTTTTTGGACAAGTATCTTTTTTAAATGTCACAAAAAATAGTTTGGATTTAAATGGTCATGTAGAAGAGTTTTATAGAAGTTATGTTTTTCCTGTAATTAATGATTTACAGTTGGAATACGTTCTTGAGAATAGCCACTCGGTTGAAAAGATAATTTCTTTTTTAGAGAGACAGAGTGAATATCAGCCCTTTAAACAATTAAAACGGGAATGGAAGAAAAAAAAGTTAGAAGAAGTCCAAGAATATATCAAGAAAAAAATAAATAGGTGTTTGCTCTTTAATGAACGTTTTGCTTTTTACAACTTTGAAGAAATGGTATTTTCCCCAATCGGTGTTGCGAAAGATAACGCGTTTAACTTCAGTTGGCATTTTGATAGTCAGCAACCTAAACCATTATCTTCATTAGCGAAACTTGTGCTTTTATTCGCACCTATTGGATCGACCATTTACTTTAAAAATGAAGGAATAAATGAACAAACAGAACGACGGTTGTACGCAGGTTTTGTTCAGACGGATGCAACTTTCGCGGAAGTTTTACAGAAAAACAATCATTTTAAGCAATTAAAGAAAAAAAGAGAGCCTTTCAATAAGATTATTAGCCAACTTGTTCAAAGTGTAAAAAAAGAATCGGAGTATACAGTTGATCATTTGTTTTTCTTAGAATTCTTCTCTGATTATAGTAGCAAAAAAACACATTTACATTATTATCATCTGCCTATGTATTTAGCTCATTATTTCAAACAATATGCCGATAGACTAGATCGCATTAAACCATATGACTATAGCGAGCAGTTTGTGCAATATGTGTTGCGTGGGGCAGATCCAATTCATGTTATCCATAGCTATTTGCGTGATTGTATCAAAAATGAAAGAAGTACGATGGGTCCGTACATTGCGGTGCGGGAACGGAGTCGAATTTTGCAGTTTAAAAAGGGAGTGAGAGATATGGCCACGACAGATAAAAGAGTATGGGCGTTGTTTATGCAAGGTCGGGAAATTCGCGAAGCGATTATGCGTTCAAGCGGTTCGGAGAAAAAAGTAACAAGTATTGCGTACCGCTTATTAAACGCTGCAAAAGCAGGAAATAGAGAAAGTTTTATGGACACGCTTTTGCGCATTTATATGTCGGCAGATCGCCCAATTTCGTCTATTTTCTTAAATGCGTTACACGAACGGGATTTAGATTTTGCGACAGTGGCAAATGCATTTATTGCTGGGTTATTAGCCAATCAATATAAAGAAGAACAGGAGGAAGTTCAAGCATGAAAAAAGCGTTAACGTTAACCACCGTTTTTCAAGCAAACTCATTAAACTATGGAGAAGGAATTGCTAATATTTCAGAGTTAAAGAAATTTCATCGCGGCGATGGGGAAGTATATACGTACGCATCACGCCAGAGCATCCGCTATGATATTGTTCGCCTTGGAAATGAACTGTTTGGGTGGAATTTAGATACAGTCGATAAAGCGAGCGGAGTTGTTCAATTTAAAAAAGATGTATCGATCAACGATTCTGTGGAAATGGACTTATTCGGGTATTTAAAAACAGATAAAAATTCGCAAAAACGCCCTGCGGTTGTTCGATTAAGCCATGCGATTTCGCTTGAGCCGTACAAAAGTGATTTGGAATTTTTAAACAACATGGGACTTGCAAACCGCATTGGACAAGATGCTAACTTAGCCAATATTGAACAACATCATAGTTTTTACACATATACGCTTACCATTGATTTAAACCGTGTCGGTGTAGATGGAGAGATTGAACTTCCAAATGAAGAAAAAGCGAATCGTGTACTTCAGCTGCTTGAAGTGTTAAAAGTGTTAAACCGCAACATCCGTGGAAGACAGGAAAATTTAGCTCCGCTTTTCGTCATCGGTGGAATGTATAACGTGGCAAATCCATTTTTCCTTGGACGTGTACAATTGAGTGCGACAGGGAATGGATGGGGTATACAAACAAAGCAGATTAAAGAAACGATGGAACAAACATTTGCTGGGGAAGCAATCGGTAAAGATACACGAATTGGCATATTAAGTGGTGTGTTTGCTAATGAAGGAGAACTTTACGATTTATTTAACGAACAAGTGATGCCTGTCGAACAGTTTTTCCAATATGTCTCCAAACAAATCCAAGCTCATTACGGTGTTTAAGTATGAAAGCGTTACGATTAAAGCTATTTCAAGAAACAGCGTGCTATAAAAAGCCGTTTGCTTCCAAAGTGGCGGAAACATACCCGCTTCCGCCATACTCAACCGTAAAAGGAATGATTCATGCTTTGCTTGATGCCAATCAGTTTATCCCGATGCGATTGAGTGTACAGGGGACGTATGAAGCGAAGCTACTTGATTATCAGCGATACTATTTTTTCAAAAAGAAAGAACTATCAAGCTTCCCACTTGTCCTAGATGGATTGGCGCGAATGGAATTTTCTTACGATAAAAACGAAATAACAACGATGCCAATGTACACGCATTTATTGCACAACGTCCATTTATTAATCCATGTCGAAGCAGAGCAACACATCTTGGAGAAAATCATTCATGCTATCGAGCATAGTGCGACTCATTACAGCCTTGGTCGTTGGGAAGATTTAGTTCGGATTGATGAATATAAACTCGTGGAAGTGCAAGAGCTTGAGGAAGAGGAAACTTTACAATGGAATGCTTATATTCCTAGTTATCTTCTTGATCGAGAAACAAAAAGCATTCCTTATCAACTCAACTGGAAATATGAAATTGTTAACGGGATTCGGCAGTGGGAAAAAATCAACGTTGGATATGTACAAAAAGGGATTGAAGCTCCAGAAGGGACATGGATGGATGAAGACGGGGAATTAGTCTTTTATCATCTGCAGGAGGGACAGCGATGATTTTTTATGCAAAATCAGAAGGAAAAGAGACGATTCGTGAACATACGGATCGTCTCCTTCATAATTTAAATTTGTTAAAAAATGCTTACGGTCATAGATTTATGTTAATGGATGAGCAAATGTGGAAGTTGTTAGAAGTTGCTGTTCAATACCATGATGTCGGTAAAGCAAATACAGTATTTCAAAACAAAATTCGTCAGGCGATTCATGAATCCGCGTTAGAAACAGATGTAGAAACAAATGTACCTCACAATTATTTGTCAGTAGGATGTATCCCACTAAAGCAGCTAGACCTCACGAAAGAAGAAGAGCGACTACTCATTCACGCGGTTGGTTATCATCATGAGCGTGACCAACTTCCAGAAAAAGAAATGATTCGTCACGTTTTAGAAAACGATATAAAACAGCAGCTTCCTCAATTAAGTGAGCATATGCGTTTACCGATGACGGGAAAATTTTCGTATCGGTTCGTGGATCGACTATTAAATCGATATACGTATCATGACGGAGAGTCATTTTGGAAATATGTCATGTTGAAAGGGTTATTGCACCGTTTAGACCATGCCGCGTCTGCGCACATTGATGTTGAAAGAGATGTGGAAAAGTCGATCTACATAAATGTAAATGAATATATGCAAAAACAAAGGTTTCATAAAAACGATTTGCAACAATTTGCTGAACAACATCATGATAAACACGTCATTGCGATTGCTCAAACAGGAATGGGGAAAACCGAAGCGGCACTGCTATGGATTCGAGAGGATAAAGCATTTTTTACATTACCGCTTCGGGTAAGCATAAATGCGATATACGACAGAATAAAAGAGAAAATGGGTTACGATGCGGTTGGGTTACTGCACTCAACGAGCTTGCAATATTTGATGGAGAAGGGGGAAGAAAATTGGGAAGAATTGAAGCAACAGTCTGAACATTTTGCAAAGAAGCTGCTGCTTACAACAATCGATCAAATTTTAAAATTCCCATTTTATTATAAAGGTTTTGAAAAAGAGTTAGCAGCGATGGCAAATGCGAAAGTGGTCATTGATGAAATACAAGCATATGAACCACGGATTGCGGCGATGTTAATTAAGTCGCTCGAAATGATCCATCGTGTAGGCGGAAGATTTATGATTATGACTGCAACACTCCCGACGTTATATTTGGAGGAACTAAAACAGCGAAAAGTTATTGCTGATGACAAAATTGCTATTGGGGAGTTTATAGATACGAGCATCTATCGTCATCGGATTTGCATGCGTGCCGAGGGGATAGAGGAAGCGATTGGGGAGATATTGGACTTGGGAGAAACATCACAAGTACTTGTCATTGTCAATACTGTTCGTAAAGCGATGAGCCTTTACGATAAATTTTTGGATAGTGATGCACAAGTCCCTGTTTCCTTACTTCATTCACAATTCACACAAGAAGACCGTCAGTTGTTAGAAAAACGCATTAAACAATTCAATGAAGACAATGAACGAGGAATTTGGATTACGACGCAACTTGTCGAAGCGAGCATTGACATTGATTTTGATTATTTGTTTACGGAAATGTCGACATTAGATAGCTTATTTCAACGGTTTGGGCGCTGCTATCGCAAAAGAGCGCTAGATCACGACAGTTGCAATATTCATATTTTCACTGAAAATATCTCTGGTATTCCAAGAGTGTATAACGAACATCTTGTAAATGAAAGTATTCGGCTGTTAGGACGGTATAATTACCAAATTATCGACGAACGTGCAAAGGTAGAGATGGTAGCGAAACTGTATGACCGAAAACGATTAGCTGGAACATCATTTTTGAAAGAATTTGAAGATGCTTTATACATGTTTGACAATCTTGATCCATACGGAATGGATAAACGAGAAGCGCAACAAAAACTACGTGATATTCAAAACATTCCAATCATCACACGAGCGATGTATGATCGAATCGAGCATTTATTTGAGCAATATAAAAAAGAGAAAGAATGGAAAAAGCGATTGCAATTACGAATGGAAATCGAAAAGAAGACGGTTAGCGTTCAGCGATATGTAGCAGAAAAATATGTGTCGGAGCGGCTGCCAAGGCCATTTAATCACATATATATTGCCGAAGTTGAATACGACTTTAATCGAGAACAGTTGAAAGGAAAGGGAATTTTACTGGATAAACCTTCTTCCAATCAACATTAAGAGGGAGTTTATATTCATGGTTAGCGGTGTGCAAATGCAGTATTACAAAGTGTGTAAACGGAAGCTATGGTTATTTTCCAAAGGAATTGCGATGGAAAACGAACATGAACGTGTTATTGAGGGAAAGATTTTACACGATCGAGCTTATCCACGGTTGGAAGAAAGGGAGATTTTGATAGACGATTCATTTAAGTTAGATGCTTTGGATGGGGAGTACGTTCGAGAAATTAAGCTTTCAAGTAAAATGTCAGAAGCCGATCGATTTCAAATGCTGTATTACTTGTATGAGCTGAAGAAGCGGGGCATTGAGAAGAAGGGGCTAATCAGCTATACGAAAGAGCGGAAAACCGAAGAGGTAGAACTAACAGAAAAAGATGAAAAAGCGATTGAAAAGGCGATAAAGGAAATTTATGCAATCGTTCATTCGTCCTCCCCACCCAAGTTAAAAAAACTGCCTTATTGTACAAAATGCGCGTATTATGAATTTTGTTTTGCGTTAGAGGGTGATGATTAATGCTAAGAGACCACTATATTTTTTCTAACGGGAGGCTGAAGCGAAAAGACAATACGTTATACTTCTTCGATGAAGAAGAAAATAAAAAAAGCCTTCCCGTTCATCAAACGGACAATTTGTATGTATTTGGAGAAATAGATTTAAACTCATCGCTATTAAATTTATTGAGTCAGCACGATGTTCACCTTCATGTATTTAATTATTATGGTTTTTATGCGGGAACGTTTTGTCCAAGAAATAAAAAAGTTTCAGGATTTACTGTAGTACAACAAAGCGCCCATTATCTCGACTTGGAAAAACGGTTATATATGGCGAAGGCATTTTTGCAAAGTGCTGTTCATCATATGTTACGGAATATTCGGCGGTATAAAGAAAAAACAGAGACATATGTGCAAACTATCGAAGAAGAAGTAAAGAAAATGGATAGTGCTACCACGATCCAAGAACTGATGGGGATAGAAGGTCGCATTCGCCAGCATTATTATCAGTCATTTAATGGGATTTTGAAGCAAAATTTTATCTTTGAAAAACGAACGAAACAACCACCGCAAGACCCACTTAATGCCCTTATCTCGTTTGGAAATTCGCTTTGCTATACGACTGTTTTGTCGGAAATTTATAAAACACAATTAGATCCGACGATTAGCTTTTTGCACGAACCGTCAACGAAGAGATTTTCGTTATGTCTAGATTTGGCGGAGATTTTCAAGCCATTGCTTGTTGATGTCGTGATTATTTCTTGTATTAATAACCGTATCATCACCCAGAAGCATTTTGATTTTCTAGATGGAATGGTTTTGTTAAATGAAGAAGGCAAAAAGCGTTTTATTAAAGAGTGGGATGAGAAACTATCAACAACAGTACAACATCGAAAACTGAAGCGAAAAGTAAGTTATCGATATTTTATTCGCCTAGAATGTTATAAGCTTATCAAGCATTTCATTGGCGATGAACCTTATAAACCATTGAAGGCATGGTGGTAGTTATGTTTGTAATCATTACCTACGATGTTGGAGAAAAGCGTGTAAATAAAGTGTGCAAAAAATTAAGAGAATACTTAACATGGACGCAAAACTCCGTGTTCGAGGGGGAAATTACTAAAAGTTTGTTGATGAAATGTTTAAATGAAATTGATCAAATCATTGATGAAGATGAGGATTCCATTTATATTTACGAGGTGGCTAATCCGAAGAGCATCAAAAAGCAAGTGTTTGGACAAGAAAAAAACTTTGATGAATTGTTTCTTTAACATTTGCAGTGAACCTCGAATTTTAAAAAATGGGTCAAAACGCTTGATATATCAATGAAAAATGCGGTACTTTTAAAGAAGAAGAAAAACACAACTGGCACTTTACTGCAAAACGCAGAAGATTGTCATATCAACGATTTCTAAAAATCGTTGATATGACAGCACTTTTTATTTTTTGATTTTAGGGGGTTTTATTTGAACGTAGTGGGATGTAAAGATGAAGAAATAGCGAAACACTTAGGTATGGAGTTTGAGTTTTATTTGAACGTAGTGGGATGTAAAGAGGCGCACGACGACGCAAAAATGCGTGTATTACTAGTTTTATTTGAACGTAGTGGGATGTAAAGCGTCCTTTACGGCGTTTGCTGTAAAAATCGAGTAAGGTTTTATTTGAACGTAGTGGGATGTAAAGATGTTCAATGTCTTTATCTGTGCCAAGTTGTTGTTTGTTTTATTTGAACGTAGTGGGATGTAAAGGTGTCTGTGTATGGGATTTTTGGATTTGTCGCTAATAGTTTTATTTGAACGTAGTGGGATGTAAAGTCGGGTACGATCGGTGAATAAATAATTTCCATTATGCGTTTTATTTGAACGTAGTGGGATGTAAAGCAAAGCAAGGGATAAACGGCATACCGACAGGGTTCCGTGTTTTATTTGAACGTAGTGGGATGTAAAGAAAGAACTCATGGACAAGCTGTCCATTTACGGTCAAAGTTTTATTTGAACGTAGTGGGATGTAAAGCCCTAACAGCTCAGCAATCGCATATACAATTTCATTTCGTTTTATTTGAACGTAGTGGGATGTAAAGCGTGACATGAGATACACTTCTCGTTCTCGTTCGGTGTTTTATTTGAACGTAGTGGGATGTAAAGACGTTCAAGAGGATAGATGTTATCGAATGAGTCTAGTTCCCGTTTTATTTGAACGTAGTGGGATGTAAAGAAATACAGCGTTGCGTCAGTAACAAAATCTTCTTGTTTGTTTTATTTGAACGTAGTGGGATGTAAAGAAACGTATGACGAGTTGATGCAAGAGTTGAAAAAACAAGTTTTATTTGAACGTAGTGGGATGTAAAGAAAAAACGAAAAAGGAAAGTGCGTGTATACAAAGGTCGTTTTATTTGAACGTAGTGGGATGTAAAGTTGAACATAGAATGGATTGGCATACTGTTTTTGTAGTTGGTTTTATTTGAACGTAGTGGGATGTAAAGCATGTTCTGCTTTGCACTCGGTACATACGGCAATCAGTGTTTTATTTGAACGTAGTGGGATGTAAAGATAACGCGACGCAAGGGGCATAAGGGGGGGTGTCCTCGTTTTATTTGAACGTAGTGGGATGTAAAGGCACCTTCACAAAAAGCGTTTCTTGACGCTCTTCAAGTTTTATTTGAACGTAGTGGGATGTAAAGGATCGTACTATTGAAAAAGCTATTGGCTGGATCGAAGTTTTATTTGAACGTAGTGGGATGTAAAGCAATTTGCTTTCCCGCCGCTTTTCTTTCAGCTAACGTTTTATTTGAACGTAGTGGGATGTAAAGAAATGGGTTTGGAAAGTGAATTTTCTTGGCGAAGTTCACGTTTTATTTGAACGTAGTGGGATGTAAAGAAACTTGTTCATTATCATTTTCGAAAAGCGCTGAAAAAGTTTTATTTGAACGTAGTGGGATGTAAAGGGGGATGCGTGAAAGCCTTGCGCCCGTTGGAGTTTGGTTTTATTTGAACGTAGTGGGATGTAAAGCGAACACAACAACTTTTGGTAGAAGAAGTCAAACCTGGTTTTATTTGAACGTAGTGGGATGTAAAGACAAGGCGATGTTAAATGCAATTAATGGCTTGCCGTATTGTTTTATTTGAACGTAGTGGGATGTAAAGATGTGTCTTCGCGAAGCGCGGTACATATGTATGGAGTTTTATTTGAACGTAGTGGGATGTAAAGTTTAATCGAATCTTTAACCGTTTGAATACTGTTTTGATGTTTTATTTGAACGTAGTGGGATGTAAAGTGTCATGAAGCGGTCGCAAGAAAGTTATTAAAACAAGTTTTATTTGAACGTAGTGGGATGTAAAGTTGCTTCATCAATACTAATTTCTTTGGTTAGCGTTTGTTTTATTTGAACGTAGTGGGATGTAAAGCGTTCCGCAAGACTTTCATGGGCGAACACCGCTATGGTTTTATTTGAACGTAGTGGGATGTAAAGTGGAAAGAAAAAGGGATCGGTCGGATTTGCGAACAAGTTTTATTTGAACGTAGTGGGATGTAAAGAACCATCCCGCTCCACTCAAAAAATAAATAAAAAATAAAGTTTTATTTGAACGTAGTGGGATGTAAAGCCATTTAAAATTTCTCCTGTCGCTTCGCAGCGTTGGTTTTATTTGAACGTAGTGGGATGTAAAGTGTATAGAGGAGTCTTACTTTCTGCTTTGACGGTGTAGTTTTATTTGAACGTAGTGGGATGTAAAGACTGATAATAAACAAATTTTTCGATAATCTCATTAGAAGTTTTATTTGAACGTAGTGGGATGTAAAGCGCGCTGACGAGGCAGGTCAAAAAAGGAGGAGGCGCAGTTTTATTTGAACGTAGTGGGATGTAAAGTATCATCTGGAGTATTAGCAATTACTCTGTGCATGAAGTTTTATTTGAACGTAGTGGGATGTAAAGCCTCGTACCTACGTTGTATCTCTCTGCACCACTCGTAAGTTTTATTTGAACGTAGTGGGATGTAAAGTTTTCTATACCTTTCGATTTTTTTAATTTTATATCTTTTGTTTTATTTGAACGTAGTGGGATGTAAAGTCGAGCATGAACTCATCAGAAAAAAAAATCATATTGATAGTTTTATTTGAACGTAGTGGGATGTAAAGTATCTCCTTCATAACTGTAAAGCGGATCGAGCCAACCGTTTTATTTGAACGTAGTGGGATGTAAAGGCGCCTGTCGCTCAACAAATAGCGATATGGCAAGGAGAAGTTTTATTTGAACGTAGTGGGATGTAAAGTCAAATGCACCTTTCGAAAAGAACAACGAACCCAAGTTTTATTTGAACGTAGTGGGATGTAAAGACAGAGCCAGGAACAGAACCAGGAACGGAGCCAGTAAGTTTTATTTGAACGTAGTGGGATGTAAAGTCGCTGATGTTGTATCGTACACTTCAGTAGCGGATTTGGTTTTATTTGAACGTAGTGGGATGTAAAGTCGTGTACAGCTAAAGGGGTTGTGTACATTCCAACGTTTTATTTGAACGTAGTGGGATGTAAAGCGCAAAGAGGTCGCCATTGGAGGTGAGCGCAAGGGTGGTTTTATTTGAACGTAGTGGGATGTAAAGTTTTGAAGAAACTCGTCGCATGAGGGGAAGAAGTTTAGTTTTATTTGAACGTAGTGGGATGTAAAGTCACACGTACTTGATCGTATCGTCACACAGTTGGCGTTTTATTTGAACGTAGTGGGATGTAAAGACACATTCCGACCTATGTTCGCACTTGTTGACCAACGTTTTATTTGAACGTAGTGGGATGTAAAGTCAAGAGTGAGTTGAAGAAAATACTTGATTTTTCCTCGTTTTATTTGAACGTAGTGGGATGTAAAGTTCCTTTGTTGTCACATCAAATCCGAATTGTGCCAAGTTTTATTTGAACGTAGTGGGATGTAAAGATTGAATGTGAGCGATGTGGTGTTGGAAGATGAAAAAGTTTTATTTGAACGTAGTGGGATGTAAAGATGGAGGAACTTTTAAAAGAATATAAACAAACGTGTTTTATTTGAACGTAGTGGGATGTAAAGACGAAAGAGGTGAATATGCGTTTAAAGCTAATCAATTACGTTTTATTTGAACGTAGTGGGATGTAAAGGTCCTATTGGTTTAGCTGTAGCTGCAGTTGTTGCAGGTTTTATTTGAACGTAGTGGGATGTAAAGTTTAATACGAATAGATATATAAGTGTATTTAATATTTGTTTTATTTGAACGTAGTGGGATGTAAAGACGCTTTGGCGATCCGAAATGCGACAGGAAGTGTGGGTGTTTTATTTGAACGTAGTGGGATGTAAAGTCCGCTCGGAATACAGAAGCCGAATAGCTTCTTCGTTTTATTTGAACGTAGTGGGATGTAAAGCTTGATTTCATATGGTGTTCGACGTTTCTTTGATAGTTTTATTTGAACGTAGTGGGATGTAAAGCATGATCATGTGGGTGAACGCAATAACAGCGACAACGTTTTATTTGAACGTAGTGGGATGTAAAGGCGTCACAATCTCATGATTTTTCTTTTGTTTATATTTGTTTTATTTGAACGTAGTGGGATGTAAAGCTACAAAGAAGGCGCTGATGGCATTAAGAAGATGTATAGTTTTATTTGAACGTAGTGGGATGTAAAGCTGTAACTAGCCGTGCCACTTCGAAAATTCGACCCACCTGTTTTATTTGAACGTAGTGGGATGTAAAGTTCTAAAGCAAGCTGGCGTGCTATTTGTATATTTTTTCTAGTTTTATTTGAACGTAGTGGGATGTAAAGAACGAACGTAGACGACAATGGTTACGACAATCTTCCAGGTTTTATTTGAACGTAGTGGGATGTAAAGCTTACTGTCATCACGACGACAGCAGGAACAGTTCGTGGTTTTATTTGAACGTAGTGGGATGTAAAGCAACTTGTTGAGTACGATGACACGGATGTGTTGAATTACGTTTTATTTGAACGTAGTGGGATGTAAAGAACGATGGCTATTAACCTAGTGTGTTAGACAGGTATTAAGTTTTATTTGAACGTAGTGGGATGTAAAGCCTTGTCTATACGGCTAGAGAAGCGGAAGAACTTTGGGTTTTATTTGAACGTAGTGGGATGTAAAGATCAACTGCTTCCCGAATGGAACGAAGCCGAATGGGAGGTTTTATTTGAACGTAGTGGGATGTAAAGACATGTGGGGGCAGATCGAGCGATTCACAAAAGCAAGCGCGTTTTATTTGAACGTAGTGGGATGTAAAGACAATTTGGAGCGCACGTTTACTTCAAAACTTGCAAAGTTTTATTTGAACGTAGTGGGATGTAAAGTACTCCTGTTGCGCTCGAATATTTCGGCGGATAGTTTCAGTTTTATTTGAACGTAGTGGGATGTAAAGAGCGATACAACAAGTGGTACAAAAGCGCCTATTATGTTTTATTTGAACGTAGTGGGATGTAAAGGCTCGCATCCTGGAATTTGCTGTCCTTCTTTAAGCAGTTTTATTTGAACGTAGTGGGATGTAAAGTAAATTCGAGCCTTTTCAATATACTTCATATCTGTTTGGTTTTATTTGAACGTAGTGGGATGTAAAGATTAATGATTTTTGTTTCAACAAATGTGACGTCGGAGTTTTATTTGAACGTAGTGGGATGTAAAGGGGCGCGCGATCGTGAAAACGCATGAAAAAATGCTTATTGTTTTATTTGAACGTAGTGGGATAAACCCTCCCCCTTTCACTTAATTTTCACCATCGGCTAGTACATTTACGATATACGGTAAATGATATGTGAATGCGGGGGATATGTGTTGAAGAAAAATATTGTAAAAATCATATTAGATGTATCGTTGGCGATTATGTTTGTGTTGTTAATGAATCCGAGGGTGTTTAATGGGTTGCCGTTTCATGAAGTGACGGGGTTAGTGATTGGTGTGGCTGTTTTGGTTCATGTTGCATTAAACTATAAATGGGTTGTCCATACGGTGAAAAAAATGTTTGATCGTTCGCTTTCGGGGAAGACGAGATTTAGTTTTTTGCTAAATATATTGTTGTTTATATCGATGACGGGAATTATTGTGACAGGCATTCTTATTTCCAAAGTCGTTTTTCCGCATATTGCAGGTGGGGAGAATCACGTTTTGCGAGAGCTTCATGATGTTTTTTCGAATGTGACGCTTGTGCTTGTCGGCGTTCACATTGCATTACATTGGCAATGGATTATGGGTATGTTTCGGAAAATGTTTAAAACAAAAGAAGGAAGTTGGCGGAAAGGAGCGCTTGTGGCTGCTGCGTTGGTGCTTGCGTTATTTTTCGGAAGCATGCAGTGGCTAGCAGTCAATGTAAAACCGAATGAGGAGGCGTTTAAGCCGAAGTTTGAGCAAAAAGTAGCACAAGCGAGCAAAGCATTTCCACCACCCGAAAAGTTTCGCGAAGGGGAGTTTCCTCATAAAGAACGTCACGGCAGCAGCCATCCGCTACTTGTTATTTTTGGTCACTTTACATTTTGGGCAGTTGTTATTGTTCCTGTTTACTACATGGAAAAACGGATGCGTCATAGACGACAGGTTCGTGTATGAAAAAAGGTGTCCCGATTGTGTGGGACACCTTTTGTTTATGATCCTTTTTTTCCTTTATCATGTTTATAACATTCATGAAATAGCTTCATTAATGCGCGTTTTTCGATACGTGAGACGTAGCTGCGAGAAATGCCGAGTTCTTTGGCGATTTCGCGTTGGGTGCGTTCAGGTTGCATGTTTAAGCCGAAACGACTAACAATGACTTGGCGTTCACGATCGTCAAGGACGTGCAAATGTTGGGCGATGTTTTCAAGCTCATTATTTTTTTCAATCATATCGCTGATGTCCTCATCTTCCGACTTTAATACATCTAGCAAGCTAATTTCGTTTCCGTCGCGATCTTGCCCGATTGGATCATGAAGAGATACATCTTTTTTTGTTTTTTTGAGCGAACGTAAATGCATAAGTATTTCATTTTCAATACAACGCGCTGCATAAGTGGCGAGTTTCGTCCCTTTTCCGGTTGAGTAGCTTTCGATCGCTTTAATTAAGCCGATTGTGCCGATTGAAATTAAATCTTCTGGATCTTCTCCAGTGTTTTCAAACTTCTTTACAATGTGCGCAACGAGACGTAAATTATGTTCGATTAGCTTATTTCGGGCGTGTTCGTCTCCTTTAGCCATCTGTTTTAAATACATCGCTTCTTCTTTTGCATCGAGCGGTTGCGGGAAGGCATTGTTTTTCACATAAGAAACTAAAAAGACAAGCTCTTTTATAAACAAAGCAAGTGCAGAAAAAATAGTGCCCATCATCGTTCACCTCACAGGTGGTCATTTGTTGCTTATGTATGTATATGCATTAGAAAACTTGTTCGTGTTTGGACACACGATTTTTTTGTTTTGTGAAAGAAAATGACGTATAATTGGAAACTGTAAATATACATAAGAAAGAAGGATGAATCGTGAGAAGGGCGATGATGAAACCGTTAAAACTGACACCGCCGCAACTATTAGCGTTTATGTTTCTTTTTCTCGTCGTTATTGGTGGGGTGTTGTTGAAGTTGCCGATCGCAACAAATAAACATATTAGCTGGCTTGATGCATTCTTTTTATCCACGTCCGCAGCGACAGTAACTGGACTAGCGCCAGTTGATCCCGGCTCTACGTTCACGTTGTTTGGAGAAGTCGTTTTAATGGTGCTCATTCAAGTGGGTGGGCTTGGGATTATGACCTTTGCGGTGCTCGTTGTCATTGTGCTCGGAAAAAAAATCGGAATGAAGCAGCGCATGTTGATGCAGGAAGCCCTAAATCAACCATCGCTTGGCGGCGTCATTCGTTTGGCGCGCAATTTATTGTTGTTTGCTTTATTCATGGAAGTTGTCGGAGCGGCGTTGTTAGCGATCGATTGGGTTCCGAAAATGGGGTGGGCAAAAGGATTGTATTACAGTCTTTTTCACACCATCGCATCGTTTAATAATGCAGGGTTTGCATTATGGCCGGATAATTTGTCACGTTTTGTCGGTGACCCGATCGTCAACGTTACCGTTTCTTTGCTCGTGATCATCGGAGGTCTTGGTTTTACCGTTGTGTTTGACGTATTGTATCAACGGCGTTGGAGAAAACTGTCTCTCCATACGAAACTCATGTTAATCATGACGCTTGTTGTGAATGTTGTGGCGATTGTTGCCATATTTTTATTTGAACGTCATAATCCGAAAACGCTCGGTTCACTTTCGCTTTTTGAACAGTTATGGGCTGCATATTTTCAAGGCATTACACCAAGAACAGCAGGGTTTAATACGATTGATATTGGATCACTTGAACAGCCGACAGCGATGCTTATGATTTTTCTTATGTTTATCGGAGCAGGAAGCACATCGACCGGTGGAGGAATTAAACTGACAACATTTGCGGTCATCGTGTTTGCGGTGATGAGTTTTCTAAAAGGAAAAGAAGAAACAGTGATTGGGATGAGAACGATTCGCCATACGATCATTTTGCGTGCGTTAGCGATTGCATCGATGAGTATGTTGTTTATTTTTGTTGTGACGATGATGTTGACACTTACAGAAGACGCCTCGCTTCTTGCTCTTTTATTTGAAGTAGTATCTGCATTTGGGACCGTTGGACTCTCGATGAATTTGACGCCGCATTTATCAACGGTTGGGAAAATGCTCATTATTGGCGTTATGTTGTTTGGAAAGTTAGGTCCGTTAACGCTCGTGTATTCGATTGCGAAACCGAAAAAAACAAATATTCGTTATCCGAATGGCGATATATTGACAGGATGATAAAAGCGAGGGAGCGTCCCTCGCTTTTATCGTGCTGGCTCTTGTGGCATAATTAAAATTTCTACACGTCGGTTTTTGGCGCGTCCTTCTGGTGTGGCGTTGGAAGCGATCGGTTTAAATTCACCGTATCCTTTTGCGCTAAATAATTGTGGATTTAACTTTGTATTTTCAAGCAACAGTTTCATAAAGTTAACGGCGCGCATGACGCTTAATTCCCAGTTTGAAGCAAACTTCGCATTGTTGATCGGTACGTTGTCCGTATGTCCGCTAATGACGATGTTGCGCGGTGGATTCATGACAAGCAAGTTTGATATTTTTTTGGCGACATCGCGATATTGCGGTTTAATGTCAGCACTGCCCGAATCAAACAGCACATCGTTTGCGATCGTAACAAGTAACCCTTCCTCTGTCATCGCTACAGATAATTCTCCACTCAATTGATTCGTTTTGACGTATTCGTTAAATTTACTTTGAATCTTTTTTAATTCCTCGTATTCTTCTTTTGAAATTTTAACGTACGGCTTTTGATTTGGCGAGTCTTTAATGACAGAGTCCATCTCTTCTCTTTCGATCGGGCTTAAATATTGTAACGCCCCTGTCCCGCCTGTAAATACGCTATTAAACGCGCGCGCAATTTCCATAAACTTTTTTGAATCAATTTGACTACTTGCGAACAATACGATAAATAGCGCAAGCAACAATGTTAATAAGTCGGCGTACGGAATGAGCCAGCTTTCATCGACATGTTCTTCATGATGATGTTTTTTATGCTTTTTCGCCATTATTTTGAGCTCCTTGTCCTAAAAGTTTTTGACGTTCGCTCATCGGTAAATAAGAAGCTAATTTTTGCTCAATCGCTCGAGGTGCTTGTCCTTCAATAATGGAAAGCACACCTTCGATCATTACTTGTCGCACTTTAATTTCTTCTTTTGATTTCCGTTTTAATTTGTTCGCAAAGGGATGCCAAAGGACGTATCCTGTAAAAATCCCCATAAGTGTCGCAACGAACGCCGCACTAATGGCGTGACCGAGACGCTCAATATCAGACATATCTTGCAACGCAGCGATTAATCCGACGACGGCACCAAGTACCCCGAGCGTTGGGGCATATGTGCCGGCTTGTGTAAAAATGGTAGCATTCGCTAAGTGGCGTTCTTCCATCGCTTCAATTTCTTCTGTCATGACATCGCGAATAAATTCTTGTGACTGTCCGTCAATGGCTAAACTTAATCCGTTGCGTAAAAATGGGTCATCGATTTCAGCAATTTTTGCCTCTAAAGCGAGCAATCCTTCGCGACGAGCGATGTTTGCCCACTCGACAAACAGCGGGATGAGTTCTTCAATTTTTGGTGTTTTTGATTCTTTAAAAATAACTCCAAACAGTTTCGGCACTTTCGAAATTTCTTTCGTTGGAAAGGCGATCGTAACGGCTGCCGCTGTCCCTAATAAAATGATTAAAATCGCAGCAGGGTTAATGAGCACAGATGGGCTTACACCTTTAAACACCATTCCGACACCGACAGCGATAATGCCAAGAATGAGCCCGATTAAGGACGTACGGTCCATGATATCACCTCTAGTTGTAGTTGTAGATTGAAAAATAAATCCAAGTTTATCATATAATTTATCCGAATGTTTGAAAAGGGAAATTTGTACGAAAAAAACCCTTGAAGTGGAAAACTTCAAGGGTTAAATTTTCTTTAGCTTGAATGGACCAACCATTAAAAGAGAAAGCGTAAAAATAATAAAAATAAAGACATAAGGCGGGAAGTAATGAATCGTTAAATAGCTGAGCGTCAATAAACAACCTGCCGCTGTAATCGGCAAACCGGTGAAATATCCGTTGCTTTCAGTAATGTTAAATCGCGCTAGGCGAAAGGCTCCACAACCGATATAAAAAATCGTAAAAAATGAGCCAGGTGCACCAAATTCGTGCAATAATCCTTGATAAAGTAATAGTGCAGGTGCTACTCCAAATGATATAATATCACTCATTGAGTCCAATTGTTTCCCTAAGTCCGATTCGATGTTCATTTTCCGAGCGACTGTCCCGTCAAAACGATCGGCAAGTGCTGCTAAAAAAATAAATAATACAGAAACGTTCAGCTGGCCTTTCACCGCAAATAAAATTGCGAAACCGCCTAAGCTTAAGTTTGTTAACGTCAATACGTTTGCCGTATGCGCTTTAAGTTTTTTAATGGTATGATCAATATAATCCGATAAAAACATATAAATTCACTCCTTTATTAAAATCGTGCCGACCCACTTGCCAAAAATATCACTCGGTTACTAATATTTTATTGATAATAAGCAAACTAGTAAAGGACATTCTTTACTTTAGGAGGGAAAGTCGTTGGTGAAGTGGTTATATCGACTATTTATTGAATTGACAAATCAGCCATTGACATCGAAATGTCTCGCTTCGTTCACACGTTCGAAATGGAGTCGGTTAGTCATTCCATCTTATGCGAAAGTATATAAAGTTAATGAAGAAGAAATGGAAAAAAAGTTGCACGAATACGAAACGCTCCAACAACTGTTCGTTCGCACATTAAAAGAAGGTCTTCGTCCAGTTGATGCGCATCCAGATAGCGTCGTCAGCCCTGTCGATGCAGTCATCGAAGATGTCGGCATCATTACGGATCAAAAAGAAATCATCGTCAAAGGGAAAACGTACTCCATTCGTGAAATGCTCGGCGATGACCGAATAGCTGAAAAATATTTGCATGGAACGTTTATTATTTTGTATTTAAGTCCGAGTCATTATCATCGCATTCATAGCCCAATATGTGGGGAGGTTGTAAAGCAGTGGGAGCTCGGCAACAAGTCATATCCGGTAAACCGCCTTGGATTGAAATATGGCAAGGCGCCCCTTTCTAAAAATTACAGAAGAATTACGGAACTGTGTACAAATGGCATGTATACGGCTATTGTGAAAGTCGGGGCGATGTTTGTCAACAGCATTGAATTAACGCATGAGCATGATTACGTAAAAAAAGGAGAAGAAATCGGATATTTTTCGTTCGGTTCAACCGTTGTGTTATTGTTTGAAAAAGATGTATTTACGTTAGACGAACAAATCGTTCCGCCACTTGAAGTGAAAATGGGACAACGGATCGGTTTTTTGACACAAAAGAAAAAGAGCCAATAAAGGCTCAAGCCGATGATGATTGTTTTAGTTTATGTTCAAGACGGCGACGGAAAATTTCACGTTCAATCAGTTGAATAAACTCTTTACTTAATTGCAACTCTTTCGCTTTGTAGTATGATTCGATTAATAAGTCGTCAGGCAAACATTTCATTTTTTTCGCCTCCTAAGGTATACATCAATACGTGTATACATATAATGGTAGGTTTATCTTCACTTTACCATAAATCAAAAATAAGAACAATTGTTCTAATTATCCACAAGTGGCGTGGATAAAGTGTGGATGAATTGTTTATAACGTGTAGAAAAAGTTGATAAATATGTGTGGGTAATGTGTATAAAGTTATCCACAATATACGAAAGCCGTCGGATTTTGTCGAAAAATTTTACAATTTGTTTATTTATGTAAAAAACGAAGAAGGAATGAGGAAGTATGTTAAAATATTTCTTACCGAACGAACATGCGAAAAGTATTTTTGAAATTACCCCAGAACATTTGAAACAAAAAGGAATGAAAGGGATTATTACCGATTTAGACAATACGTTAATTGAATGGGATCGTCCGCTAGCAACGCCAGATGTTGCCCGTTGGTTTGAACAAATGAAACAAAACGGCATTCAAGTGACAGTTGTATCGAACAACAATAAAAAACGGGTCGAGGCGTTTGCCAAACCACTTGGCATCCCGTTCATTTTCGAAGCGCGCAAGCCGTTAACGAGGGCGTTTCAACAAGCGTTGCGCGACATGAAGTTAAAAAACGAAGAAGTCGTCGTCATCGGTGATCAGCTTCTTACCGATGTATTTGGTGGCAATCGTCTCGGATTACATACGATTTTAGTCGTTCCTGTCGCGCAAACAGATGGCTTTTTTACTCGTATAAATCGAAATATTGAACGAAAAATTTTAAATATGATGCGAAAAAAAGGTATGATTCATTGGGAGTGATGATAATGAGTGAACGAATGATTTGTATTGGGTGTGGAGTAACAATTCAAACCGAAGATGAAACGAAAATTGGATATGCGCCTCCTTCAGCGCTTGAACGTGATCCGATTATTTGCCAGCGCTGTTTTCGATTAAAACATTACAACGAAGTGCAAGATGTATCTTTAACAGATGATGACTTTTTAAACATTTTGCATGGTATCGGACAAGCGGATGGACTTGTAGTGAAAATTGTTGACATTTTTGACTTCAATGGTAGTTGGTTGCCGGGCTTACATCGATTTGTCGGAAAAAAAGATGTGCTACTTGTCGGCAATAAAGTTGATTTGTTGCCAAAGTCTGTGAAACATGAAAAAGTCACGCGTTGGATGAAACAAACAGCGCGTGAACTCGGATTGCAGCCACGCGATGTCTTTTTAGTCAGCGCCAATAAAGGTGATGGAATGAAGGAAGTGATGGTTGCGATTGATGAGTATCGCAATGGAAAAGATGTATATGTCGTCGGCTGTACAAACGTCGGAAAATCAACGTTTATTAATCATATCATTAAAGAAGCGACAGGAAAAGGAAACGTCATTACGACGTCATATTTCCCGGGAACGACATTAGATATGATTGAAATTCCGCTCGATGACGGATCAGCGCTTTATGATACGCCAGGCATTATAAATCATCATCAAATGGCACATTTTGTCGATAAAAAAGATTTAAAAGTGATTACACCGAAAAAAGAAATTAAACCAAAAGTATATCAATTAAACGAACAACAAACGTTATTTTTCGGCGGACTTGCGCGGCTAGATTATGTGAGCGGGGGAAGACGTCCATTTGTATGTTATATGTCAAATGAACTATTTATTCATCGAACGAAACGTGAGCATGCCGATGAATTGTATGAGAGACATCTTGGTGAATTGTTGCAGCCGCCGCGCAAAAGCTATTGCGAGCAATTGCCGCCACTTGTCGCCCATCATTTTACGTTAAAAGAACCAAAAACAGATATCGTTTTTTCAGGGCTCGGTTGGGTGACATGTCACGAACCGGGGGCACAAGTCATTGCATATGCCCCAAAAGGTGTTGGTGTGATGTTGCGCAAATCGCTCATTTAACAGAAGAGGGGGAGAGGGATTTGAAACTATTTGGGCTTATCGGTTGCCCTGTTCATCATTCGTTATCGCCGCTTATGCATAACGATGCGTTTCAATCGTTACATATCGATGCGCATTATCATGCGTTTCATGTCGAGCCACATATGTTAAAAGAGGCGGTAGAAGGTTTAAAGGCGTTACAATGTGCCGGGTTTAATGTGACGATCCCGCATAAGACAGCGGTGATGGAATATATGGATGAGCTTGATGAAACGGCTACACAAATAGGGGCAGTGAATACAGTTGTTAATGAAAATGGGAAATGGGTTGGCTATAATACAGATGGTGAAGGATTCGTTCGGGCGTTATGCGAGCAAATGAACATGGAATTATCCGGCGCAAGCATACTCATTGTCGGTGCAGGTGGAGCCGCGCGTGGCATTTATTTTACTCTTTTAAACCATCAAGCGTCCACTATTGATATATGTAATCGCACATTAGAAAGAGCGGAAGCGTTTGTTAAAAAAGAAAAGTCAGCTGTGTATTCGCTTGAACAAGCGGAAGAGCGTTTAGGAGAGTATGACATCGTCATTAACACGACGTCCGTAGGCATGTATCCGCATGTCGATGCGATGCCAATCTCTCTTCGAAATTTAAAAAAAGGTACAATCGTCAGCGATATCATTTATAATCCACTGATGACGAAATGGTTGCAAGAAGCGAAAGAAAAAGGGGCGCGCGTGCAAAACGGCGTTGGGATGTTTGTCTACCAAGGGGCGCTAGCGTTTGAAAAATGGACAGGCATCTTCCCCGATACGAAACGAATGGAACAACTTGTTATTCAACAGTTAGGAGGAAAAACATGTTAACAGGAAAGCAAAAACGGTTTTTACGTTCTTTAGCTCATCATTTAACACCGATTTTCCAAGTAGGAAAAGGTGGCGTCAATGAAAACATGATTAAACAAATTGCGGATGCGCTCGAAGCGAGAGAGCTTATTAAAGTAAGTGTATTAAAAAATTGCGATGAAGAAAAAGAAGTTGTTGCAGAGCAATTAGCGCAAGGTGCAGGGGCGGAAGTCGTCCAACTGATCGGACATACGATCGTGTTATATAAAGAATCACGTGAACACAAACAAATTGTGTTACCAAAATAGGAGCGACGCGGTGAAAAAAGTAGGCATTTTAGGTGGGACGTTTGATCCGCCTCATTACGGGCATTTATTAATTGCGGACGATGTACGAACGGAGTTGCAACTCGATGAAATATGGTTTATGCCAAACTACATTCCGCCACATAAAGACAAAAAAGTGACAGATCATGTGCATCGCGTCAATATGTTGCATGCGGCGGTTGCCAATCAGCCGCACTTTCGCATTGAAACGATCGAACTTGAACGAAAAGAACGGTCATATACGTACGATACGATCGTTTTGTTAAAGAAAAAACATCCTCATACGATATTTTATTTTATTATTGGCGGGGATATGGTCGAATATTTGCCACATTGGTATCGTATTGATGAGCTCGTTCAGCTTGTGCAATTTGTTGGAGTGAAACGACCGGGCTACTCCCTTCGTACATCGTATCCAATAATAGAAGTCGATGTGCCGGTATTTGCGGTTTCTTCTTCGCTCATTCGTGAACGTATTCAAAGTGGGAAAAGTGTCACGTACTTGTTGCCCGAAGCCGTTCAATTATATATAAAGGAGAATCGGTTGTATGAAACGTGAAGAAGCGTTAGCGATCGTGCGCAAGCAATTAAAAGAACAACGTTACATTCATACAGTAGGCGTGATGGAAACAGCGATTGAACTTGCGAAAATATATGGCGCGGATGTTCAAAAGGCGGAATTAGCTGCGATTTTTCATGACTATGCTAAATTCCGTACAAAAGAAGAAATGAAGCGCATCATTATTGAACAACAAATGCCACGAGATTTGTTAGCATATAGCCCAGAGTTATGGCATGCGCCGGTCGGGGCATACTTAGTTCAAACGGAAGTCGGTATTCAAGATGAAGACATTTTACAAGCGATTCGTTATCATACGTCAGGACGTCCACATATGACGTTGCTTGAGAAAATTGTATATATCGCCGATTATATTGAGCCAAATCGTTCGTTTCCAGGTGTTGACGAAGTGCGAGCGTTAGCGCGAGAACATTTGGATGTTGCGCTTTTTCGTGCGTTGCAAAATACAATTCAATTTTTAATGGACAAACGTGAACCGATTTATCCAGATACGTTTCATACGTATAATGATATAGCACAAAAATTGAAGGGGGTTTCATCATGACGGAACGAGATATTTTACGCATTGCTGTACAAGCAGCTGATGAAAAGAAAGCAGAGAACATCGTGGCATTAAATATGAAAGGCATTTCGCTTGTTGCCGACTACTTTATGATTTGTCATGGCAATTCAGATAAACAAGTGCAAGCCATTGCGCGCGAAATTAAAGAAAAGGCGGAAGAACATGACGTTTTAGTAAAACGTGTTGAAGGTTTTGATGAAGCACGTTGGATTTTAGTCGATTTAGGAGATGTTGTCGTCCATGTGTTCCATAAAGAAGATCGTGAATATTACAATCTCGAACGATTATGGGGCGATGCGCCACTTGAACAAATTGAGAGTGATCTCGGAGCATGACGTACGAACGATTTGCGAGTTGGTATGATCAATTAATGAGTGATGCCCCGTATGATGCGTGGTGTGCACTCGTTGAACGAACAGTTGCTTCTTATCACGTTGGAAAACGGTTGCTTGATCTCGGATGTGGTACGGGAGAGCTTGCGATTCGGTTAGCAGAAAAAGGGTTTGAAGTGACCGGTGTCGACTTGTCAGAACAAATGCTAGCTATTGCGCAAATGAAAGCAGAAGAGCGCGGGGTCGCTCTCTCGTTTTTTCAGCAAGATATGCGTGAATTTGGTCCGTTTGAGCCGTTTGATACGATCGTTATTTTTTGTGATTCGCTCAATTATTTATTACAGGAAGAAGACGTGATCGCCACGTTTTCGCGTGCATATGATCAATTGCGTCCGGGTGGCTTGTTTTTATTTGATGTGCATTCTTTATTTAAAATGGAAAACGTCTTTTTACATCATAGAACGTTTGCGAGCAACGATGAACAAGTGAGTTACATATGGAATTGTTATGAAGGACAGTGGCCGCATAGCGTTGAACATGAGCTCACGTTTTTTGTTCAATTAGAAGAAGGCGTGTATGAGCGAGTTGATGAAATGCACGTACAGCGAACATATGATGTGGATCAATATGTGATGTGGTTAAAACAAGCAGGGTTTCGCCTGTTGCATGTATGGGCGGATTTTACAGAACAGCAACCGACAAAAGAAAGCGAGCGCATTTTCTTCATCGCGCAAAAATAAAATCCCAAAAGTGCCTTACTTTTGGGATTTTTCTTTAACAAATAAGCAGGATTTTTTTTGTTAATCGCGAATATTGTCGATTTGTTGGCGCACCTTTTCCGTTTCTTCATAAAACTTTTCGTGCGTTTTTTGAAAAACATGGACAAACAAGTCCCCAACTTCTTTTTCCAACACTTCAATGCCCGCTCCTGTAATACCGCCTTTCACGCACACTTTTTCCTGTAATGTCGGTAGGGTGTATAATTGTTGCTCAAGTAGTGCCCCAAGCCCGATGATCATGTCTGTCGCTAACGTTGTTGCTTGTTCTTTCGTAATGGACGTTTGTTGAACGGCTGCATCGATAAACTTTTGAATTAAATAGCTGAAAAAAGCAGGACCACAACTCGTTAAATCAGAAGCGATGCGCGTAATAGGCTCGTCTATGTATATTGGACGAGAAATGGAGCGGAATAGCTGCTCAATCGTTGTCCGATTTGCCTCTGTGCAACGTTCACTTACAGTAATTAACGTACTTCCGGCGAGTGCTCGATTTGTAATGCTCGGAATGACGCGGACGACATGACATGGCACGAGTGATTCAAGTTGCTGCACGGAAATTGGGCTCGTAATCGATACGATACAGTGATGATCGGTCAAGTGTGGACGTAGTTTCTTTAAAACGGCAGGCATATGCAACGGTTTTGTACAAATGAAAAGGATGGTCGCGTGTTTTGCTACTTCTTCATTCGTCGCCATGACGTGAACGTCCGGGTAACGTTTTTGTATATTGTATGCTTTTTCAAGCGTTCGGTTTGTAATGAACAGTTGTTCTGGTTTTACCGCATTTCCGTTAATAAACGATTCAATTAAAATCGTTCCCATGTTTCCTGTTCCAATAAACCCTATATTCAACGGCATTCCCCCCTTATCCGTCACCACTATACGTCATATGTATGCGCGAATAATGCTTTTTATGAAAGGATGAAAGCATGAAGTGGATAAAAACATATGAACGTTGGATATATGTAGGCTCGATTGTTATTGGAGCGATCATTTGGATCGTTCAACAACAAGAGGAAACGCCGATACAACCACTTCCTTTCGAACAGGTAGAACAACAAGAACAGCAAGAAAAGCAAGTAGAGGAGCAATCATCCGTTGTTGTCGATGTGAAAGGAGCAGTGAAACGAGCGGGAGTATATGAAGTGGCGCCGACAAGTCGTATTCATGACGTTATTCAACTGGCAGGAGGATTAACAGACGAAGCAGATGAGACGAAAGTGAACTTTGCAATGAAAGTGCATGATGAAATGGTCATTTACGTGCCGAAAAAAGGTGAGGACATCCTTGTGGAAACAGCTAGTCAAACGAGCAGTTCAAGTGGAAAAATCAACATTAACACAGCAACGATTGAACAACTACAAACATTACAAGGAATTGGTCCTGTGAAAGCATCCGCGATTATAGCATATCGGGAGGAACACGGACCGTTTCAAAACGTCGAAGATTTGTTGAATGTTAGTGGAATCGGCCCAAAATCGCTTGAAAAAATAAAAGAACAAATTGTCGTTCGTTAAAATTGACGATAAACTAAAGGCATAATGGACAAGGGGGAGAAATAGATGGAGCGAATTACATGGGATCAATATTTTATGGCCCAAAGCCATTTATTAGCGTTGCGTAGCACGTGTACGAGGCTAGCTGTCGGGGCAACAATTGTGCGCGATAAGCGTATTATTGCTGGGGGATATAACGGTTCGATCGCAGGTGGAGCGCATTGTATCGATGAAGGATGTTATGTGATCGACAATCATTGCGTGCGCACCATTCATGCAGAAATGAATGCCATTTTACAATGTGCGAAGTTCGGTGTGCCAACGGAAGGGGCGGAAATATACGTTACCCACTTTCCTTGTTTACAATGTTGCAAAGCGATTATTCAAAGCGGGATGAAAGCTGTGTATTATGCGAACGACTATAAAAACCACCCGTTTGCTTTGCAATTGTTCGAACAAGCGGGGGTAACGGTAAAACACGTTCCGTTTGATGTTAACTCGATTCCAACATTTTTACACGCAAAGGGGAGATGACGTATCGTTTATGTGGCGATGGCGGCCGTTTTGGCCGTCTTGTCTATGCTAACGAAATCACCTGTTTGTTTTGTATTATCATTTGTGTACAGTTTCTTTTTACTTTGGAGGAAGCGGGAGTTGTTTTTCGCTTGTGTATGTTGTTATTTGTTTTTCTCGTTATGGAGCAAATGGGTCGATGCACATAATGTGACAACGCTTTCAGGTAATGAAACGACATTTTTTGTCCGATTTATTGCCCCGATTTATATTGACGGCGATCAAGTGAAAACGATTGTTCAATGGCAAAAGGAACGATTGCAACTCGCCTACCGTCTTCGAACAGAAGAGGAAAAACGAAAATGGGAAGACATTCAAATTGGGACAGCGTGCTTATTAAAAGGAACGATTGAACGCCCTTCTTTACCAACAAACCCGTATGCCTTCAATTATCGTCGTTATTTGTTTTACCAACACATTCATTGGATCGTTCGCCCAGCTTCACTTGAACGTTGTACGCGTACAAATGTGACATGGATAGAACGATTACAAATGATTCGACAACAAGGCATTCGCTACATTCAACATTATTTTCCAGATGGCGTAAGTGCGTTTATGCAAGCGTTGATTTACGGTGAACGGAGTGATATAGAGCCAACGGTGTTGGCGGGTTATCAAAAGTTAGGGCTTATTCATTTACTTGCGATTTCAGGTTTGCATATGACGTTGCTCGTCGGTGGTTGTTTTTACTTATTTATTCGCTTCGGCATCCCGAGGGAACGAGCGACGATGATATTACTTGGATGCATTCCGCTATATGCTGTTTTAGCTGGTGCTGCTCCGTCGGTGATGCGCGCGGCCATCATGACAAGTTGTTTTCTCCTTTTTTCATCTCGTCTCCGTACACTTGATACGTTAAGTATCGCTTGCCTCGTTTTATTAGTAAAAGACCCGTATACAGTATTTCATCTCGGTTTTCAATTATCTTTTCTCGTTTGTTTTGCATTAATCATATGCTCTACATTCATTCAAAACGAACCATCTGTTGTGCGTCAATTGTTCATGACATCCTTTATTGCACAAATAAGTACATTACCGCTTTTGCTTTATCATTTTTACGAAGTGTCTTTTTTATCTATTCCGTTAAACATCATTTTTGTTCCACTTTACTCGTTTATTATTTTGCCGCTTTCCTTTTTAGCGTTGCTCATCCACTTGTTTATGCCATTTGCTAGTCCCCTCATCATATATGTACTAGCGATTGTCATTGAACGTGCGAACGCCCTTGTTGTTGCACTAGCCGATACATTCGTGCTCACGCTCGGTCGTCCGCCACTATTGTTGCTTGTTGCTTATATCATCTCGATTTTCCTTTTTTTTCTTTCTTTCGAATACGGAAAGTGCGCGGTTATTTTTCGTTTTTCATTTATTTTTGTTATGATCGCACATTTTATTTGGCCATTTTTTCGCCCGACTGGTGAAGTCGTGATGTTAGACGTTGGGCAAGGGGATAGTATATATATTGAGCTGCCATATCGAAAAGCGGTTTATATAATTGATACGGGTGGAACGATGTCGTTTAGCGATGAACATTGGAAAAAACGGAAACAATCGTTTCGTGTTGGAGAAGATGTGATCGTGCCATTTTTAAAGGCAAAAGGAGTTCGCACGCTTGATGCGCTCATTGCAACACATGGCGACTTTGATCATATAGGGGATGCAAACGATATATTCGATGCCGTTCGTGTGCAAAAATTAATCGTTGGCATGCAACGAAATGATTTCATACAATCGGTGATGAAGCAAGCGATAAATAAAGGAACACGTGTACAAATGGTGAAAAGTGGTGATCGTTGGACGGTTGGGAAAGCGCAATTTTACATTCTCTCTCCATTTGGAAATGAAGAAACGACAAACGACGGTTCGATTGTGTTGTATGCATTGATGGGGGGAGCATACTGGCTATTTACCGGCGATTTGGAAGAGGAAGGGGAGCGGCGAATAATAAGCACATATCGGTCATTGCCTGTTCACATCTTAAAAGTAGGGCATCATGGGAGTAAAACGTCAACATCTGAACCGTTTTTACGACATATACGTCCGAAATGGGCGCTTATTTCAGTCGGACGACGCAATCGATATGGTCATCCGCATCGTGAAGTCATCGAACGTTTACGTCACTATGACGTGCGCATATTTCGAACGGATGAACAAGGGGCGATCGTGATTCGTTTTCATAAGCGGATAAGCACCATTCAGACGTTTTCACCATAACATACAAGAAAAAAGAGACTGCAACAAGCAATCTCTTTTGGACGTCCATTATGCACCGAAAAATTTTACAAGTGTGGCGATAATGAACATAGTGGCGAAAAAGCCGAATGATACGATGAAGCCAACTGCCGAGTCAACGGCATCGTTGCGCGTACATTGAACGTTTTTTTCAAATTCGTTCATGACCATCCCTCCTATTTTCTCACCATTAGTATAAGGGAAAAATGAAAGAAAATCTACATCGTTGACAACAGTTGTCACAAATAGTTCGCGCCAGATCGGAAAAGATAATGATACCCGTTGGACAAATGAGTTCCTAGGGCTTGTTTTCCAACGTTTAAATAAATGGGAGTTGGCAACTTTCGTTTGCTAACTCCCTTGTAAAATGCTCCGAAACATTGTATGTTCTTTAAAGAAAGTCGATGAAGAATGGGGAAGAGAACATGGAACAACTATATGTCATATATGGTACGGAGCATTTTTTAATAAAACAAGCGCATGAGCAAATCATTCGACGAGCATTATCGGATGAAGAGCGTGAATGGAACGTCAGTACATATGATTGCGAAGAAACGCCGATTGAAGTAGCGCTTGAAGACGCAGAAACGCTTCCGTTTCTCGGTGAACGAAAAGTTGTGATCGTCAAGCAACCGTATTTTTTAACGACGGAAAAAGGAAAAGAAAAAGTAGAGCACGACGTGAAACGGTTAGAAGCTTACATTGAGCAACCAGCACCGTTTTCAAGCGTCATTTTTGTCGGTTCGTATGAAAAACTCGACGAACGAAAAAAAGTGACGAAAGCGTTATTAAAAAAAGCGCATGTCATCGTTGCGAAACCGTTGAATGAAAAAGAATTAAAACAATGGGTGAAAGGGCAATGTCAAATTGATGATGATGCAATTGATGTATTGCTTACATTAGCTGGTACCGACTTAGCGACATTAGCAAACGAAATAGAAAAGCTTATGCTTTTTGCTGAGCGTCGTTCCATTACAGCTGACGATGTTCGGCTGCTTGTATCACGTACACTTGAACAAAACGTATTTACCCTTGTAGAGCAAATCGCTAAGCGCAACATTTCAGCTGCATTACAAACATTGCAAGATTTATTGCGCCAAAATGAAGAGCCGATCAAGCTTGTCGCATTATTGGCTAGTCAATTTCGGCTTATTTATGAGGTGAAAGAATTGATGAAAACAGGGTACGGACAACAACAAATCGCCTCGATGTTAGGTGTTCATCCGTTTCGTGTAAAAATGGCAGCAAGTTATGCGAGCGGATTTTCAGAACAGCAGTTGATGCACATTTTATATGATTTAGCTGAAACGGATTATGCACTAAAAAGTAGCGCGATGGATAAACAGTTATTGTTGCAGTTATTTTTTTTGAAGTTACAGCGGTAGAGAACAATCTACCGCTTTTGTTGCAGCGCATCGACATCAATAATATAGTAGCCCCCGTCATCCGTTGTTACGACACCTTGCTGTTTCAATTGGCTGAGTACGCGACTGACTGTTTCCCGTGTAGTGCCGATCATATTCGCTAATTCGCGAGTTGTGAGCGTTGCTTTTAGCCGATAACGGCCATTGATATACACCCCATTTGTTGTTGCTAATCGGATGAAAAGTCGGGCTAATTGTTCAGTTGTATTGTGAAAAACAAGTTCTTCTAAACGTGTTTGTAATTCAATAATTTTTTCACCCATGATGCGAAACAGCTTTACACATAGTTGTGGATAACAAATAAGTGTTTGTTCAAATTGTTCGATTGGAATAATGATGAGGGTCGTTTCACTCATCATTTCAGCGTGTGCTGGGTATGTGCCACGTCGGAAAAAGCCGGTGTGCGGAAACATATCCCCCTCTTGCAAAATGGATACAATTTGCTCTTTTCCGCTAACATCAGTTTTATAAATTTTTACTGTTCCAGAAGCGATAAAGAAGACGCGATCGAGCGGATCCCCTTGCATAAAGGCAAGCGTTTTCGGTTTGTATGTGCGGACGGTCGCAATATGTATAATTGCATCTAATTCCTCATCGGATAGTTGAGAAAATAGCGAAATCGTTTTTAACTGTTCTTTTACCCAATGAAACATATATATCCCCTCCCAAAATGGAAAAAACAGCTTGCCGCGTATGACAAGCTGTTTTTTCATTATGCTGTAATGCTGTTTAATTTTTTCGCTAAACGTGATTTATAGCGATTTGCAGCGTTTTTGTGGATTAAGCCTTTGCTAGCCGCTTTGTCGATTTTTTTCGTTGCAAATGCGAAAGCTTCTTTTGCTTTTTCCACGTCTTTTAATTCAACAAGCGCTTCAAATTTTTTGATTGCAGTGCGCATTGCTGATTTCATAGATGCGTTATGAGCGCGACGCTTTTCGCTTGTTTTTGCACGTTTAATTGCTGATTTAATGTTTGCCATTTTTTTCACCTCCGTTAACCGATCGCCAATATATACGTTCAATACGCGACAGTTCGATGAACAATAAGAACAAGTGATATTCTACCAAACTGCTCTTAATTATGCAATAGGGCAAAGCCGGAAAAGTATGATTGTATGAAAAAGGAGGAAAATGGATAAAACAAATGATAAAAAGTAATGAAAGTGATAAGTGATGGAGGGGATCGTATGATCGATTTACGACCGTATAGTGTACGAACGGATTTAGCGATTGAAGCGCATGAAATAGCGATTGAAGAACGATTGCAAAGCAAGCAGGAAACTTCACTTGAAGGGGTATTGATTCGCGATTGGGAAGAAGATGGTGTTCATTTTTCATTTGTAGAAGTGATGGAAGAAGGCGCAAAAACGTTAGGAAAAAAAGAAGGAAAGTATTTAACAATTGAAGCGCAAGGCATTCGAACGCAAGACACTGACTTACAACAAAAAGTAGAAAAACTATTTGCGAAACATTTTCATGCTTTTTTACAGCAGCTTGATATTCCTCAAGAAGCCAGTTGTCTCGTCGTTGGGTTAGGGAATGCGGAAGTCACCCCTGATGCGCTCGGACCACTAGCTGTGTCTAACTTATTGGTGACGCGTCATTTATTTCAGTTACAACCTGAAAGTGTTCAAGACGGATTTCGCTCGGTGAGCGCTCTCGCCCCAGGGGTGATGGGAATGACCGGAATCGAAACGAGCGATGTTATTGCAGGTATCGTAGAAAAAATTAAACCGGATTTTATCGTTGCTATTGATGCATTAGCTGCCCGTTCAATCGAACGAGTAAACGCCACGATTCAAATTTCAGATACAGGTATTCACCCGGGATCAGGAGTAGGAAATAAACGAAAAGAGCTAAGTAAACAAACGTTAGGTATTCCTGTTATTGCTATCGGTGTACCAACTGTTGTTGATGCCGTATCGATTGCAAGCGATACGATTGATTTGTTATTAAAACATCTCGGTCGCGAGATGAAGGAAGGCGAGCGAGCTGCTCGTGCGCTTGCTCCAGCGAGTCTCGTATTTGGAAAGAAAAAAAAGTTAACGGAAGAAGATTTACCAAGCGAAGCGGATCGCTCTGTTTTTTTAGGCATGGTAGGTATGCTTGATGAAGAAGAAAAACGGCGGTTGATTTATGAAGTGCTTGCTCCGATCGGTCATAATTTAATGGTTACACCAAAAGAAGTGGATGTATTTATCGAGGAAATGGCGAACATATTGGCGAGCGGGTTGAACGCTGCTTTGCATCATCGGATTGATCAAGAAAACGTTGGGGCATATACGCATTAGTTTTTCGGTTCTATCTTTCAAAGCGTTGTCATATTGATAGAGTAGACAAGCTTTGAAAGGGTGAAGTGATGAAAATGATGGTGACCGTTCACGGAACAAGTATAAAAAAGTGGCTTGTATTTATCTTGTTTACATTTATGGGGACGTTGACAGTTGTCGCCACGATGACAGCGACATCGACATATCGCTTTTCTTCTTCTTCTGTTCATGAAGTGACGAATCGGTTTTCAACGGAATCGCTTGTACATTTGCTCTCTTTTGAAAATGTGTACTTTCGTCAAACGTTGCCGAAAGATAAACAACAATTGTCGTATTCTCAATATTTTTTTCAAATGACGACAAGTGTCAATTTGAACGATCCGCGCAGTTTGCTCGGGCGAGAGCTTCCTGGTTTTTCGTTGTATGATAGTGAAATTATTTTAGCTGGGGAAGGAACGGACTTTACAAATATCCCATATGAATCGCCCCCTCCTTTAGAAGTGTTGCTTGCTGAACGTGAAGCTGCGCAAGAACAGCTTCAGGAGGAAGAAACGCCATCGACGCCTGCTCCTTCTCAAACGACGGGAGGAAAAAAAGTAGTATACATTTATCATACACATACACAAGAATCGTATTTGCCAGCGTTAAAAGGAGTCACGAATCCAAACTTCGCTCATCATCCGACTGTGAATGTGACGAAAGTCGGTAAAAAACTAGGGGAAGAGTTAGAAAAGCGCGGCATTGGTACCGTTGTTGATACGACTGATTTTATAGGTAAGTTATTGAAAAATAACATGGAATATTATCAAGCATATGATATGTCGCGTAAAACAGTCATTGAAGCAATGGCAAACAATCGTGACGTGCAATACTTGATTGATATTCACCGCGACTCTCGGCGCCGCAATGATACGACGGTGACGATTAACGGAGTGGACTATGCACGAGTGTCGTTTATTATCGGCGGGGAAAATGCGAAGTATGAAAAAAATTTACAGCTTGTGACGAAATTGCATGAGTTACTAGAAAAAAAATATCCAGGGTTAAGCCGTGGCACGTTTGAGAAAAAAGGAGTCGGTACAAATGGAAAATTCAATCAAGATTTATCGGAAAACGCCATTTTAATTGAGTTTGGTGGTGTGGATAACACGTTTCAAGAGTTGTATCGAACAGTATCGGCTGTTGCTGACGTGTTTAGTGAATATTATTGGCAGGCGGAAAAAGTGAATGCGACACAACCAGCAGAAAAAAAGTAGGTGAGTAAGATGGTGAAATTCACGATACAAAGTTTACTCATCGCCGTCATCTTTTTAGTCGGGGTATTGCTCGGCATGCAACAAGCGAACGAAGGAATGCGGAAAATGAAAGGGTATAACGATCCGTCGCTTGAGAGGGTTGTACACGTATCAAAAGAAGAAACGACCGTCCTTGGTCAATCCATCGAGGAGAAAAAAGAAAAACTGCAACAAATTGAGGCGTTTAACATGTTTTCAAAGGCAGGTCAAAAGCTAGCCATGTTCGTTCATTCGCTCGTTGAACATATGCTCTCATTTATGCAAAAGGCAGGATAGCACTCCGCCTTTTCTTTTTTTGCGTTGAATATTGCAAACGTTGTTGTTATAATCAAAGCTAGCGTATTTCGGAAATTATAGGAGTGGAATATAGATGAATCGTGAAGAAAGATTAAAAAGAAGGGATCGCATTCGTAACTTTTCGATTATTGCACATATCGATCATGGCAAATCAACGCTTGCTGATCGCATTCTCGAGAAGACAGGTGCGCTATCTGAACGCGAAATGAAGGAACAAGCGCTTGATTCAATGGAGTTAGAACGAGAGCGTGGCATTACGATTAAGCTAAACGCTGTTCAGCTTCATTACAAAGCAAAAGATGGAGAAGATTACATTTTACATTTGATTGATACGCCTGGCCACGTCGATTTTACGTACGAAGTTTCGCGTAGTTTAGCGGCGTGTGAAGGTGCGATTTTAGTCGTTGATGCGGCGCAAGGTATTGAAGCACAGACGCTTGCGAACGTATATTTAGCGATTGATAACAATTTAGAAATTTTGCCTGTGATTAATAAAATTGATTTACCAAGTGCCGACCCTGAACGAGTTCGACAAGAAATTGAAGATGTCATCGGTCTTGACGCATCCGAAGCGGTGTTGGCATCAGCAAAAGTTGGCATTGGGATCGACGAAATTTTAGAACAAATTGTTCAAAAAATCCCTGCTCCATCCGGAGATCCAGATGCACCGCTTAAAGCGCTCATTTTTGATTCGTTGTACGACCCGTATCGTGGGGTTGTCGCATATATTCGCGTTGTCGAAGGAACGGTAAAAGCAGGTCAAAAAATTAAAATGATGGCGACAGGAAAAGAGTTTGAAGTTGTTGAAGTTGGCGTATTTACGCCAAAAGCGAAAGTTGTGGATGAATTAACGGTCGGTGATGTTGGTTATTTAACGGCTTCGATTAAAAACGTCAGCGATACGCGCGTCGGGGATACGATTACGCATGCGGACAATCCAGCGAGCGAACCGCTTCCAGGGTATCGCCGATTAAATCCGATGGTGTTTTGCGGGTTGTATCCAATCGATACAGCGCGCTACAATGATTTACGTGAGGCATTAGAAAAGCTACAATTAAACGATGCGGCGTTGCAGTTTGAGCCGGAAACGTCACAAGCGCTCGGCTTCGGTTTCCGCTGTGGCTTTTTAGGACTTTTGCATATGGAAATTATTCAAGAACGTCTAGAGCGCGAATTTAACATTGACATTATTGCAACAGCACCAAGCGTTGTATATAAAGTATATTTAACAGACGGAACAGAGTTAGCTGTCGATAACCCGTCAAATATGCCAGATCCGCAAAAAATTGAACGTGTGGAAGAACCGTATGTTCGTGCGACAATTATGGTGCCAAACGATTACGTTGGTCCTGTCATGGAATTATGTCAAAAGAAACGTGGTATTTTTGGTGATATGCAATATTTAGACGAGCGGCGCGTCACATTGATGTATGAATTACCGCTTGCTGAAATCGTGTACGATTTCTTTGATATTTTAAAATCGAGTACAAAAGGGTATGCATCGTTTGACTATGAATTAATCGGCTATAAGCCATCTAAGCTTGTTAAAATGGACATTTTATTAAACGGTGAAAAAGTTGACGCTTTATCGTTTATTGTTCATCGTGACTCGGCGTACGATCGAGGAAAAGTGATCGTTGAAAAATTAAAAGACTTAATCCCGCGTCAACAGTTTGAAGTCCCTGTTCAAGCGGCGATCGGTAATAAAATTATCGCCCGTTCGACGATTAAAGCGTTACGCAAAAACGTATTAGCGAAATGTTACGGTGGTGACATTTCTCGTAAGCGCAAGTTGCTTGAAAAGCAAAAAGAAGGGAAAAAGCGCATGAAGCAAGTCGGCTCTGTTGAAGTGCCACAAGAAGCGTTTATGGCTGTATTAAAGATGGACGATCAAAAATAAACCGCAGAACGATTCTGCGGTTTTTTATATAGAAAAGGGTGAAACAAGTGATTCAAGCAGCATATATTCATATTCCGTTTTGTACGCACATTTGCCATTATTGTGATTTCAATAAAGTATTTTTACATCAGCAACCGGTTGATGCTTATATTGATGCGTTAATCATCGAAATGGAGCGGACGTTTGAACGTTTCCCGACGTCACGATTACAAACGGTATTTATCGGTGGAGGAACGCCGACGTCGCTTACCGCTAAACAATTCGATCGATTATTGCGCGCTATTCATCGCATTGTTCCGCTCGCTTCGAATGTCGAGTTTACCGTTGAAGCGAACCCAGATGGAGTGAGTGACGAACAGTTGCATGTGCTCAAACAATGGGGAGTCAATCGCCTAAGTTTTGGGGTGCAGACGTTTGATGATGAGCTGCTAACACGCATTGGACGTACACATACGCAGGAAACGGCAATTGCCACAATTGAGCGGGCGCACAAAATCGGCTTTCATAATATAAATATCGATTTAATGTACGGATTGCCAACACAAACGATCGCTCAACTAAAAAAAACGTTGCACATGACGTTTTCATTACCTATTCAACACGTTTCTGCCTACTCATTAATTATTGAGCCAAAAACGGTTTTTTACAATTTAATGAAAAAAAATATATTGCCGTTACCGAGTCAAGAAGAAGAAGCATATATGTACGAAATCATTATGGAACAAATGGAACAACATGGGTATAAACAGTACGAATTAAGCAATTATGCACAAAACGGGTTTTATAGCCGTCATAATATGACATATTGGAATAATGAGTACTACTATGGATTTGGTGCAGGAGCACATAGTTATATGAACGGCGTAAGATATGTAAACGCGGGACCGATTAAAAAATATATTCAACTCATTCAACAAGACCAACTCCCTTATGTAGATACACATGTTGTGTCAAAAGAAGAAGAAATGGAAGAGCATATGTTTCTCGGTTTGCGGAAAATCGAGGGAATAAACAAGGTCGAATTTTTCCAACGTTACGGAAAAACGGTACATGCTGTCTTTGATGAAGCGATTGCGTTACAAAAACAAAACGGATTACTTGAGGAGACAGATGAAGCTATTTTTCTCACACATCGCGGCAAACTGCTAGGAAATGAAGTATTTCAGTCGTTTCTTGGCGTTTCATCTTGACATGACAAGTGCAATTTGATACCTTAATAGTAGATTTAGCACTCGCTTTATTAGAGTGCTAACAGAGGTGATGAGCGTTGCTAACAGATCGCCAATTGTTAATTTTAAAAATTATTGTCGATGATTTTATTCGTTCAGGACAACCGGTTGGTTCGCGAACGTTGTCGAAAAAAGAACAAATTACGTTTAGTTCGGCTACCATTCGCAATGAGATGGCTGATTTAGAGGAACTTGGCTTTATCGAAAAAACACATATTTCCTCTGGTCGCGTTCCGTCTCAGAAAGGGTATCGGTATTACGTTGATCATTTGTTGCCGCCTTTCCGATTAACACAAAAAGATGTACAAACGATTCGCTCGATTTTTAATGAGCAAATATATGAACTGGAAAAAATTATTCAAAAATCGGCACAAATTTTATCAGATTTAACAAACTATACAACGGTTGTGCTTGGTCCCTCAGTGAAAGAACATAAATTAAAAACAATTCAAATTGTTCCACTGAATGCGGAAACAGCTGTTGCGATCATTGTGACAGATACAGGGTATGTCGAAAAGCATGTCGTCACGCTCCCACCTTCTATTCCGACATCTGATGTCGAAAAGATGGTAAACATTTTAAACGATCGGTTGGCGGGCGTGCCTTTAGAAGATTTGACAGATAAAATTCAAACGGAAGTTGCGCATGTTCTGCGTGAACACATCCGAAGCTACGACCACATGTTGCGTATGATTTCTACTTCTTTAGATTTAAATGCGCCTGCACAAATGTTTTTAAGCGGAAAAATGAATATGCTTCGTCAACCAGAATTTAATGACATTGATAAGCTTCGTGCTTTATTTAACGTCATTGAGCAAGAAAAAGAGTTTTATCGTTTGTTAAGAAAGCATAAACAACAAGGCGTCCAAGTGAAAATTGGAACGGAAAACGACGTCGAAGGAATGGAAAACTGTAGTTTGATTACAGCGACATATTCTGTCGGTGGAGAGAAACTAGGCACAATTGCTGTTCTTGGTCCAACTCGTATGGAATATTCGCGCGTCATCTCATTGTTGAATCTTGTTGCGACCGACTTATCGAACGTATTAACGATGTGGTATCAAAAAGATTAGCGATGTCAATATTATGGATGGGGAATTTCCCCATCCGCTTTTCAAGTGTTTGAGGGAGGTGAGAAGATGGAGAAAGAACAGCGTACATATGATGAAACGGTTGAGCAACAAAATGAAGACGCACAAAATGCGCAAGCGCAAGAAGAGCAAATGCAAAGTGAAGAGGTACAACAAGAAGAAAAAGACGAGTTATCACTTGCTTACGAGAAAATTGCTCAATTAGAAGCGAAGTTAGCGGAAACAGAAAACCGTTATCTTCGTTTACATGCTGATTTTGACAATTATCGTCGTCGTGTGCGTTTAGATATGGAAGCTGCTGAAAAATATCGTGCTCAAAGCTTAGTTTCTGATTTGTTGCCGATTTTAGATAACTTTGAACGCGCATTACAAGTACAAGTAGAAGATGAAAAAGCAAAATCGTTACTGCAAGGAATGGAAATGGTTTATCGCGCGTTAATTGAAGCGCTAAAAAGAGAAGGTGTCGAAGCGATTGAATCGGTCGGAAAACCGTTTGATCCGCATGTGCATCAAGCGGTGATGCAAGTCGACGATCAAAACTATGAACCAAACACCGTCGTTGAAGAGTTTCAAAAAGGTTACAAACTAAAAGATCGTGTCATTCGACCGGCAATGGTTAAAGTAAATCAATAGGGAGGGATTATGTATGAGCAAAATTATCGGTATTGACTTAGGTACAACAAACTCTTGCGTCGCTGTATTAGAAGGCGGTGAACCAAAAGTTATTCCAAACCCAGAGGGAGGTCGCACGACACCATCTGTCGTTGCGTTTAAAAACGGTGAGCGTTTAGTTGGTGAAGTCGCAAAACGTCAAGCGATCACAAACCCAAATACAATCATTTCAATTAAACGCCATATGGGTACAGACTATAAAGTACAAATCGAAGGAAAAGAATATACACCTCAACAAATTTCTGCGATGATTTTACAATACTTAAAATCATATGCAGAAGCATATTTAGGTGAGCCTGTGACACGTGCGGTCATTACCGTTCCAGCTTACTTTAACGATGCACAACGTCAAGCGACAAAAGATGCGGGTCGCATCGCTGGCTTAGAAGTCGAGCGTATTATTAACGAGCCGACAGCGGCAGCATTAGCGTACGGATTAGATAAAATGGATGAAGATCAAACGATTCTCGTCTACGACTTAGGTGGCGGTACGTTTGACGTATCGATTCTTGAATTAGGTGATGGTGTATTCGAAGTTAAAGCAACGGCTGGTGACAACCATCTCGGTGGTGACGACTTTGACCAAGTCATCATCGATTATTTAGTTGAAGAATTCAAAAAAGAACATGGCATTGACTTATCGAAAGACAAAATGGCGTTGCAACGCTTAAAAGATGCAGCAGAAAAAGCGAAAAAAGAACTTTCAGGCGTCATGCAAACACAAATTTCGTTGCCGTTTATTAGCGCAAACGAAAACGGTCCACTTCATTTAGAAATGACGTTAACGCGTGCGAAGTTTGAAGAATTGTCCGCTCACTTAGTTGAACGTACGATGGGACCTGTTCGTCAAGCGTTAAAAGACGCTGGATTGACGCCTGCGGATATCGACAAAGTCATTCTTGTTGGTGGTTCAACGCGCATTCCTGCCGTTCAAGAAGCGATCAAAAAAGAGATCGGTAAAGAACCGCATAAGGGAGTAAACCCAGATGAAGTCGTTGCAATTGGTGCTGCGATCCAAGGTGGCGTTATTGCTGGTGATGTGAAAGACGTCGTATTATTAGACGTAACACCTCTTTCACTCGGTATTGAAACAATGGGTGGCGTCTTCACAAAATTAATTGAGCGCAACACAACGATTCCAACAAGTAAATCACAAATTTTCACGACGGCAGCAGACAACCAAACAGCGGTAGACATTCACGTTTTACAAGGTGAGCGCCCAATGGCTGCCGACAACAAAACGCTCGGTCGCTTCCAATTAACAGATATTCCGCCAGCTCCGCGCGGTGTGCCGCAAATTGAGGTTACATTTGACATTGACGCAAACGGTATTGTGCACGTGCGTGCAAAAGACTTAGGTACAAATAAAGAACAGTCTATTACAATTAAATCTTCTTCTGGTCTTTCTGAAGAAGAAATTCAACGCATGATTAAAGAAGCAGAAGAAAATGCAGAAGCGGATCGGAAACGGAAAGAAGAAGTAGAACTTCGCAACGAAGCCGATCATCTCATTTTTACAACAGAAAAGACATTAAAAGAATTAGAAGGAAAAGTAGACGAAGCGGATGTGAAAAAAGCACAAGAAGCAAAAGATGCGTTGAAAGCAGCGCTTGAAGGAAAAGATATCGAAGACATTCGCACGAAGAAAAATGCGCTTCAAGAAGTTGTACAACAGCTTTCAATTAAGTTATACGAGCAAGCAGCTAAGCAAGCGCAAACTCAACAAAGCGAAGGCAAAAAAGACGATAACGTCGTCGATGCCGAATTTGAAGAAGTGAAAGAAGATAAGTAAACAAACAAAAAGTCAAAGTCAGGCCTGCCTTGGCTTTGACTTTTTTGCTATGGAAATATCAAATATATTGCGTAATAAGATGAGACAATGATAAAATTACGTTCATGTGAACGAGTCGGGAGTGGGTGATCATGAGTAAACGAGATTATTATGAAGTGCTCGGTGTAAGCAAAAACGCAACAAAGGAAGAAATTAAAAAAGCATATCGGAAGTTATCAAAACAGTATCATCCAGATATTAATAAAGCGCCCGATGCAGCAGAAAAGTTTAAAGAAATTAAAGAAGCATATGAAGTGTTAAGCGATGACCAAAAGCGCGCGCACTACGATCAGTTTGGTCATACAGATCCGAACCAGCAGTTTGGCGGATTTGGCGGTGCTGATTTTGATTTTGGTGGGTTTGGTGGCTTCGAAGATATTTTCAGTAGCTTTTTTGGCGGTGGGCGCCGACGTGATCCGAACGCGCCACGTGCAGGGGCAGACTTGCAATACACGATGCGTTTGACGTTTGAAGAAGCGGTATTCGGAAAAGAAACAAATATTGAAATTCCACGTGAAGAAACGTGTGATATGTGTCACGGTTCAGGGGCGAAACCAGGAACGAAAAAAGAAACGTGCGCACATTGTCACGGCACAGGGCAATTAACGATTGAACAAGCAACGCCATTTGGCCGCATCGTAAATCGACGCGTTTGTCATCATTGCGGCGGCACAGGGCAGTGGATTAAAGAGAAATGTACAACATGTCATGGAACAGGTCGTGTAAAAAAACGAAAAAAAATTCATGTCAAAATTCCTGCTGGTGTCGATGATGGTCAGCAATTACGTTTAGCAGGTCAAGGAGAACCAGGAATCAACGGTGGACCATCAGGGGATTTGTACATCGTTTTCCATGTTGAACCACATGAGTTTTTCGAACGCGATGGCGATGACATTTATTGTGAAATGCCAATTACATTTACGCAAGCAGCGCTCGGTGCAGATATCGAAGTGCCGACGTTGTACGGAAAAGTAAAGTTGAAAATTCCAGCTGGTACGCAAACAGGTACAAAATTCCGTTTAAAAGGAAAAGGAGTACCGAATGTGCATGGGTATGGAAAAGGAGATCAACATATTCGCGTACGTGTCGTCACACCAACGAAATTAACGGAACGTCAAAAACAATTATTGCGTGAATTTGAACAACTCAGTCAAGGGAATGGCCAAGAAGACAGCTTTTTTGCAAAAGTGAAGCGAGCATTTAAAGGGGAGTAACGTAAAGGAGGAGTTGGTAGATTATGAAATGGTCAGAAATAAGTATTCATACAACACACGAAGCGGTCGAGGCGATTTCAAATATTTTACATGAAGCAGGTGCAGGTGGCGTTGTCATTGAAGATCCATTTGAACTAACGAAAGAGCGTGAAACGACTTACGGGGAAATCTACCAACTCAATCCTGACGATTACCCCGAAGAAGGCGTTATTATTAAAGCATATTTACCGGTGAATAGTTTTTTAGGTGAAACGGTCGAAGAAATTAAACAAGCAATTAATAACTTAATGTTATATAACATTGATATCGGACGAAATAAAATTACAATTAGTGAAGTGAATGAAGAAGAATGGGCGACGGCGTGGAAAAAGTATTACAACCCAGTTAAAATTTCTGAACGCTTCACGATCGTTCCGACATGGGAAACGTATGAACCGGTTTCAAGCGATGAATTAATTATTGAGCTAGATCCGGGCATGGCGTTTGGCACAGGCACGCATCCGACAACAGTCATGTGTATTCAAGCGCTTGAAAAAACGGTTAAAGAAGGAGATACAGTCGTTGATGTCGGTACAGGATCCGGTATTTTAAGCATTGCTGCTGCGATGCTAGGTGCCAAACGTGTCCATGCGCTCGATTTAGATCCGGTTGCGGTAGAAAGTGCAAAATTGAACGTGAAGTTGAATAAAGTACACGATGTCGTGACCGTTTCGCAAAATAATTTACTTGATCGAATGGATGAACAAGCAGATGTTATCGTGGCAAACATTTTAGCTGAAATTATTCTTCGTTTTGTCGATGATGCGTATCGTTTGTTGCGCTCAGGTGGCGTATTTATTACATCAGGTATTATTCAAACAAAAAAACAAGAAGTAAAGGAAGGGCTTCTTCGCGCTGGTTTTACAATTGAAGAAACGTTAACGATGGAAGACTGGGTTGCGTTTATTGCAAAAAAACAATAAAAAGGGTGTTCGTGTTGCAACGATATTTTGTACGTAACAAGCAAATCGTTGGCGATCACGTCATGATTTCTGGCGATGACGTCCATCATATCGGACGGGTGATGCGCATGAATGAAGGTGATCGCCTTCTTTGTTGTAATGAACGTAGTGAAACGATGCTTTGCGAGATCGAACAAATTTCCAATGATTTTGTTCGATGCCGTATTATACAATGGATAGAGACAAACGTTGAACTTCCTGTGCACGTATATATCGCAAGCGGATTGTTAAAAGGAGATAAATACGAACTCGTTTTGCAAAAAGGAACAGAGCTTGGAGCAAAAGGATTTCTTCCGCTCATCACCTCTCGTTCGATCGTCAAATGGGACGAGAAAAAAGGCGATAAAAAAGTGGAACGTTGGCAAAAAATCGTGAAAGAAGCGGCTGAACAATCGCACAGGGCTTATATGCCATCTGTTTATGCTCCGATGACGATTCGTGAACTCGTTGCATGGGCGCGCGATATCAATCAAAAATGTATCGCATATGAAGAAGAGGCGAAAGAAGGAAACCATCGTTCGTTTGCTCATCTTCTTCAAACGATGAATAATGGGGACACTCTCCTCGTCGTTTTTGGACCAGAGGGCGGACTATCTGAGCAAGAAGTTGCTCTATTGAAAGAACATGGGTTTGTCGCATGTAGTCTTGGACCGCGCATTTTACGGGCGGAGACGGCGCCGTTATACGCATTATCAGCAGTATCTTATGAATGGGAACTTAAGTGAGGTGATATACATGCCAACGGTTGCATTCCATACGTTAGGATGCAAAGTGAATCATTACGAAACAGAAGCGATTTGGCAGTTATTTAAACAAGCGGGATACGAGCGAAAAGATTTTGAAAGCCACGCCGACGTATACGTTATAAATACGTGCACAGTAACGAATACAGGGGATAAAAAAAGTCGCCAAGTGATTCGTCGTGCAGTGCGCCGCAATCCTGATGCGGTCGTCTGTGTAACGGGCTGTTATGCGCAAACGTCTCCTGCAGAAGTTATGGCGATTCCAGGCGTCGATATTGTCATCGGTACACAAGATCGCGGCAAAATTTTAGAGTACATTGAGCAGTTTAAACAACAACGTCAGCCAATTAACGGTGTGCGCAACATTATGAAAACACGCGTATATGAAGAGCTTGATGTGCCTGCGTTTACGGATCGAACACGCGCATCGCTGAAAATTCAAGAAGGATGCAATAACTTTTGTACGTTTTGTATTATCCCATGGGCGCGCGGTTTAATGCGCTCACGCGACCCGAAAGAAGTTATTCGTCAGGCGCAACAACTCGTTGATGCAGGCTATAAAGAAATTGTATTGACTGGCATTCATACAGGCGGATATGGTGAAGATATGAAAGATTACAATTTCGCCATGCTGTTGCGCGATATCGATGAACAAGTGAAAGGATTAAAACGATTGCGTATTTCATCGATTGAAGCGAGCCAAATTACAGATGAGGTCATTGCGGTATTAAAACAGTCCGATAAAATCGTCCGTCATTTACACATTCCGCTGCAATCTGGTTCAAATACGGTGTTAAAGCGGATGCGTCGCAAATATACAACCGAATTTTTCGCGGAGAGACTAGCACGTTTACGTGAAGTATTTCCAGACTTAGCTGTTACATCAGATGTCATCGTTGGTTTCCCAGGTGAGACCGAAGAAGAATTTATGGAGACATACGAATTTATTCGCGAGCAGCGTTTTTCTGAGTTACATGTCTTCCCGTACTCGAAACGGACAGGCACACCGGCCGCGAGAATGCCAGATCAGGTCGAGGAAGAAATAAAAAACGAACGCGTACATCGTTTAATCGCACTTTCCGATCAATTAGCGAAAGAGTACGCTTCAAAGTTTGAAGGACAAGTGCTTGAAATCATTCCAGAAGAGCCTTATAAAGAAGATCCAGCGAGCGGATTATACGTCGGTTATACGGATAACTATTTAAAAGTGAAGTTCCCAGCAACAGAAGAAATGGTGGGTAAACTTGTGAAAGTGAAAATTACAAAAGCAGGCTATCCGTATAACGAAGGGGAATTTGTTCGCGTCATCGATGATGCCCATGAAGCCATTCGGTTAAGCTCATAAAAAGAAGTTGACTTATGAACTTGGTTATATTATACTTTGAAAGTACATGTTCTAACATGTGCCAAGGATTAGCGGTTTTGTTCGGAGGGAGGGAAGTAGGATGTCGAAAACGATCGTTCGTAAAAACGAGTCGCTTGAAGATGCTCTTCGTCGCTTCAAACGTGCGGTTTCCAAAACAGGTACGTTACAAGAAGCAAGAAAGCGCGAATTCTATGAAAAGCCAAGCGTAAGACGCAAGAAAAAGTCTGAAGCGGCTAGAAAGCGCAAATATTAAAAGAGGGTGTATTTATGAGTCTTCTCGAACGTTTGAACAATGATATGAAGCAAGCGATGAAAAACAAAGAGAAGGACAAATTATCGGTCATTCGCATGGTGAAATCCGCTTTACAAAATGAAGCGATTAAACTTGGCAAAACGTTGACCGAGGATGAAGAATTAACCGTACTTTCTCGCGAATTAAAACAGCGTAAAGACTCCCTCCAAGAATTTGAAAAAGCTGGTCGCACAGACCTTGTTGATAAAGTCAAGGAAGAGATTGCGGTTCTTGAACTTTACATGCCGAAGCAGTTGAGCGAAGAAGAGCTTGTGCAAATCGTAAAAGAAACGATTGCCGAGGTAGGCGCTTCCTCAAAAGCGGATATGGGTAAAGTGATGGGAGCGATCATGCCGAAAGTGAAAGGAAAAGCAGACGGCTCGCTCGTAAACAAACTTGTTCAACAACATTTGAGTTAAAACACCTTACGACATCGTAAGGTGTTTTTCTGTTTTTGAAACTTTTTTTCTTTTCATACGTACATATAAAAGGTGAAAGGAGGAAAAACGATGGGCGATTTCATTATTGCTTTTACGCATCCGTTTCTTGCTGCTCTCTTACTCATCGTTGGCAGCGTGCTGTTTGTTTGGCAGCTATACGATGCGCGTTGGGGATGGAAGGGAACGGGAAGCCTCGTTTGCTTTTTGCTTTTTTTCTCAGCGCATTTAGCGGCTGGTTTAACAACTTTTGGAGCGATCATGTTATTTGCTATTGGTCTTATTTTGTTAGTCATTGAGTTGTTTGTTCCGGGTGGGGTAATTGGCTTGCTTGGGCTCGGGACGCTTGTTTGGAGTTTATTTTTAGCCGCCAAACATTCCCCTTTTATCACTGTTTCTTTAGCCGTAGCTGTCGTTAGTGCGCTCATGATGGGATTGTGGTTAAGTCGAGTCAGTAAAAAGAAGATGATGCTTTTCGAGAAAATCGTGCTTACTGATGAACAGCGAAATGAAAAAGGGTATGTTTCTCACGAAGCGCGTGTTGATTTAATTGGAAAGCGTGGAGTGTCGCTTACTGTCTTGCGACCAGCGGGAACAGCACTCATTGATGAAGAACGTGTAGATGTCGTCACAGAAGGAGAATATATAGAGCGAAATCGTCCGATTGAAGTCGTTTATGTCGATGGGTTAAAAATTGTTGTTCGTGAATGGAAAAAAGAGGAGGAGATCATATGACACCAGATCAATTTTTGTTCATTATTGCACTTGCTTTAGGGCTTGTGTTGTTAGCTGTGTTTTTCTCGTTCGTTCCAGTTATGCTTTGGATTTCAGCTATTGCTTCCGGCGTTCCAATTAGCATTTTTACGCTTATCGGTATGCGATTACGTCGCGTCATTCCATCGCGCGTTATTAATCCGTTAATCAAGGCGAAAAAAGCAGGATTAGATGTAACGATTAATCAGTTGGAAAGCCATTATTTAGCAGGAGGAAATGTCGACCGCGTCGTTAATGCTTTAATTGCTGCACAACGCGCCAATATTAATTTAACGTTTGAACGTTGTGCTGCCATTGATTTAGCAGGACGAAATGTACTAGAAGCTGTCCAAATGAGCGTGAATCCAAAAGTCATTGAAACGCCATTTATTTCGGGTGTCGCAATGGATGGTATTGAAGTGAAGGCGAAAGCGCGTATTACTGTACGAGCAAATATTGATCGATTAGTGGGTGGAGCAGGGGAAGAGACGATTATCGCACGTGTAGGTGAAGGTATTGTATCAACAATCGGCTCTCAAGACGATCATAAAAAAGTGCTTGAAAACCCAGATATGATTTCTCAAACGGTATTGGCTAAAGGATTAGACTCAGGAACAGCGTTTGAAATTTTATCGATTGATATTGCGGACATTGATATCGGAAAAAATATCGGTGCAGAATTGCAAACAGATCAAGCAGAGGCAGATAAGAAAATTGCGCAAGCGAAAGCAGAAGAACGTCGTGCAATGGCCGTTGCGCTTGAACAAGAAATGAAAGCACGCGTGCAAGAAATGCAGGCAAAAGTTATTGAAGCAGAGGCACAAGTGCCACTTGCGATGGCGGAAGCGCTTCGTTCTGGCAAGCTCGGTGTGATGGATTACATGAACTTAAAAAACATTATGGCGGATACGAATATGCGCGATTCGATTGGGAAACTCACGCAACAACCAGATGATGAGAAAAAGTGAGGAATAAATGATGGTGCTAATCGATTGGCTCCTTAACAACTTATTTGTCGTCTTTGTTTTAGTTACATTTGTTTCATGGATTGGAAAACGAATGAAAACAGTAGAGGAAACGATTGAACAAAAACAACAGCAAGAACAACAACCGACCGTCGTTGTGAAAGAAATAGAGCCAGAAACGAGACGTGAAGTGAAGAAAGAGCGAGAAATTATTGTGCCACAGCAAATGATCGAGCAACAAGCAAAAGTAAAACAATTACCGACGCATCCGCTCGTGCAAGGTGTGATTTTTTCAGAAGTGTTTGGTCCACCGCGAGCAAAGCGTCCGTACAGTAGAAAATAAGTGATATAACCCCCATTTCGCTCATACATATGAGATGAAAGGGGGTTTTATTTATGATCGGAAAATGGAAAAACAACATGCGACAATGGTTAACAAATCAAATGGAATTACCCGCAGATGTTGTCGCTGACCTCCCCCGTATTACAATGATTGGGCATATTCATATCTACATAGAAAACCATCGTGGTTTACTTTTGTTTACAGACCGCGAATTGCGCTTGTTGTTAAAAAACGGGCAGCTACTTGTCAAAGGGGAATCGTTTAGTATTAAAACGATTTTGCCAGAAGAAATTTTGCTCGAGGGAAAGATTAGCCAAGTGTTGTATTTGGAAGAATAAGGGGGGGCGAGTGTGAAAAACGAATGGATGTATCGCGTGGCCGGAAATTTGCGTATACGTATTGTTGGAAAAGGATTAGAGCGGTTATTAAATGAATTTACACGGCGTGGAATATACGTATGGAACGTGAGGCGAGAGGATGAAAACTCGCTCACGTGTTACATGTTTCTTCGCGATATTCATCATGTGCGAGTAGCGATGCGAAAAAGTGGATGTAAGCTATATGTTCTCGAACGGCGAGGGGCACCGTTTTGGTTGAAAACGTCATGGAAAAATAGCGGCATCGTTGTCGGATTAGTTGCCTTTATGTGCGTCGTTTTTTTATTATCTAATATGATTTGGCGTATTGAAGTAACTGGGGCGAATCCAGAAGTGGAACATACCGTGAGACAACAATTAAAAAAAATAGGGGTTGAACGTGGCGCCCTACAGTTTGTCATCCCTACCCCTGAAGCGATTCAGCGAACGTTAATGAACAATATGGATACGATTACGTGGATTGGTGTTGAATGGCGCGGGACAACGTTATATTGCCAAGTCGTTGAAAAAAAGAAGCCGACACAAACGAAAGCGAATGCGCCACAACATCTTGTTGCGAAGAAAAAAGCGGTCATTACGTATATGTTTGTTGAGCAAGGTCAAGCGGTTGTAGAAGTGAATGATCATGTTGTTCCAGGACAGTTGCTTGTTTCTGGTTTTATTGGGAAAGAAGGACAAACAGAGATCGTGCCAGCGCGCGGTCAAATTTTAGGGGAGACGTGGTACAAGTCTACGGTGGTCGTTCCGATGAAAACAACGTTTTATATGTTGACAGGGAAAAAGCGCGAAACACATTATGTTCGTTTTTGGTCGTGGAAAGTTCCGGTTTTTTGGAATCATAAAGAACCGTTTTCACAATTTGAGAAACAAGTAGACGAAAAAACGTTTCGTTTCTTGACGTGGACGTTACCGATTCGCTATGAAAAAGTAGTGTGGCGTGAAAAAGAAGTTGCTGTTCGTGAATATTCATATGAACAGGCAAAAACGGCCGCAAAACAAATTGCTCGTGACCAGTTAAAGCGACAGCTACCTGCGGATGCGATCATCCAAGGTGAAAAAGTTTTGCATGAGACGAAGGAGAATGGTAAAGTAAAAGTAGAAATGCATTACCAAGTCATTGAAAACATTGCGACACCACAACCAATTATTCAAGGAGATTGAGGAATGTCGGAACAGTTTGTCACGATTTACCCTAACGTACAAAATGCAGATGAAGCGCTTGCCTTATTTGGTGCGCACGATATTCATTTAAAGCGCATTGAACAAGAACTCGGTGTTTCCATTGTGACGCGCGGAGAGGCAGTCAGCGTTTCAGGAAGCAAACAACATATTGAGCTTGTTGATGAATTGCTTCGTCATTTGTTGTTTGTTATTCGTAAAGGCATCGTTATTAGCGAGCGAGATGTGCTTTATGCGCTACAAATGGCGAAGAATGGTACGATTTCTTATTTTGTAGAGTTGTACAATGAAGAAATTGGAAAAAATGCAAAAGGAAAAACGATTCGCGTCAAAACGCTTGGTCAGCGTCAATACGTTTCTGCCATTCAGCGCCACGACTTAATTTTCGGTATTGGGCCAGCAGGAACGGGAAAAACGTATTTGGCTGTCGTTATGGCTGTACAAGCGTTAAAAAACGGACAAGTCAAGCGAATTATTTTAACGCGTCCGGCTGTTGAAGCGGGAGAAAACTTAGGTTTTTTGCCGGGGGATTTAAAAGAAAAAGTTGATCCGTATTTACGGCCGCTTTACGATGCCCTTCATGACGTCCTTGGTCATGAACATACCCAACGATTAATTGAGCGCGGTGCAATTGAAATTGCTCCGCTGGCATATATGCGTGGGCGAACGTTAGATGATGCGTTTGTCATTTTAGACGAGGCGCAAAATACAACGCCTTCGCAAATGAAAATGTTTTTAACGCGCCTTGGCTTTGGCTCGAAAATGGTGATTACCGGCGATATTTCGCAAGTGGATTTGCCAAAAGGTGTTCGTTCGGGACTTGCGATTGCGAAAGACATTTTAACGAATGTAAGCGGAATTTCATTTGTCTTTTTAGAGCAAGCTGATGTTGTACGCCATCCGCTTGTCGGCAAAATTATCGCTGCATATGAAGATGCCGGAATGTAAATGCGACCTGCGCTCACGTAGGTCCTTTTTGCACTTTAATAAAGAGAGGGAAGAGTATATGTTAATGATTGACTTTATTGATGAGACGAATGAAATAACAGAACAACAAATCGATCTTATTGAACAGTTATTGCAACATGCTGCAAAGGAAGAACACGTACGAGATGGGGCAGAAGTGAGCGTCACGTTTGTTGATAATGAAAAAATTCGCGAAATCAACCGCGATTATCGCGGAAAAGATCAACCGACAGATGTCATTTCGTTTGCGCTCGAAGAAATGGGTGAAGAAGAAATCGAAATTGTCGGTGCAGATTTTCCGCCGATGTTAGGAGATATTATCATTTCCGTTCCAAAAGCGCGCGAACAGGCAGAACAATACGGTCATTCGTTCATGCGCGAACTTGGTTTTTTAGCGGTGCACGGTTTTTTACATTTGCTCGGTTATGATCATGAAACGGAAGAAGAAGAAAAAGTGATGTTTGCGAAACAAGAGCAATTATTACAACAGTTCGGCTTAACGAGATGATCGCTTATGCGCTGGAAACGATTTGTCGCTAGCGTGTTATATGCTTTACACGGCATTCGTCTGGCGGTTTGTTATGAGCGAAATATGCGCATTCATTTAGCAGCAACGATTGCTGTTATCGTTGCTGCAACGGTGTTTCGCATTACGAGAACGGAATGGCTCGTGTTGCTTTTGACGATCGGGGCAGTCATTAGCTTAGAAATCGTCAATAGTGCAATTGAACGGACGGTCGATTTAGTGACGGACGAGTATCGACCGTTAGCGAAAGAAGCGAAAGATTTAGCGGCAGGCGCAGTGCTCGTTTTTGCGATTATTTCTGTTATTATTGGAATTACCATTTTCTCGCCTTATTTGTATGTATTTTTTAAAAATTCTTTACATTTTCATAAATAGTAGTGAAATCATGTTCATATTTTGGTAAAATAAAAAGCAAGCATAATTTATGCGATGGAGGTTTTTATGATTCGAGAAGGATATAAATCAGGATTCGTAGCAATTATCGGACGACCAAATGTAGGGAAATCTACATTTTTAAATCGCGTCATCGGGCAAAAAATTGCTATTATGAGCGATAAGCCACAAACGACGCGCAATAAAATTCAAGGTGTATATACAACAGATGACGCGCAAATTATTTTCATTGATACGCCAGGCATTCATAAACCGAAACATAAGCTTGGCGATTTTATGGTCAAAGTAGCGCAAAGTGCGTTGCAAGAAGTCGATTTAATTTTATTCATGGTGAATGCTGTAGAAGGGCTCGGTCGCGGTGATGAATTTATTATCGAACGTTTAAAACAAGTGCAAACACCGGTATTTTTAGTCATCAATAAAATTGATGAAATACATCCCGACGATTTATTGCCGCTGATTGAGCAATATCGCTCACTCCATTCGTTTGCCGAAGTCATTCCTATTTCAGCGTTGCAAGGCAACAATGTAGAGACATTGTTGCAACAAATTAAAAACTACTTGCCTGAAGGACCGCAATATTATCCTGCGCACCAAGTGACGGATCATCCTGAGCGGTTTATTATTGCTGAGTTTATTCGCGAAAAAGCGCTCCATTTAACGCGCGAAGAAGTACCACATTCCATTGCGGTTGTCATCGACTCGATTGAACGTCGGGAAAATAACGATACCGTATATGTTGCAGCGACCATTATCGTTGAGCGCGATTCGCAAAAAGGAATTATTATCGGCAAGCGCGGTCAAATGTTGAAGGAGATCGGCCAGCGAGCGCGCGTCGATATTGAAGCACTACTCGGTTCAAAAGTGTTTTTAGAACTATGGGTGAAAGTACAAAAAGACTGGCGAAATAAAATGGCACAGTTGCGAGACCTTGGCTATCGCGAAGATGAATATTAATACTGTAAAATTTTAAAAGACATCGTAACAGCGACAAACGGGCAAACTACAAGTGAGCTGCTCAATCACCGTCAACTAACGAGAGAAAGGTGTGGTTCGATGCTCGATTTTACCTGGAAGCTATTTAGTCAAACAGGGAATATTGACACGTATCTGTTATTTAAGGAGCTAGAACGCGAAACGCAAGAGCAAGCGAGCGATTCAACGTATCATTTAACTGAACGAGATTATCACGTCCTGTAAATTTGGAAGGTTATGTTATATGTTTGAAAAGTGTGAAGGGATTGTTATTCGAACGATTGACTATGGAGAGACAAATAAAATCGTTACGATATTTACACGCGAATGGGGAAAGGTTGCTGCGATGGCAAGAGGTGCGAAAAAGCCGAGCAGCCGCCTTTCTTCTGTTACGCAAATGTTTACATACGGCATTTATTTGATTCAAAAAAGTCGCGGTGTTGGAAGTTTACATCAAGGAGAATTGCTTTCAACGATGCGCCATATACGTGAGGACATTTTTTTAACAGCATACGCCTCGTATATTGTTGAATTGACAGATAAAGCAGTGGAAGAACGACGTCCGAATCCATATTTATTTGAGCTTCTTTTACAAACGCTCACGTATATGAACGAAGGACTTGATGCGGAAGTGTTGACGTACATATACGAAATGAAGCTGCTTCCGGCATTCGGATTGTATCCGAAGTTAGACGGCTGTGCTGTTTGTGAAGAGAAAGAAGGCACGTTTGCTTTTTCGATTGCGCAAGGGGGATTTTTATGTCACCGTTGTTTTGAGCACGATCCACACTGTATCCCGATGACTCCGTCGGTTTTAAAATTACTTCGCCTTTTCTACTACGTAGATTTGTCCCGCATTGGTCAAATCGCTGTCAAGCAGGAAACGAAAAAACAATTACAAACGATTATTTCAGCTTATTACGATGAATATTCGGGTCTTTCGCTGAAGACGAAACGTTTTTTACAGCAGCTCCATACGCTAAAAGGTGAAAGCGGACAAATATAATGTTGTCCGCTTCCCACTTTTGTTTGCAAAATATAAAGATGAATTATAATATGGTCTTATAGTGTAGCCTATTGTAAGGTGGTGAGCGACAATCGAACTCAATAAACGTCAAGAACAAATTTTGCAAATCGTCAAAGATCACGGACCGATTACAGGGGAACATATTGCTGAGAAGCTCAACTTAACACGTGCGACGTTACGGCCGGATTTAGCGATTTTAACGATGGCGGGGTATTTGGAAGCGAGACCTCGTGTTGGGTATTTTTATACAGGAAAAACAGGAACGCAACTGCTTGCTGATAAAATTAGAAAAATTAAAGTGAGCGACTATCAGTCCATTCCGGTTGTCATTCATGAAAACATGAGCGTCTATGATGCGATTGTTACGATGTTTTTAGAAGATGTCGGCACGTTGTTTGTTGTGGATGAGGAGTCGCTGCTTGTCGGTGTGCTATCCCGAAAAGATTTGCTGCGCGCCAGCATCGGAAAACAAGAATTAACATCCATTCCTGTCAATATCATTATGACGCGAATGCCAAATATTACGTTCTGTGAAAAAGATGATTTACTTATTGACGTCGCCCAAAAGCTAATTGAAAAGCAAATTGATGCGATGCCAGTCGTCAGAAAAGTGGACAAAGGTTATGAAGTCATCGGGCGTATTACAAAAACGAATATGACAAAGGTGCTTGTCGCGTTAGCAAAAGAAGACGTGCTTTAAAGGGGGAAAAATATGAGTCAAATCGTATACGTCGTATCCGATTCAGCAGGAGAGACGGCCGAGCTCGTTGTTAAAGCGGCGGCGAGTCAGTTCCAAGGGGCGCTCGTTCAATTTCGTCGTGTTCCGTATGTAGAAGATGTTGAAACGCTATCGGAAGTTGTCGCGTTAGCAAAAATGAACCGAGGTATTATCGTTTTTACATTAGTTATACCGGAAATGCGTCGATTTTTATTAGCTGAGGCAGCACGTGAAGGAGTTCCTGTGTACGATATTATTGGACCGCTCATTGAACAAATGGAGCAACTATTTCAAATGGCACCACGCTGCGAACCTGGCCCCATTCGCGTGTTAGATGAAGACTATTTCCGAAAAATTGAAGCGATCGAATTTGCAGTAAAGTACGATGATGGACGTGACCCTCGTGGCATTTTACGAGCCGATATCGTTTTAATCGGGGTATCGCGCACGTCGAAAACACCGCTATCGCAATACTTAGCTCATAAACGTTTTAAAGTCGCTAACGTGCCGATCGTTCCGGAAGTCGATCCGCCAGAAGAATTGTTTCAAGTGCCGCCTGAAAAATGTTTCGGTCTAAAAATTAGTCCAGAGAAGTTAAATGAGATTCGTCGGGAGCGTTTGAAATCGCTCGGCTTAGATGACCGCGCCATTTACGCAAACATTGACCGAATTAAAGAAGAATTGCAATATTTTGATGGGGTTGTAAAGAAAATTGGTTGTGAAGTCATTGATGTGACAAATAAAGCGGTCGAAGAAACAGCGAATGTCATTATGAATATTATGCGCAAAAGAGAGAAATAACCAAACGAAGCACAATCACAACAAGTGATATGTGCTTTTCCTTTTTCATAAAAACGTTTGTGCATTTGTATAGCCAACTGACGTTTTTTATATTATAATAAAAAATTGTGATAAAACAGGTTTAGACTGAACATAGGACGAATAAACTATTTATAGCTAATTGTCAAGTGACAATGCATCGGGATTTTCGACAATATTTTTTTCTCAAAAAGAAGGATTGTTTCGCGCAATGGAGAATAAAAACATACAAAACAATTGGATCAAAGCCACACGTTTTGTCGAAATATGTTTGGAGCTGTTGAAATATGGGACAACGCATTCCTGAAGAAACGGTTGAGCACATTCGTCGCTCAGTCGATATTGTAGACATCATCCAACAGTATGTCTCGCTTAAAAAACAAGGACGCAACTATTTTGGTTTATGTCCTTTCCACGGAGAGAAAACACCTTCTTTTTCTGTTTCACCAGAAAAGCAAATTTACCACTGTTTCGGCTGTGGGGCAGGCGGAAATGTGTTTTCGTTTTTGATGGACATCGAAGGAATTACATTCATAGAAGCAGTGAAGCGATTGGCACCGCGGGCAAATGTAGATCTGTCGCACATCGTTGATGATCATCCGACAGCCGAGCGGACAGAAACAGCAACGATGATTGCTGCGCATGAGCTGCTAAAAAAGTTTTATCATCATTTGCTTATGCATACAAATGAAGGAGAGGAAGCATTAAGCTACTTACTTCATCGGGGATTTACGCGCGAAATCATCGAACAGTTTGAAATTGGCTACGCTTTGCCATCTTGGAATGCAGCTGTTACATTTTTAACAAACAAAGGTTTTTCGCTTTCTCTGATGGAGCAAGCAGGATTAATCGTAAAAAAATCAGGAGAGGACTCATATTTTGATCGTTTTCGTCATCGCATTATGTTTCCAATCCATAACCATCACGGAGAAACGGTTGCGTTCTCAGGGAGAGCGCTCGGAAACGAAGATCCGAAGTACTTGAATAGTCCTGAAACACCTATTTTCAACAAACGAAACATTTTATATCATTTTCATGAGGCGCGCGTGCCGATGCGCCAAAAACAGCAAGTAGTGTTGTTTGAAGGTTTTGCGGATGTAATTGCCGCTGTGCAAGCTGGCATTTCCCATGCGGTAGCAACGATGGGAACGGCTTTATCAGAAGAACAGGCGCGCATGCTACGGCGAAACGCATCTTCTGTCATCGTTTGTTACGATGGCGACCGAGCTGGAATAGACGCTGCGCTCAGAGCTTCAGAGACGCTTATGGAGGCTGGCTGTTATGTCAAAGTGGCGATGATACCAGATGGGCTCGATCCTGATGAATATGTGCGAAAATATGGTGCCGACCGCTTTCGTCATCATGTGCTTGATGCAAGCTTATCGCTTACTGCATTTAAGTTAGAATATTTGAAGCGCGGGCGTCATTTACAAAATGAAAGCGAGCGACTTCGTTACATTGAAGAAGCAGTCAAAGAAATTAGTCGCTTATCTAATGCCATTGAAGCTGACTATTACTTGCGACAACTAGCGGATGAGTTTTCCATTTCTATGGATGCGTTACGTGAACAAATGACGCTTCATGGGAAAAAGCAACAAACGGAACGGAAAAAACATGAGCGTCGCGAGACAGTCATTCTACCTGCGAAGACAAAATTGTTACCTGCTTTTCAAAAAGCAGAACGGATGTTAATTGCTCATATGTTGCGCGATAAAGAGATCGCATTAACTGTGCAAGAGGCGATCGAAGGCGCATTTAACATCGAGGAACACCGCGCTATTGTCGCTTATTTATATGCATTTTACGAAGAAGGACACGAACCCGATGTAAGCTCGTTGCTTGAACGCATTCATGATCCACAACTAAAACGCATTGTGACAGAGCTGTCGATGATGCTGATTAACGAAGATATTTCATCAGCGGAGTTACAAGATTATATTCAATGCGTGCTCAATTATCCGAAAGAACAGTTGCTTAAGCAAAAAGAAACGCAGTTGCGCGAAGCGGAACGCCAAAAAGATTATGAGCGCGCCAAACGCATTGCTAGCGAAATCATCGCAATGCGAAAGTCTTTGCATTTTGGAAGGAGGGGAATAAATGGCTGAAAAGTCAACACATTCCGATTTAACGTTAGAGCAAGTGAAAGAGCAATTAGTTGAACTAGGTAAAAAACGTGGTGTTCTTACCTATGAAGAAATCGCAGAACGATTATCACCGTTTGATCTCGATTCTGATCAAATGGACGAATATTATGAATATTTAAGTGAGCAAGGTATCGAAGTCGTCGGTGAGTCCGATTTAGATGATGAGGATCTAGATGATCCAGACTTCGACGATTTAAAAGACGAAGAGTTCGATTTAAACGATTTAAGCGTCCCGCCAGGTGTGAAAATTAACGACCCTGTTCGTATGTATTTAAAAGAAATTGGGCGCGTTCCATTGTTGTCAGCAGAAGAAGAAATTGAGTTAGCGAAACGGATCGAACAAGGTGACGAAGAAGCAAAGCGCCGTCTTGCTGAAGCGAACCTTCGCCTTGTTGTGAGCATCGCCAAACGTTACGTTGGTCGTGGCATGCTTTTTCTTGACTTGATTCAAGAAGGAAATATGGGTTTAATTAAAGCAGTCGAAAAGTTCGATTACCGCAAAGGATATAAATTTAGCACATATGCAACATGGTGGATTCGACAAGCGATTACGCGTGCGATTGCTGACCAAGCACGTACGATTCGCATTCCTGTTCACATGGTTGAAACGATTAACAAGCTCATTCGCGTTCAGCGTCAGCTTTTACAAGATCTCGGTCGCGAGCCATCTCCGGAAGAAATTGCAGAAGAGATGGATTTGACGCCGGAAAAGGTGCGTGAAATTTTAAAAATTGCTCAAGAACCTGTATCGCTTGAAACGCCGATTGGTGAAGAAGACGACTCCCATTTAGGCGATTTTATTGAAGACCAAGATGCGACATCTCCAGCCGAACATGCGGCGTATGAACTGTTGAAAGAACAGCTTGAAGACGTGTTAGATACGCTAACAGATCGGGAAGAAAATGTTCTTCGTCTTCGCTTCGGTCTTGACGACGGCCGTACACGAACGCTTGAAGAAGTCGGAAAAGTGTTCGGTGTAACGCGCGAGCGCATTCGCCAAATTGAAGCAAAAGCGTTGCGGAAGCTGCGTCACCCAAGCCGTAGCAAGCGTCTAAAAGACTTTTTAGAATAACCGTTTACAAGAAATAGTTTACTTCTTACAATAGAAGTAAGCTATTTCTTTATTTAGGAAGGAATGCGTATTCAATGGAACAAAAACGAAAAGAAATTATTATTAACGAAATTAAATATTGGAAACAAACGCGATTGTTGCCGGAACAATATTGTGATTTTTTGCTTGCGTTGTATACCGAAGGGAACCATAACGACGATGTTGATCAACCAACGAAGCAAGTTCCGACATGGGCCGTTCGTTTTACGATGATTTTGATCGGCATCTTTTTACCTTTTGCTCTTCTTGTCATTTATTTTACTGAATTGTCGTTCGTTTTGCAAACGCTCATTTTGTCACTTTTTGTCATAATTTGTTTGATGACCGTCCGTTTTTTTGCACAACATAAAATGCTTACCCATATCGCCCTAATTGTAGGCGCTTTGTCGCTTCTTCTTCTTTCCATTCGTGCATGCGATGTGTACTTTTCAGGAAATATGAGCGCATTGGCGATAACAGTTATGTGTAATTGTTTTGTTTGGCTATTGATCGGTTGGCGTTTTTCGCTTATGTATTTCGTCATTTCGGGTGTTGTCGGCATCATTCTTCTTTTTTCTTCATTTTTCATTTAAAAAAATTTACATACAGGGCTTTTCCTTTATGGGAATTTAAAGTACAATAAAATTGTTTGTAACGTTTTCATTTTGAAAAACATGCTTTATTACATAAGGGAGGGTAAAGTATGAATCGTAATCCATTAATCCCATTTGCACTCATTATGGTAATGGGAATCGGCCTCATTTTCTTTCTGTCTGTAAAAGGCCTCGGGGATATGAAAGAAGTGGCGAAAGAGAAAGAAGGCGGCGCGAAGACAGAAGAAACAGCTGCTGCGGGTCCAGAAGACATTTACAAAAAAAGCTGTGTAGCATGTCATGGTGCGAACTATGAAGGTGGTGTTGGTCCAGCGTTAAAAGGTGTAGGTGACCGTCTATCTGTTGATCAAATTAAAGATGTATTAGTAAACGGTCGTGGAAGCATGCCAGCTGGACTAGTCCCTGCGGATCAAGCAGAAGAGATGGCAAAATGGCTTGCTGAATTGAAATAAACGAAGTAGAAAAGTCCCTTTACCTCGGTGAAGGGATTTTTCGTTTTTTGCAAAACATGATAAACTGAAGAAAAAAGTGTGGTGACTATCATTGAACGAATTACAGCTATCTAAACGGTTACAAACAGTTGTTTCATTCATTCCAAAAGGAAGCGTACTAGCAGACATCGGTTCAGACCATGCTTATTTGCCATGCTATGCGTATTTGCACGGATACATAACAAAAGCGATTGCGGGTGAGGTAGCGGATGGGCCGTTTCGTTCAGCAAAGCAACAAGTGGAAAAATGCGGACTTTCTCGTGTCATTTCCGTTCGTAAAGGGGACGGACTACAAGTTGTTGCGCCAAATGAGGTGAATTGTGTCACAATTGCCGGGATGGGGGGTACGCTCATCTCAAACATTTTAGAAGCAGGAAAAGGAAAATTAACAGCTGTGAAGCGGCTCATTTTACAACCAAATGTCGGTGCGCATATTGTACGGCGATGGCTGTTAGAAAATGAGTGGGAGCTAATAGATGAACGCATTTTAGAAGAAGATGGACAAATTTATGAAGTGCTCGTTGCGGAGCGTGGCAATCCTTATCGGCCATATACGCAGCTCCATGTCGAATTGTTGCTCGGTCCGTTTTTATTGAAAGAGCGAAATGACGTGTTTGAAAAAAAATGGGCGCTAGAAATGAAACATTGGCGGGATGTCATCGAGCAACTGAAACATGCAAAAACAGAAGAAGCAATGAAAAAGAAACAACAATTTGTTGAAACATTGCATATGGTAGAGGAGGCTTTAAACAGATGAAAACCCCAAACGGATATGAAATCATCCAACTGTTCGAACAGTTTGCTCCAAAACATTTAGCGGTGGAAGGGGATAAAATCGGTTTACAAATCGGTACGTTAAACAAGCCAATTCGACGCGTCATGATTACGTTAGACGTATTAGAACATGTTGTCGATGAAGCAATTGCACATGAAATTGATTTAATTATTGCGCATCATCCACCGATTTTTCGTCCGCTTAAACATATTGTTACCGATCAGCCGTATGGTCGCATGATTGAAAAGTGTATCAAACATAACATTGCTATTTACGCTGCGCACACGAATTTAGATATCGCTAAGGGCGGGGTGAACGACTGGCTCGCTGAGGCACTGCAATTACAAAATGTTGATGTTCTCGTACCAACGTACGAAGAGCCGCTGAAAAAGCTTGTCGTATATGTGCCACGCACACATGCGGATGCGGTGCGCAAAGCAATGGGCGATGCCGGTGCTGGACATATCGGAAATTATAGCCATTGTACATTTAATAGCGAAGGCATAGGTACGTTTTTACCAGAAGAAGGAGCAAATCCGTTTATCGGTCAACAAGGGAAGTTAGAAACAGTAGAAGAAGTACGCATCGAAACGATCGTCCCTGCACGTTTGCAACGAAAGGTCATTCGAGCGATGTTACAAGCTCATCCGTATGAAGAAGTAGCGTATGATGTATATCCGCTTGACAATAAGGGGACGACATATGGGCTCGGACGAATCGGGACATTAAGCGAAGAGATGACGTTGCAACAATTTGCGGAACATGTGAAAACATCATTGCATGTACCGGCTGTTCGTGTCGTTGGTGAATTGGCGAGTCGTGTTCGTAAAGTTGCAGTCATTGGTGGTGACGGAAATAAATATATTCATGAAGCAAAAATGAGCGGTGCTGATGTGTACGTAACAGGTGACTTATATTATCATGTCGCACATGATGCGTTAATGCTCGGTTTAAATGTCGTTGACCCGGGGCATCATGTCGAAAAGGTGATGAAAGAAGGAGTGGCGAACGTATTAAAAACGATGTGTGCACAACAAAAATTCGATGTCGATATATACGTGTCGCAAACGAACACAGAGCCATTTACGTTCATATAAAAAAGAGGCTTATTCGCCTCTTTTTTTCACTTTTGGTAAAATCTTGGTTAGTGGTACTTTTCGTTCACGCTTCCATGTTTCAGGATTGTTCGGATCAAACTGCTCTAAAAAGTCGATGACTTCTTTTGTAATGGGTGTTGGTGTGGATGCGCCGGCAGTCACTGCGACTTTTTTGGCGTCTTTAATCCATTCGATGTCGATTTCAGTCACGTCTGCAACACGATACGCTTTCGTTCCGGCAATTTCTTCAGATACTTGTGCGAGTCGATTGGAATTATTACTTCTTGGATCACCGACAACGATCGTTACATCTGCTTCTTTTGCTTGTTCAGCAACGGCTTCTTGCCGTACTTGTGTCGCTAAGCAAATTTCACGGTGCATTTCGACGTGCGGATATTTTTCTTTCACTTTTTCCATAATATGTGCCACATCCCATTGACTCATCGTCGTTTGGTTTGTCACAATAATGTGTTTCGATTGAATATTCAGTTGTTCTACATCTTCAAGTTTTTCAATTAAATGAACAGCGTGTGGTGCAACGCCAATTGCTCCTTCAGGTTCAGGATGTCCTTTTTTTCCGATGTAAATGACTTCATAGCCGTTCGCTACTTTTTCGCGAATTAAATCATGTGTTTTCGTGACATCAGGGCATGTGGCATCAATTGTAACAAGTCCTTTTTCTCTTGCGCGCTGTTTCACCTCAGGTGAAACACCGTGGGCAGTAAAAATGACTGTGCCACGATCGATACTTTCTAAAATTTCAAGTCGATTCGGGCCGTCAAGCGTAATAATTCCTTCTTCAGCGAATGCATCGGTTACATGTTTATTATGAACGATCATGCCTAAAATGTAGATCGGTCTTGGTAACGTCGGATCGAGCGCGGCGTTGCGGGCGATAACCATCGCATCAACGACTCCGTAACAATATCCGCGTGGCGTAATTTTAATGACTTCCATAATGGATCGCTCCTTCTTGGCGTGTTTGTCGTATTCATTATATAAAAGAAGGAGCGAACATACAAAAGTTAAATATATAGTTTTGGAATGGATTTCCCTTTTTCATACGTTTTTTCTTGTTCTCGTTCTTTTGCTGTTGGAACAGGACGTTGTTTTTTCGATGGTTGCTGTTCAGTTTGTTTTTCGGTTGTTGCCGCACTTATTTCATTTGACGTTTTAGTTGTTTCGTTTGTATTGTCAGTTTGTTTTAGTTCACGAAAAATTCGCATCATCGATGGCACGCTTTTAATGAGTGGACCGTATTGTTGTACCATCGGTGTAATCGTTTGAACCATGTTTAACATTTTTTGTACATTTGTTAACATTGAATCAATACTCGGCAATGCTCCACCAGCACCAAATGCTTGTGTAGGAAGTTGGCTACCGAACAATCGCGAAAACATGCCTCCTTGTGCTTGTCGCATCATTGGTTGTTGCCACATGGGTGGTATCGGTGGACGCGAAGGTGGAAACATAAATGGACGTCGCAATGAAGTTCCTCCTTTCTTTACATGGTAAAGCTTTTTGCTCATTTTATCTATATTACGATATGCAAGAAAGCTCATATAGTTGAATGAACGGTTTATGTTCGTATATAATATGTAACTGGTCTATTTTTTATTGAATGAGAAAGGGGATGAGAAACGATGTTTGAACGTTTTCCGTTTCATCCGTTTATTATAGAGGCGATTCAACATTTAAAGTTTCATAAGCCGACACCTATTCAAGAGCGTGTCATTCCTGCTGTGTTGCGTGGTGAAAGTGTCATCGGCCAGTCGCAAACAGGAACAGGGAAGACACATGCTTATTTATTGCCAATTATTCAGCGTATTGACCCACGTGTAGACGAAGTACAAGCGGTAATTACTGCACCGACGCGTGAATTGGCAACACAAATTTATCATGAGGTATTAAAAATTGTAAAATTTTGTCCGAATGATCACCGCATTACAGCCCGATGTTTTGTTGGCGGAACGGATAAGTTACGGTCGATTGAAAAACTGAAAACACAGCCTCATCTTGTCATTGGTACACCGGGGCGCATTGATGATCTCGTTCGCGAACAAGCGTTATTTGTCCATACAGCCCGCATGCTCGTCGTTGACGAAGCAGATGTTATGCTCGATATGGGGTTTATTGCAGATGTTGATCGCATCGCAGGCCGTATGCCTGAAGATTTACAAATGTTAGTTTTTTCTGCAACAATTCCAGAAAAGTTAAAGCCGTTTTTGAAAAAGTATATGGAGAATCCGACTCATATTCATATCGCACCAAAACAAGTCGCAGCATCAACGATTGAACATATTTTAATTCCGCTTCGTCATCGTGATCGGTTGCAACTTTTACATGATATATTAGTTGCCTACAACCCATATTTAGCTATCGCGTTTGTAAATACGAGAAAAGCAGCTGACGAAGTAGCAAACGGTTTGATTGATAAAGGATTAAAAGTAGGCGTGTTACATGGAGATTTAACGCCACGTGAACGGAAAAAAATGATGAAAGCGATTCGTGATTTGCAATTTCAATATATTGTTGCAACGGATTTAGCGGCGCGTGGAATTGATATTGAGGGAGTCAGCCACGTCATTAACTATGAATTGCCGTCAGACGTAGATTTTTATGTTCATCGCACTGGTCGGACAGGACGTGCAGGTTATGCCGGCATTGCTGCAACGATTTATGAGTCATCAGATCAACATGCGCTAGTCAAGTTAGAAAAGAAAGGCATTCATTTTCTCCATCGTGATTTGCGCCACGGCGAATGGATCGAACTTGATGCATGGAACGGACGGAAAAAAGAGAAAAAAGTTGATGAAGTAGAGCAACTCGTTGAAAAAATAGCGAAAAAACAAAAGAAAGTAAAGCCGGGATATAAGAAAAAATTGCGAGAACAGCTACAAAAGCAAAGAGCGAAAAAGAAATAAGGGAGAGAAGAAAGTGTTAAAAATTGGTTCACACGTATCGATGAGCGGAAAAGAGATGCTGCTAGCTGCGAGTAAAGAAGCGGTATCGTATGGGGCAAATACGTTTATGATTTATACGGGAGCACCACAAAACACGAGACGGAAACCAATCGAAGAACTAAACATTGATAAAGGACGTGCCCATATGAAAGAACATGGGATTGATGAAATCGTCGTACATGCTCCGTACATCATTAATATCGGTAATACAATGAATGCCGATACATTTTCTCTAGGTGTTTCTTTTTTACGTTCAGAAATTGAACGAACAGAAGCGATTGGTGCCAAGCAGCTTGTTCTTCATCCAGGGGCGCATGTTGGCGCAGGTATTGAAGCAGGAATTGAAAAAATTATTGAAGGATTAAATGAAGTGATGACAACTGACCAACAAGTACAAATTGCTTTAGAAACGATGGCAGGAAAAGGATCGGAATGTGGCAGTCGTTTTGAGGAGTTAGCGAAAATCATTGACGGTGTGACACATAACGATAAGTTGTCTGTCTGCTTTGATACGTGTCATACGCACGATGCAGGGTACGATATTGTGAATGATTTTGACGGCGTATTAGAGCAATTTGATCGCATCATTGGGCTTGACCGTCTTAAGGTATTGCATATTAATGATAGTAAAAATCCGTGTGGTAGCCGTAAAGACCGTCATGAAAATATCGGTTTCGGTCATATCGGTTTTGATGCGCTAAATTATATTGTGCATCATCCGCAGCTTATGCATGTGCCGAAGATTTTAGAAACGCCATATGTCGGTGAGAAAGCATCTGCGAAGCCACCATATAAATTTGAAATTGCCATGTTGCGTGCACAACAGTTCGATCCGAACGTTCGCGAAAAAATTGTTGAGTAGAAGAAGGCTGTCCGTAGGCAGCCTTCTTACTGTATAAATTGGCGAATGAAATCATTGGCTTGTTTAGCGAGTTGTGGTGATGTGCGATGGGCGAGTTCGCGAATCCAGTTTTTTCTTGCTTGTTCATTAAACACATCAATCGTCTTTTCGCGCATCATTTGAATAATCGTTTCCGCATCTTTTGGAGAAAGCGAAACGTTATATTGTTTTGCATACGTCATTAACTCGTTTGCGGTGATGGATTTCATTTTATGTTGAACGATTTTATGATATACGTTCACGTCACATCCCTCCTTGTTTACGATATGAACAAGAAAAGGAAGATGTGCAATGATATAATAAAATAGATGAAGGGAGAGATTGGAATGAAAAGACAACATAAAAAAGAGACGATCAGCCATCTGCTGTATCGTCTTGTCATGATGACAATTGGTGCAACGCTCGCAGCGTTATCCATCGAGTTGTTCTTAGTGCCAAATGAAATTATCGATGGTGGGGTAATTGGTATTTCCCTTATTCTTGATCGCATTCTTCCAAATTACGCATGGTTGAACTTTGCGACACTTGTCATTTTGTTGAATACACCATTTATGTATTTTGGTTATAAACAAATCGGGAAAACGTTTATGCTTTCCTCACTTTATTCCATCGTTGTGTTAGCTGTTATGGAACGGTTATTTCACCATGTATCTCCATTTACAACAGATTCCATTTTAGCGACAGTGTTTGGCGGGGCTATTCTTGGTGCAGGCGTGGGACTTGTCATTCGCCATGGTGGCTCACTAGATGGGACGGAAATTTTAGGAATTTTAATGACGAAAAAATTACCGTTTTCCGTTGGTGAATTTGTTATGTTTACAAACGTTTTTATTTTTACTTGGGCGGCGTTTGTATTCGGACCAAAGCAAGCGATGTATTCTGTTTTAACTTATTATATCGCTTTTAAAACGATTGATACCGTCATTCAAGGATTAGATGAAACAAAAGCGGTTTTGATCGTGTCAGACCATTACGAGGAAGTGTCAGATGCGATTTTAAATCGACTCGGACGCGGGACAACGAAGCTGATGGGGAAAGGTGGTTATACGGACGAGCAAAAAGAAGTCATTTATGCCGTTGTTACTCGCTTGGAAGTGACGAAGTTGAAGTCGATTGTATATGAAATTGACCAAAACGCCTTTATTACCATTATGAACACACAAGAAGTACGTGGAGCGAAATTTAAGTCCGCTATTCATTAATAAAAACAAATGCGCTATACTATGAATCGGAATTATTTTGAATTAAGGTGGTCAAACGATGGACGATATTTTACGTGTTGAGAACGTATCGTTTCGATATGATGATGAAGATGTATTGCAACATATTAATTTTCACATTCCAAAAGGAGCGTTCGTTGGTTTAGTTGGGCCAAATGGCTCAGGAAAATCGACATTGTTAAAATGTATTTTACGGTTGCTAAAACCACAAACAGGACAAATTTTTTTATTTGGCACACCAATTGAGCAGTTTAAAGATTGGCATAAAATCGGTTTTGTATCTCAAAAAGCAAATAGTTTTAATACTGGATTTCCTGCGACCGTGTATGAAGTTGTCGCAAGCGGTTTAACAGGAAAGTTAGGTTTATTTCGACGATTAGACAAACGTGATGAAAGAGCGGTATATGAAGCGATCGATGCGGTTGGCATGGGCCCGTTTATTCGTCGTAATATCGGGGAACTTTCGGGCGGTCAACAACAGCGTGTATTTATCGCTCGTGCCATCGTGTCACAACCAGAATTTTTAATTTTAGATGAACCGACTGTCGGGGTCGATGTGCATCATGTACAAAGTTTTTACGACATGCTTGAGCGGTTAAATAAGCAACATCGCATGACATTACTCCTTGTGACACACGATATTGGAACGATTACAGAAAAAGTGACACATGTCGCATGTTTAAACAAACATTTACATTTCCATGGCAGTGTGCAACAGTTTGCTCAGCTGAAAACAGAAGATGTCGCATCATTTTATGGGCATCATCTTCATTTACTTGCTCACGATCATGCGTAGAAAGGGGGGTGTATATGTTAGAAGCTTTATTTCAATATGAGTTTTTACAAAACGCGTTTATTGTTGGTATATTGATCGGATTTATCGCCCCTCTTTTAGGGGTGTTCATTGTCGTCAGAAGGCTATCGCTTATTGCTGATGCATTAAGCCACGTAACACTTGCGGGAATTGCAGCCAGCTTACTTGTACAAAAAAAATTTTTAACGTTTGCGACATTAAACCCGATTTATATTGGGATGGCATTTTCTGTCGTAGGTTCGTTATTTATTGAAAAGTTGCGTACGGTATATAAGCATTATCAAGAATTAGCGATTCCGATCATTTTATCAGGAGGCATCGGTTTAAGTGTCATTTTTATTTCACTTGCGGATGGCTTTAATACCGATTTGTTTTCATATTTATTTGGAAGCGTCAGTGCAGTCAGCACGACGGACGTATGGACGATTAGCATCATTTTTTTCATCGTGCTTACTGTCATTTTTCTGTTTTATAAAGAGTGGTTTATTTTATCATTTGACGAAGAATATGCGCAAGCATCGGGAGTGAAAGTAAAATCGCTCCATTTTGTTTTCATTGTGTTAGTAGCTCTTGTCATTGCTGCGTCGATGCGCATTGTCGGCATTTTGCTTGTTTCGTCACTCATGACTCTTCCTGTTGCTGCAAGCATTCGAATAGCGAAAGGATTTAAACAAGCGCTATGGTTGTCGGTTATATTCGGGGAGCTTGCAGTTATTGTCGGATTGTTTCTTTCTTATTATTTGAATTTAGCTCCTGGTGGAACGATCGTTTTATTAGCAGTTTGTATATTAATTGGGGCGATCATGTGGAAAAAATGGAAGAGAGGATGACGAAGCGTGAACGTTTCTGAAGCGCTACGGTTAATGAAAGAGAAGGGATTTAAGTATACAGGAAAGCGCGAAGAAATGCTTGAGCTGTTTGCAAAAACAGATAAATATTTAACAGCCAAAGATGTGCTGGATGTGATGAAAGAGAGGTATCCGGGACTAAGTTTTGATACGGTTTATCGCAACTTGGCACTATTTGTTGAGCTCGGTATTTTAGAAACGACGGAGCTATCCGGAGAAAAGCACTTTCGGTTTACATGTAATATGCACCATCATCATCACCATTTTATTTGTATGTCGTGCGGTAAGACGAAAGAGCTTGTGACTTGTCCGATGAACGAATTGATAGAAGATTTGCAAGGATATACTATTTCAGGGCATAAATTCGAAGTGTACGGAACGTGTCCAATGTGCCAACAACAAGCTGACGTGTAATGTCAGCTTGTTGTTGTAAGTAATTTTTCTACTTGTTGTTTCGCCTCATGCCAGTTGTACACACGAATGACCCCTTTTGGTAGTGGACCACGATTGTACGGAGTATCAAATAAAATGACAGGGATAAGGCATTGTTCCGCAATGTCGCATGCGTTATCGTATTTATCTTCAAAAAAAATGTCGATTCCATATTTTTTTACGGCTTCAATTTTATTGTGCGAACCGATAAGCTCAATATGATGATAATGAACACCGTATTGTTGAAACCATTTTTCCGTGACTTCATATAAGTGGCGACCTCGTGCACTAATGTAATATAGCTCATACTCATCTTTCCAGCTATTAATGACCTCTAACGCTCCATTCGCAAGAGGGGCTTCACTGTAAATAATCGGCTCATATCGCTCCATCCATTCATTTAATTTTTCTTCCGTCGTATCTAAAAAAGGGACTAAATCGTAATCGGTAATATCATCGAGCGTTAAATTTTTTTTGAACGACTTGTTTAAGTATGGGATAAATGTGCTTGGACATGTAACGGTTCCGTCAATATCGATGCCGAATCGTTGCTTGCTCATGTTTGTTCATCCTTTCTATGGTGGGTGTTTCTTGCCCATTATAACATTGACATAAAGTAACATCTATAATGACGTATCGCTTATTACATAATAATAGTGCTCCTCATTTTACGAAAGCGAGGGAATTGTCATGGACAATGAACGTCAGCAACAATCGTACGACAATGCACGAATCGACACTGTTCCAAATGTTGAAAGAGATTTTATGGAAGAAACAGCAGGTGAAATTGCTGAGCCGATTCGATTTTCTGATCGGGAGGTAAAGCATGAAGAAAACGGTCGTGGCGTAGGGTGGCTTGCGCTTGCTTTATCGGTTGTTTCCCTTTTTCTTATGCCAGTCATTATGGGGGCAGCTGGCATTATTTTCGGGTTTATCGCCCGCCGTCGAGGAGCAGAAACACTAGGTGCTTGGGCGATTGGAATTGGTGCTGTTTCCATTATTTTAAGCTTTTTCGTCCGATTTTGGTAAAATAAGAGGGGAATACCCCCTCTTATTTTTGCTTTCCTTTCAATGCATACTCTTCGGCTAATTTATCAATTTCTTTTTTCAATTCTTCAACCATCGTTTCTTCTGGTACTTTGCGTACAATTTGTCCATGGCGGAACAATAATCCTTCTCCGCGAGCCCCTGCAATACCAATGTCAGCTTCACGCGCTTCTCCAGGCCCATTTACTGCACAGCCGAGAACTGCTACTTTAATCGGTGCTTTAATTTTTGCGATATATTCTTCAATTTCATTTGCGATGCGAATTAAGTCAATTTCAATTCGTCCGCATGTTGGACAAGAAATTAATGTTGCAGCGTTCGCTGCAAGACCGAATGCTTTCAGCAACTCGCGAGCCACTTTTACTTCTTCAACAGGGTCAGCGCTAAGGGATACACGCACCGTGTTACCAATTCCTTTGCTTAAAATGGCGCCGAGTCCGGCCGCACTTTTTACTGTTCCTGCAAATAACGTACCCGATTCCGTAATGCCGAGGTGTAGCGGATAGTCGAATGCGCGAGCCGCTTTTTCATATGCTTCAATCGCTAAGCGAACATCAGAAGCTTTCAATGACACGATAATATCTTGAAAATCAAGGTCTTCTAAAATACGGATATGATGCAAAGCACTTTCGACCATTCCGTCTGCAGTAGGATACCCGTATTTTTCTAAAATGCGCTTTTCAAGCGAACCGGCGTTCACCCCGATGCGAATCGGTACGCCACGCTCTTTTGCTGCTTTCACAACAGCTTCGACTTTTTCGCGCTTGCCGATGTTTCCTGGGTTAATGCGAATTTTATCGGCCCCGTTTTCAATCGCTTTTAAAGCAAGGCGATAGTCAAAATGAATATCAACAACGAGTGGAATATTAATACGCTTTTTTATTTCAGCGATCGCATCTGCTGCTCTTTCATCTGGGCAAGCGACGCGAACGATTTGGCATCCAGCTTCTTCAAGTCGATGGATTTGGGCAACGGTTGCATCGACATCATGTGTTTTTGTTGTCGTCATACTTTGGATGACGACTTCATTATTCCCGCCAATGGTGATGTTCCCTACACGAACAGGACGGGTTTTTGAACGATGAATGATTTCACTCACGCGTCAATCGCTCCTTTAACGTATTGATCAAGTCATTTTTTATTGTAGCAATGTTTCGTATTTGTTGACAATGTTTTTGCTATTTCTGCTTATAGTGTGGAATGCGATACGTTTTTCCTGCTTGAAGTGAGTGCGCGTTCACATGTGGATTGAGCGCTTGAAAGTCGGTAATGAGTTGATCGATAGACACCGGCAATTTACTATTCATTTCACGCTCGATAATGGAGAGGAGTGTATCGCCACGTTGGACGGTTACTTCGCGATACGGTAAATCGTTCGTTTGCTTGACCGTTGTTTGCGAACGAATCGTATGAATCGTTCCGTCTGTGAGATCATGGTAAGCGATGGCACATATAGCAATGAACATAAGAAAGATAAACATGTTTTTCATTCCATTCCCCACCTGTGTTTCTTCTTTACTCTATTCATATGGCTTGTCCCCATGATATATGAGTAAAAATTACATTCCCTTTACATCACTTAACATTCACTTAACGTAACATTTATATTTTTTTGGTATTCTTTGTCTGTATTTGTCGAAGGGGGGATGTGTCGTGCGTGCACAAATGAAACAGCCATTGAAAAATATAAAAACACATATGAGAACATTTCATGCTCAGCTATCACCAAAAGTAAAACAATGGTTATTAAAAATTAGTTTACAAAACCGTTTATTCATTTTATTTTTTAGCGTTTTAATTACTTCGCTGAGCATTGTTGGGATGATTGCTTATCACCAAGCGAAAGAAGCGACGGTAAAAGCGATTGAAAACCGTCTGGAAAGAGAAGCGACGATGATGTTTGAAGTGACACGTAATCTTATGTATATTCATGCAGGAAATGAACAACTATTTGAAAAAAGTTTACGTTCTGCGATCAAACAGCAAAAAGCAGAACTTATGCAAGATGGTCTAAGTGTAGATATATTTTTAATTCGAGATGAGAAAGTCAAAACATTTGAGCGAAATGAGCAACTCCATGTACCGAAATCGATCCAAGAAACGATTGCGAAGAAAAAAAATGGTGTGTCGCATTTGGAGTGGAACGGACGTACATATACATTTGCGTATAAAACGATTCAAGAGTTAAAAGGAACATACGTTGTAGCTGTACCTGATGAACAGTTTATGCAACCTATTCAACAACTCGCCAATCTAACACTTATGGCCATTGTGATTAGCGTTATCGTTGCAACATTTATGATTAGATGGTTAGTTAGTGGATTAACGAAGCCGATTGCTCAACTTCGTCATGCAATGAGCCGATTATCGCGAGGAGATTTAACGGTTGACGAACATATGTATTCGACGACGCCGGAGATCGATTCTCTTGCGCGTAGTTTTCAACGAATGTTGACGAGCATGAAAACGGTCATTCGTGAAATGAACGAAACAACAAAACAGTTAGCTATTACAGGAGGGGACTTAGAGCACGTCTCTGAACATATCATTGAATCAAACGATCAACTCATATCAGCTATTGCAACTGTAAAGCAAGGAGCAGAAGAAACGGCAAATGCTTCAGATGAAAGCATTCATCACGTGGATGAGATGAAAAAGAGGATGCAACATGTGTTAGCAAGTGTACAAAACATTTCAGCAAGTGCGACCGATATGAATGAATCATCGAAAGGTGGAGAAAAGCGACTGGCGCATTTAATTGCTGATATTCATTCATTTGCTGAGCAATTTAAAGAAGTAAATGATACGATTCAAAGTGTGAAACATCATTCTATGTTAATTACAAAAGTTGTCGATGTCATTCGTCAAATTGCCGAGCAAACGAAGTTGTTGGCGCTCAATGCAACTATTGAAGCCGCTCGTGCTGGTGAAGCAGGAAAAGGATTTGCAGTTGTCGCTACAGAAGTGAGAAAACTGGCGGAACATGCTTCAAAAGCAACGGAAGAAATTACGTCATCCATTTTTGCAATGGAAGAAGTATCGATTCATGCGACTAACCAGTTTCAAGGGATGGTGACGCATTTACAGCATCAGTTGGCTTCTGCAAATGAAGCGAAGCGTTCGTTTGACCATTTATTAAAAGAGATTCAGCGTGTCAATCGCAACGTGGCACAAATGGAAAGTGAATTAGAGCAGTTTCAGCAATTATTGCCTATGATCGAAACAGTCACAGTGGCGTTTGCTTCGGTTGCTCAACAAACGTTAGCAAGCGCGGAAGAAATGATGTCGGTCTCGTATGATCAAACGAAGCAAATGAACGACATGTATCGTGTTGGTGAACGATTAAACGAATTATCTCAGTCGCTATCTACACTAACTACAGCATTTAAATTGTGAGAAGCAGGCTCATTAGCCTGCTTCTTTCACGGAAGGAAGTTCTTTAATGGAAACGAACAAAATGGTGATAGAAACGAACCAATCTAACGCGACAGCGTATGGAACGACAATTTGTAATGCTTCCATAACGGTAAAAAAGATCGTTGCTAGTGTGATGGAGTAAGCGGAAAGGCTCCACATGTGGCGATATGAGCCACGTTTATTTAACGTGCCGCGAAAAATAAGACCGATAAATGCTAGGACGGTAACGTAAAGAAATTTGCTCGTACATGTGAAAAAGTATAAAACAAAAAACGATAGCGAAATGACGATAGGGAGTAACGATTGTAGCGTGCCCGTAAATTCATATACATCTTTGTTTGTAAAACGCTCCACTTGCATGACACTATACGGATATGATTGAACGTGTCCATTTGCCACAAGTGCAAATTCTTCTTTTAAAAACGCCACTGCATTTGTATAGCGTGCTACATCATCTGTTGTTAGTGTACCTGTGCTATCCAATAACATCGTCACGTCAGGACGTATAATCTCAATCGGTTCTTTTTCATTAGCTATCAATACGCCATCAACGACTTCAAAAGGAGGAAGTTCTTCGGTCAATAGTTGATGCGTTGAGCCGATCATTTTGTTTATACTTATCGTAAAGTAAATAGCAATCGGCAACGTCGCAATAAGCGATAAAAAGAACACGTAACTAATCGCCTTTCCGATCGGATGAAAGCGAAAGCGAGCAATATGTACAGGAGAATAAAGACTTTGTAATAATCGTTTCCACATCATCATTCACATCCTTTACGCATCATCATTTCTCATTCTACTTCTTTTTATGTTCGCTACACAACCATTTTGTTTCAAGTGTAACATGTATTGACGATATGTATCTTTTTTGATAAAATTACCATCGGATATAGTGGACCCTTAGCTCAGCTGGTTAGAGCGGACGGCTCATAACCGTCTGGTCGCAGGTTCGAGTCCTGCAGGGTCCATTTGCCTCGCTAAGTAAATTAGCGAGGTTTTTTTGCAAATAATTTGAAACATTCGTTTTATTTTGGTACTCTTAAAGTAGGTTCACTTATGAAACTTTTCTGTTTCTAAATATAATTTATCCGTTTCATTTGTGAACAATTACATAATAAATGAGGAGGAATGAAGTATGGCATTTGAACTACCACAATTGCCTTATGCTTACGACGCGTTAGAACCACATATTGATAAGGAAACAATGAACATTCATCACACAAAACATCATAACGCGTATGTAACAAACTTAAACGCAGCGCTTGAAGGTCATCCAGAATTGCAAAACAAAACAATTGAAGAGTTAATGGCTAATTTAGATGCAGTACCGGAAAACATCCGTACAGCTGTTCGTAACAATGGAGGGGGACATGCAAATCACTCGCTCTTTTGGACTATTCTCTCACCAAATGGTGGCGGTGAACCAACAGGCGAATTAGCTGAAGCGATTAATGCCACATTCGGTAGCTTTGAGAAGTTTAAAGAAGAATTTTCAAAAGCTGCAGCTACGCGCTTCGGTTCTGGTTGGGCGTGGCTTGTCGTCCATAACGGTCAACTTGAAGTAACAAGTACACCAAACCAAGATACACCATTAATGGAAGGTAAAACACCGATTTTAGGATTAGACGTGTGGGAGCATGCGTATTACTTAAAATATCAAAATCGCCGTCCAGATTATATTTCAGCGTTTTGGAATGTCGTGAACTGGGACGAAGTTGCGAAGCGCTACGCGGCGGCAAAATAATGATGAAGAGCTCGACAAATTTTGTCGGGCTCTTTTTGTATATCGCTATAAAAGAGTAGGCAAACTACTTGTCAAGAAAGGGAGTTTGCTTATGAACAGATGGAAACGAATCATCGCGCATATTCGCGCGCATCGACAATTGTTTCTTCTATTGGCGATTGGTGGATTGTATTCTTTAAGTATCGCTTTATCGAATACGTTTGTGAACGTATATGTTTGGAAAAAAGTAAACAGTTTTCATGCGCTAGGTGTGTACAATTTAGCAATCGTTACATGGCAGCCACTGGCGTTTATTGTTGCTGGGCAAATTGCGAAAAAGATTGATCGCGTCATTGTTTTACGAATGGGCGTTACGTTTTTAGCTCTCTTTTTTTTAGTTGTATTGTTTAGCGGAAATAAGGCGATGAACCATTTGTTTTTACTTGGCGGATTGCTAGGTGTTGGTTACGGTTTTTATTGGCTCGCATTTAACGTATTAACATTTGAAATTACTGAACCGAGCACACGTGATTTATTTAATGGATTACTTGGAGCGATGACGTCTGTGGCTGGAATGATTGGTCCACCACTGGCAGGATGGGTTATCGCTTCAAGTGAGAAGTTTACCGGGTATATGGCGATTTTTTTAGCTTCCTTATGTTTATTTCTTGTTGCTGTTATACTTAGCTTTTTTTTGCATCGAAGAGGTTCGTCAGGGCGCTTTGCGCTTCGTTCAGTGTATGATGAGAGAAAGAAAAATAAAAACTGGAGAATGATCACGAACGCCCATTTTTTTCAAGGATTTCGCGAAGGAACGTTTGTGTTTATTGTTTCCATTTTTTTGTTTATGGCGACAGGAACAGAAAAAGCGCTTGGTGTATTTGGGTTGATTAACGCGATTGTTTCGTTTATTACGTACTCGTTTGCGTCCAAATATATGAAACGACAATGGCGGTTGCGCGCTATTTTATTTGGTGGCTTATTGTTATATGCCTCTGTCTTTTTACTCGTTTTTGATTTATCGTACACAAAGCTGATCATATATGGAGCGCTTATTGCAATCGGCTATCCGATTTTACTTGTTCCGTATTTGTCGCTTACGTTTGACGTGATTGGACAAAGCAATCAGGCGAAAGAGTGGCGAATTGAATATATTGTCATTCGAGAATTGTTTTTGAACGGTGGACGTGCAACGTCTGTGCTATTGTTTTTATTAGGCATTACGCTATTTGATGCAAAAGAAGCTATTCCATCATTAATGCTAATTGTTGGAGCCGGTCATTTCATTATTTATTTTTTTGTTCGACGTATTCAACTTTCAATGTAGAAATTTGCGAGCGTTTCTTTTACAATGATGAAGGAGCAAGTAAAGGAGGTGCTCGCTCGTTTTGAAGCAAATACAACAAGCTCAAAAAGCAAAGAAAAAGAAAAAACGAACGCAGTTGCCATTTCGATTAAATGTGTTATTTTTTGCTGTTTTTTTATTATTTTCTGCGCTTATTTTACGATTAGGTGTGATCCAAATCGTTTACGGGGAACAATATCGCAAGGAAGTAGAGCGTACGGAAAATGTCACTGTCAATACACCGGCGCCACGCGGGAAAATTTATGACCGGAACTATCAAGTTGTTGTTGACAATGAACCTCTTCATGCGATTACGTATACGCGTACGCAAACAACGAAACCTTCTGAAATGATTGAAGTAGCGAAAAAGTTAGCGACATACATTGAAAAGCCGACGGATCGTGTAACAGAACGGGACATAAAAGACTATTGGATTTTAACGAATGAGGAAAAAGCAAAACAAAAAATTACAGAAAAAGAGTGGAAACAGTTTCACGCGAAAAAGTTAAAAGATAAAGATATTTATCGGCTGCAACTTGAACGTATTACAGAAGAAGATGTAAAAATGATTAAGGAAAAGGAACTTGAAGTTGTTGCTATTTTTCGGGAAATGAATAGCGGATACGCTCTGACGCCTCAAATGATTAAAAATGAAGGAGTAACAGACGAAGAATATGCGGTTGTTAGCGAACATTTAGAAGAACTGCCTGGTGTAGATGTCACAACAGATTGGAATCGTCATTATGCATTTGGCGATACATTTCGTACAGTGCTCGGAAATATTACATCGTCAGAAGAAGGATTGCCACGTGAAAAGCTTGATTATTATTTGGCGCGCGATTATAACCGAAATGATCGTGTAGGAAAAAGTTACATTGAAGCTCAATATGAAGATGTGTTGCGCGGGCAAAAGGCAAAAATTAAAAATGTGACCGATAAAGCAGGAAATATTATTGAAACAATTGAAATGTCGCAAGGACAAAGAGGCAAAGACATCGTATTAACGATCGATATGGAATTACAACAACGTGTCGAGAAAATTATTGAAGAAGAATTAATGACAATGAAACGGCGCGGTGGAACGGAATTACTCGATCGTGCTTTCGTCGTGATGATGGATCCGAACACGGGAGAAATTTTATCGTTAGCTGGAAAACGGTATACACGTGATGAAAATGGAAAAGTAGTATTAAAAGATTATGCTCTTGGAACGATTACATCAGCATATGCGATGGGATCAGCAGTAAAGGGGGCTACTGTATTAACAGGGTTTCAAACCGGTGTTATCCATCCTGGTACAGTACTTATTGATGAACCGTTGTATATTAAAGGAACGCCGACGAAAAAATCGCATAGCGGTATTCGTCCAGGACCGATGAACGATTTAAAAGCACTTGAAATGTCGTCGAACGTCTATATGTTTAAGACGGCAATTGCGATTGCTGGCTCTACGTATCGTCCGCATCAAGCGCTACCGATTAAAAAAGAAGCGTTTTCGATTATGCGACGATACTTTAATCAGTTCGGTTTAGGAGTGAAAACAGGTATTGATTTACCTGGTGAAATTATTGGATGGCCTGGACAAAGTACGCTTCCAGGACATTTGCTTGACTTAGCTATTGGACAGTTTGACGTATATACACCAATTCAAATGGCGCAATACGTTTCAACGATTGCTAACGGTGGATATCGCATTCAACCGCACGTTGTGAAAGAAATTCGTGAGCCAATTAGCGAGAAAAATCAAATGGGAAACGTCATTTATTCGTTTGAACCGAAAGTGTTAAACCGAGTAGATATGAAAACTGAGTACATTGAACGTGTACGTGAAGGATTTTATCGTGTCATGCATGGTTCAAACGGAACAGCACGTGCCTTTTTCGCAAATGCTCCTTATGATCCAGCAGGAAAAACAGGAACCGCACAGGCGTTTTACGATGGACCGATCAAATCAAGACGGATGACGCCAACGTACAATTTGACGTTAGTTGGGTTTGCCCCTTACAACAACCCAGAAGTGGCGTTTGCCGTCGTTGTGCCTTGGGTATACCAAAATGCAAAAAACCATTATCCGATCAATAACTACATCGGAAGAAAAATTTTAGATGCATATTTTGAATTAAAAAAACAGCGCCAATTAGGACAACCATCTTCTACTGAATCGTTGAATAATGGTGAGGAAACAATGGAAAGATAGAAGAAAGCGAATTTACAAAAGCTTAACATTTGTTTAAAACGAATTTAATACGTGTCCATTATTCTATAATTCGTGAAGCAAAAATTACTGAAAAAAAGTAGGGGGAAATCAAAAGATGAAGAAAAACAAATGGTTTGCACTCGCAGGAATGACAAGCGCTGTATTAGCATTTACAACAGCATGTGGTGGCGGCGCTCAACAAGGCGGTGAAGATGGTGGCGAAGCATTAAGTGGTAACGTTGTTGTTGATGGATCTTCTACTGTTTATCCAATTGTTGAGGCTGCCGCTGAAGCATATGGGGGTGAACAACCAGATGTGAAAGTGTCTGTTGGTTTGTCCGGAACAGGTGGCGGGTTTGAAAAGTTTACGAAAGGCGAAACAGACTTTTCAAACGCTTCTCGTCCAATTAAAGAAGAAGAAAAGAAAGCAGCTGAGCAAAACGGCATTCAATTTGAAGAATTTCAAATTGCATTTGATGGTCTTTCTGTGTTAGTAAATAAGGATAACGATTGGGTCGATTATTTAACAGTTGATGAATTAAAGAAAATTTTTACATCTGGTGCGGTGAACGGTGATGACAAAGTCAAATGGTCAGACATTCGTCCAGAATGGCCGAACGAAGAAATTAAATTATTCTCACCAGGACATGACTCCGGTACGTTTGACTACTTTGATGAAGTTATTTTAGATGGACAACCGTTGAACAAAACAGCACAATTATCTGAAGATGATAACGTCCTTGTTCAAGGGATTGCCGGAGATAAAAATGCGCTTGGTTACTTTGGATTCGCATACTACATTGAAAATAAAGATAAATTAAAAGCTGTACCAATTGATAACGGAAATGGTCCGGTTGAGCCAACACATGAAACGATCCAAAGCGGTGAATACGCGCCACTTTCTCGACCATTATTTACGTACGTGAACGTAAAATCGTTAAAAGAAAAAGCGCAAGTGTATGATTTTGCGAAATTTTTGCTAGAGAACGGTGCAGAGTTTGCTGAAGAAGTTGGTTACGTAGCGCTTCCAGAAGAGCAATATCAAGAGCAATTGAAAAAGCTTGAAGGATTAAAATAACGAAACGTAAAGATGAGAAGCGACACAATGGTCGCTTCTCATCTTGCCATGAATTTGGAAAGGGGTTTTCATATTATGGCGATGACAGATGGGAATCGTTCATATTCCGTCCGTGACATGATTAAAGAAAATAAGAAAAAACAAAACGGACAACAAGTTATGGAATGGCTCATGCCAAAATTGTTATTGTTAACAGCTATCATTTCAATTTTGACGACAATCGGTATTTTATTTACACTGTTATTTGAAACGTTTATTTTCTTTGAGCGAGTGTCGATCGTTGAATTTTTAACGAGCAAAGAATGGCTTCCATGGGATGAAAAAACAGGTTCATTTGGTATTGCTCCTCTTGTAACAGGGACGCTTTTAACAACAACGATTGCCATGGTCGTTGCGATCCCGATCGGTTTAGCATCAGCGATTTACTTGAGTGAGTATGCATCTGAAAGAGCACGGAAAATATTAAAACCGATATTAGAAGTGTTGGCGGGAATTCCGACGATTGTATACGGATTTTTCGCATTGACGTTTGTTACACCTCTTTTACAAAAATTTATTCCGAGTTTGGGGATTTTTAATGCGTTAAGCCCAGGAATTGTGATGGGGATTATGATTATTCCGATGGTTGCTTCTTTATCTGAAGATGCGATGAGTTCCGTGCCAAACTCCATTCGTGAAGGAGCGCTTGGTCTCGGTTCAACGAAGCTAGAAGTAGCATTAAAAGTTGTCCTTCCTGCAGCGACTTCAGGTATTGCAGCATCATTTATGCTAGCAATTTCTCGCGCTGTTGGTGAAACGATGATTGTAGCAGTAGCGGGTGGCTCATCTCCTGTCTTTACATTCGATGTAACGAAATCGATTCAAACATTAACTGCTTACATTGTCCAAGTGACGACAGGAGATGCAGGATACGGTACAACTGTTTACTACAGCATTTATGCGGTCGGTATGACGCTATTTGTGTTTACATTGGCCATGAATTTACTCGCGCAATACATTTCTCGTCGCTTTAGGGAGGAGTATTAATCATGGAGAAATTAATTGATAAACAACGTGTTGTTCAACATATGAACGGTCGCCTGTTGCGCAATAACGTGTTAAAATTTTTGTTTTTTCTAGCTACAGTATTCGGATTAATTGTTCTCGTCATCCTTTTATATCGGATACTCACTCAAGCAATTGGCTGGCTAAATCTCGATTTTTTAAATAACTTCCCGTCTCGTCGTCCGGAAAATGCAGGAATCAAAGCTGGGTTAGTTGGCTCATTATGGCTGATGGTTATCGTTGCGCCTGTTTCGCTTATTCTTGGAGTGGGAACAGCGATTTACTTAGAGGAATATGCGAAAAAAAATCGCTTCACAGATTTTATTCAAACGAATATTTCAAATCTAGCTGGTGTTCCGTCTATTGTATTCGGTTTGCTCGGATTGACCCTTTTCGTTCGTGAACTTAATTTAGGTCGTAGCATTCTCGCGGCCGGCTTAACGATGAGTTTGCTCGTTTTACCTGTCATCGTTGTCGCGGCACAAGAGGCGATCCGCGCCGTGCCAAATCAATTGCGAGAAGCATCGTATGGTATGGGAGCAACGAAATGGCAAACGATTTATCGCATCGTTCTCCCAGCGGCGATCCCTGGTATTTTGACAGGTAGCATTTTAGCTTTATCCCGTGCTATCGGTGAAACGGCACCGCTTGTTGTTTTAGGTATCCCGACGTTTTTAGCATATTTACCACGCGGCATTTTGGACACATTTACTGTAATGCCGATGCAAATTTACAACTGGACGTCACGTCCACAAGCGGACTTCCAAAACGTAGCGGCAGCAGGAATCGTCGTATTGCTCGTTATGCTAATCTTTATGAACTCGATTGCCATTTTTATTCGCAACAAGTTTCAAAAACGTTATTAATTGCGCGTTGAAAGGGGAACTTATTAATGGAATTAACTGTTGTGAAAGAACGTAAAAATAAACAAGTTGAAGAACGAAGCGAAAAAAATGTAGTGTATCGGACGAAAAACTTAAATTTATGGTACGGGGAACATCACGCGTTAAAAAATATTGACTTAGATATTTACGAAAATGAGGTTACAGCTATTATCGGTCCGTCAGGTTGCGGAAAGTCAACGTATATTAAAACGTTAAACCGAATGATTGAGCTTGTTCCAAGCGTGCGTACATCTGGTGAAATTACGTATCGTGGTCGCAATATTTTTGATAAATCGTACCGTGTTGAAGAATTGCGTACACAAGTTGGTATGGTATTCCAAAAGCCGAATCCGTTCCCGAAATCAATTTACGATAACGTTGCATACGGTCCGCGTATTCATGGTATTCGCGATAAGAAAATTTTAGACGAGATCGTCGAAAGAAGCTTACGTGGTGCTGCAATTTGGGATGAGGTGAAAGACCGTTTGCACACGAATGCATATGGATTGTCTGGTGGACAACAACAACGTTTATGTATTGCACGCTGTTTAGCGATTGAGCCAGATGTTATTTTAATGGACGAACCGACATCCGCCCTTGACCCTATTTCAACATTAAAAGTAGAAGAGCTTGTGCAAGAGTTAAAGAAAAACTACAGTATTATTATCGTTACACATAATATGCAACAAGCGGCGCGTATTTCTGATAAAACAGCATTTTTCTTAAACGGTGAGGTCATCGAGTATAGCGACACAGATAAACTATTCTCAAATCCAGACGATAAACGAACAGAAGACTACATTACAGGTCGATTCGGATAAAAAATCGTGCGGGTACGCTCGCACGATTTTTTCAAAATGATAAAAAGGGGGAGTGAATATGTCTGTACGTGAAAAATTTGATTACGACTTACAAACGTTGCGCGATCAATTATTACAGATTGGGAGTTTGGCTGAAATTGCATTAACTCAGTCATTTGAAGCATTAAAAACAAAAAATAACGATTTAGCTCTACAAGTGCTTGAGAACGATACGAAAATTGATTTGCTTGATGAAGAAATTAATGATTTTGCGATTTTACTAATTGCGAAACAACAACCGGTTGCGATCGATTTACGTCGAATCATTGTCGCCATTAAAATCGCAACGGACGTTGAGCGGATGGCGGACTTTGCTGTTAATATCGCAAAATCAGCAATTCGAATCGGGGAACAGCCGTTTGTTATGCCATTAAATAAGTTAGAAAAAATGCATGAAATGGCAGTGAATATGCTTTCGTTAACGCTAAAAGCATATTACGAAGAAGATGTTGTTACGGCTAAAAAGGTAGCCGATATGGATGATGAAGTCGATCGCTTGTACGGTGAAACGATTCGGGAGTTGCTAGAGCGTACTAAAGCACATCCAGATGCGATGTCGCAAATTACGCAACTGTCGTTCACAGCACGTTACATCGAGCGCATTGCAGACCATGCGACAAACATTGCCGAAAACGTGTTTTATTTAGTGAAAGGAAAACATTATGATTTAAACGATTGAAGCAAAAGGATGTCCGGCGTTGGACATCCTCATTTTGTTATGTTTCGTGCGATTTGTTCATATGACATGTCGCTTGTCACAACGTACGTCCCGGGGCGCAATGCGCGCGTTAAGTGATGTGTTTCAAGGTACGTTAAAAATGATTGAGCATTGTCAATAATATGCGCTTGTTCAAGACGTCTAGCAATATCTTGACTTGCTTCACCTTTAGCGATTGTCAACGTATAAATGTACGTTTCTTTTTGAGATGGAGTTGCTTTTTTCATTTCATTTTTTAATTTTTCTAGTTTTTCAGCTAATTCATTTCGTTCAGCAATGAGTTGTTCATATTGTTTTTGTCTGATGGCATCGTTTTGTCGTTGTTCATCATTTGTATAATGAACGATAGCTAGTATCGTTGTAGCAAACAACATCCCAGCCGCAAATGCACGTGTTGTTCTTTTCATCGATCATTCCTCGCGATCATGATGTTTACCTCATCTATCGACATGTTAAGCTTACGAGCAATTTGCTCTTTTGCCCATCCTTGCTTATATAAGTGCCATATTTGCTCTTCATTTGAAAACGACTCGATTCCGACAAGCAATTCTTCTTCAAGCGCTTTGACTCTCTTTTTTACTTCGTATATTTGCTGCATCGTCGATAATGTCAACTGCTCGATTTGTTCTTCTACTTCTTTGACACGATCTTTTTGAAAAAAAGAAATCAACAATAGTATGATAGCAAAAGAAACGAGCCCAATAAATGTATATTCGATCATGTTCGTCACCCCACTTTATTATACATAGGAATGTAGCAATCATGCATCATTTTCATGTAAAATCGACAATTTTCGTATATTGTCCGCATAGAGTTGTCATGATATGATGGAAAAAAGTGTGCTTTCACTTGGGGGGGATACGTTGTGAAGGCGGTCATTATGGCAGGGGGAAGAGGAACACGGTTACGTCCGTTAACTTGTCATGTTCCAAAGCCCATCGTACCACTTATGAATAAACCTGTAATGGAGTATAGTATTGAATGGTTAAAACAATATGGAATTACGGATATTGCTGTAACCGTTCAATATTTAAGCGATGAAATTATTGAATATTTTGGGGATGGACGTCGATTTGGTGTACATCTTCATTACTTTGACGAGACGACGCCACTTGGAACAGCAGGAAGTGTAAAACATGCTCAATCTTTTTTAGACGATACGTTTGTTGTCATTAGCGCAGATACGTTGACGACAATTCATTTACAGGAAGCGATCAATTTCCATTTCTCCAAACAAGCATTAGTTACCGTTCTTATGCACCACGAAACTACTCCTCTTTCATACGGTGGAATTGTCACAGATCGACACGGAAAAATCGTTCATTTCGTTGAAAAACCAAAATGGAATGAAGTGTGTAGCGATTTAGTCAATACAGGCATTTACATTTGCCATCCAGCTATTTTTAATTATATTCCCGAACACCTGCCTTGCGATTTTAGTCAACATATTTTTCCATATCTCATTCAGCACGAACACCCGATATACGGATGTGAAGTGGATGGATATTGGTCTGATGTTGGTGTCATTGAACAATATCATCAAACACATATCGATTTATTACGGCAACGTTTCGTTTCTTCTCATTATAAAGAGATAGCTCCTAGTGTATGGATCGGTGAGCGAGTTCACATTGCACAAGGAGTAAAATTAGAAGGGCCGCTTCTTATTGGAGATGATGTGCGTATTGATGCGCATGTAACGATTGGACCATACACGGTAGTTGGTTCACGTTCAGTCATTAGTAAATACGCATCGTTAAAGCGATCAATTGTTTGGTCCGATGTGTATATTGACGAGCATAGCGAATTACGAGGAGCAGTTGTGGCAAATGAAGTGTACATCGGTAAAAAAAATGAAATATTTGATTATGCAGTCATTGGAGCAAAGTGCAGACTAGAAAATAAAGTGAAAGTACGGCATGCTGCTAAAATTTGGCCGAATAAAACAATCGCAGAAAAAACAAAAGTGAAAGATTCGGTCGTATGGGGGGGGAAACGCCCGAACGTATTGTTCCGTCAAAACGGGATAAGCATGCGTGCACATGTCGATGCCCATCCGCTATTTATCACACAACTGGCTTTGGCGTATAGCAGTCTACATGAAAAAGGGAATCGAATATTAATTGGCTTTGACGCTCATCCGTTTTCTAAAGCGCTTGGAACGTTGTTTGCTCAATGTTTGCATATGTATGGTATGTACACGAATATATACGATGGAGGATATTTGCCTGCTTTTCGTTATATCATTCCCCACAAACGATATCACGGTGGAGTATTTATAACAATGGGCGAACGTGGTGATGAGGTTATTATTGACATACATGATGAATACGGATTTCCTATTGATCGAACGATGGAACGAGCCATTGAACAACAAATGGAACATGAACATTACATGTCAGCGATTCAAATGGGTGGAGCAATGAAGCAAAAGGAGAACGATGAAACGTATATTCGCGCATTGCGTCAATGGATTGCTTTTTCTGCATCGGAACAATGGAAAGTTGTCGTCGCTAGCCCTCTTCTATTTCGGGACATCATTCATCATACACTTCAGTTGTTTGCTATTGAAGTGATTTGGACGGAAAATCGCGATGATGAACATATTCGGGAGCAAATAAAGCATGAACAAGCGCAGTTTGCGATTGTTTTTGATCATTCAGGTGAACGTTTTCGTATTTTTGATGGGCAAGGGATCGCATTGACGAAAGAAGAAATGATCTCATTACATGTGTTAGTGTCCCTTTTATGTAGTGAAACGAAAAAAGTAGCAGTTCCTGCTTGGGCGCCGTCTGTGTTACACACGTTAGCAGAACGACTATATGGCGATATTGTTTATGTAAAAGATACGAGAAGAGAGTTTTTGCTCGCACATCATCATGAGCCGTTTCATTTTTATTTTGATGGGCTGTATGCATGTGTGCAGCTGTTGCATTTGTTGTCTATTGAACGTTGTTCGCTTCGCACTATTGTGTCGTCCATTCCAACGATTCATTTATCATGCCGTGATGTTTATTGCCCATGGCATGAACGGGCAGCTGTTATGCGTAAATTGTTAGAAGAATCGTATGACAAGCATGTAGATTTTACAGATGGCATGAAAGTGTATCATGAAGATGGAGAATGGACGCTCATCTTACCCAAAGTAGATGAACCGACGTTGACCATTTATTCTCAAGCAAAAAATGCTCAAAAAGCAAAAGAATATACAAAATACTATATAAAGAAAATTCGGCAATATCAAAACGTATAAAATTGATATGGAAATTGTTTAAGAAAAATGATATCATGGAAAGGTGTGATTACAATACTTTTGTTTGGAGGGAAAGAACGATGCGTGTAAATATTACGTTAGCGTGCACAGAATGCGGCGAACGCAACTATATTTCAACAAAAAATAAGCGCAATAACCCAGAGCGCCTTGAATTGAAAAAGTATTGCCCACGAGACAAAAAAGCAACAGTTCATCGTGAAACGAAGTAAGCAGTAGGATTTTTTTCCTGCTGCTTATTTTTTTGCGAAAGAGGGGGAAAGATAATGGATAAGAAACGATTCCGTCAGCAAATGAAACAACGTATTTTACATATGACTACAGAAGAACGTACACAAAAAGCGGGAATTATTCACGACATATTATTTCAGCAACATTATTGGAAAAAGGCCCATATGATTGGCATTACGATTTCACGACAAATAGAAGTAGACACAATACGTATTATTGAACGCGCTTGGAAAGAAGGAAAAAAGGTTGCAATTCCGAAATGCGAGGTAGCAACGAAACAAATGACATTTCGAGAAATTGATTGTTTTCAACAAATAGAACGTACTTTTTTTGATTTATATGAACCGATTGTAGAAGAAACGAGAGAAGTACAAAAACATGAAATCGATTTGCTATTCGTTCCAGGTCTTGCTTTCGTTCGGCAAGGGTATCGTCTTGGCTACGGTGGAGGATATTACGATCGTTATTTAGTCGATTTTCCGAACGACACCCTTTCACTTGCATATGATTGTCAAATTGTTTCTACGTTGCCGATTGAACAACATGACATTCCTGTTCAAAAGATGATTACGAATAAAGGAATAATTGTTTGTGAAAGCGAATCATAAAACAGCATAAGCGTTTTCATATTATACAGGAGAAAAAATTAACAAAATGTTAATAATTCATGCCTCATAAACTTTGTGAAACAGTGTACAATGTAAGTGTGAAACAGATAAACAATGCACATATTGTAAAATAATATAAACGAAAGGTGGAAGAAATATGTCAAATAAAGTGAATCGTGTTGTTTTAGTTGGGACAGGTTTTGTCGGCTCGAGTTATGCGTTTGCTCTTTTAAATCAAGGGGTGACAGAAGAGCTCGTTCTTATTGACATTAATAAAGAAAAATCAGAAGGGGATGCGATGGACTTAAACCACGGCATGCCGTTTGCACCGTCCCCAACAAAAATTTGGTTTGGCAATTATGAAGACTGCAAAGATGCAGACATTGTTGTGTTAACAGCAGGGGCAAATCAAAAGCCAGGGGAAACACGATTAGATTTAGTGGAGAAAAATACGAAAATTTTCAAAAACATTATTGATCAAGTCATGGCGAGTGGATTTAATGGCATCTTTCTCGTCGCAACAAATCCAGTTGACATTTTAACATATGCAACATGGAAGTTTTCGGGATTACCGAAAGAGCGCGTCATCGGTTCAGGAACGATTTTAGATACAGCTCGCTTCCGATATTTATTAGGTGAATATTTCGACGTCGATACACGTAACGTACATGCGTATATTATTGGGGAACATGGCGATACAGAGTTACCTGTTTGGAGTCATGCATTTATCGGTTGCCGTCCAATTGCCGATATGATGAAAGAAAAGCCACAATATAAGCAAGAAGATTTAGATAACATTTTTGTGAATGTACGTGATGCAGCGTATCAAATTATTGAACGAAAAGGTGCGACGTACTACGGTATTGCGATGGGACTTGTTCGCCTAACAAAGGCGATTTTACAAAACGAAAATAGCGTCCTTACTGTCTCAGCTTACTTAGAAGGACAATATGGTCAAAACGATATGTACATTGGCGTACCAGCGATCGTAAATCGTAACGGCATTCGTGAAGTCGTCGAATTGCAATTGAATGAAGAAGAAAAAGAAAAATTTACTCACTCTGCCAATGTGTTAAAAGATGTAATGAAACGCGTTGGGTTGCAATAGGTTGTCTCATGATGAGGCAACCTTTTTATAAATTCAACGAGAAAAGGGAACGGTAACAATGAGGAGGGTGATCATATTGAATGGAAAAACATTCATCTTTACGTTGATGGTAGGACTTGTTCTCTACCGCTTTCGTTATCGGTTATTGAATGAAATATTGAAACGAGAAGCCATTCAAAAGCGAGTTGTACAATGGGGGATGTCCATTCCGTTTATTCGCCATCGCCTGATGCCCACATTATTTTTACAAAAGTACAAATAGTTGCACTTTGTAAAAGAGTGTGGTAAAAGAAGGGTATGATAGCGAAGGGAGAGGAAAGGTTGAGCATTCGCTTCGATTTTGTATATTGGCAAATGATATTTCAGTTTTTGCAGGAAAACTATACTATCGTCTATATGTCGCCTGATGAACAAGAAGTTTGGTTGCAATCTACACGTGAACGAAAAGCGCCACTCATTCGTCTCGTTCGAGCAGACATGGATTGGAGCGTATCATTAAAAAATGATATGGAGCGTGCGCTCATTGCCGTTGATGAATGGCGAAAAAGCCAATTTCGCCGCCAATTACAAGTCATCAACATATATGTTATGATGGATCCTCCTGTTGACGATTGGGAATGGTACGTTCATCGTCCGTTTAAGACTGAACGAGTACATATGCAAACATTTATCATGCATAAAAACAATATGTATGAGACATTACATGAACTAAGTGTGTTGTTTCACCACGCATTGAAAATATATGTACCTGATGATTCCCCGATGTTGCAAAATGAGTTACAAGTATTTAAACAACATGTTTTATCGTTTGCAGAGCGCATGTACGAAAATGAGCGTCGCATATTTGAACGTGGAAAAGCAAGATTTACATATGTATTTATTGCTTTGCAAATGGTAATGTTTTTTATTTTAGAATGGAACGGTGGAAGTACAAATACGTTAACGCTCATTCAATACGGTGCAAAATTTAACCCGCTTATTTTGCAAGGGGAATGGTGGCGTTTTTTTACTCCTATCGTTTTGCATATTGGCTTTTTACACTTGGTCATGAATACGTTTGCGCTATATTATTTAGGTCCGCTCGTTGAAAAATTGTACGGTTCGTTTCGATTTTTATTTATTTATCTTTTTGCTGGTTTTGCAGGCTCGCTCGCTAGTTTTTTATTTTCACCGTCCGTATCTGCGGGAGCGTCCGGTGCCATTTTTGGATGTTTTGGCGCTTTGCTTTACTTTGGAAAAGCGTATCCGCATGTGTTTTTTCGAACGATTGGGATGAATGTACTAACAGTTATTGGGATTAACTTAGCATTTGGTCTCATTGTTCCAAATATTGATAACGCAGGCCATATTGGTGGATTAATTGGTGGATTTTTAGCTGCAAGCATCGTCCATTTTCCAAAAGAACGTGTTCGTCTCGAACAATGGTTAGCTGCTCTATTTACAGCGGTCGTTACGCTCATTTGCCTATATATCGGCTTTCAACGACCGCCAGCAGATCAAGCACAACTCATTCTTGCGCTGTCCAAGCAGTATATTGATGAACAAGAATACGAACAAGCAGAACACATGTTAACACTCATTCATGAACAAGATGCTGAAGCATATAAAGCAGATTTTCTACGCGCCTATATTCGTATACAACAAAAAGATTACGACGGTGCAAAACAATATTTATATGCTACGCTTCATAAAAACGACCGTTTCCACGAAGCCTTTTATTATTTAGCACTGTTGTATGCAGAAGAAAAAAATTATGAACAAGCAAAACAAGCTGCAGAACGTGCGTTGCAGCTTAAACCAAATGATGAACAATATAAACAATTATTTCGTGAACTCGAGCAGTTGTTTTAATATGACGAGCTCTCCATCTGCTGTTTCTGTCACGACAAACAGTTTACTGTAATCTTTTTTAATTAAAATGAGCGGAACGGTACTACCGATTGGTGATTCAATCGAACCGTTCTGTTTTTTTATGCCTAGAAAATAATTTTTGTACAAACCTTCCCATAAGTTTCCGACCATCACTTCCGTCTCATTTGTCGTTAAATCCATAAATGGTTGCTCATTATATTGAACAAGCTCAGGTAAATACAAATGATAATAATCATCTTTTTCCAATATGCCTCCCATTTGATCTGCAACTTTGTTTACGATCGTTTGCGTTTGTTTATTTAATGTATTTGCCCATGTTTTTTGTTCATTTGTCGTTGGTTTACGAAACGATTGAAGAGGTGAAAAAGATGAGTCGATGACATATAATACATCTCCACTCATTTTTTGACTGCTTCGAATGTTGTTTCCGTTATGCAACTCCCCTTGATGATACGAAATAGCTTGAAACAATCGACTTCCCTTTTGTTTGAGTTGTTTTTGTTGAATAAGATTTTTCCCATTCTCTTTCCATTTTGATTGCGTGGAAATGAGCCTCCCATTAGCAAACAATAACGAAATATCTTGCCGTAAGTAAGCGGTTCGATCGAGCGATGAAGTGACGATCCAATCGATTACATAATTGTTTTCTTTTTTCTGGGGTTGTAGTGATAATTTTGTTTCGGCAGTTGTAAAGCGAACGGTCGGATCGATCGGAAAAAACATAATCGTCTCGCGAGCAGGCCGCTCAAACACTTGGACGATGACGATAAATACGAATAGCAATATAAATAGCGATATGAAACGTTTCATCTCATTCCTCCGGTCAAGCATACATTTATAAAAAATGTATGTGTATACAAACCGAAATATGTATGAATGAATATCGATATGTCAAAGATGGATGGTAGTCCATGTAAGGTAGGTGATCGGAATGAAGCGCGTATCTTCGCGTCTTTCAGAAAACGTTTCATATATGAAAACAAAGCTTGGAGTAGGGAAAAGTTTTGACGTTATTTATTTAGATGTTCATTATGCAGGAAAAGATATGGCTTTATTTATGATTGACGGATTTGTCAAAGATGATATTCTCCATTACTTAATGAAATTGTTGTCCGAATTGCCGAACGATGTGTTAGATGAACAACCGTTAGATAAATTGTTACGGACGCATCTTCCGTATGTTGAACTCGATCAAACAGACGATTTTGAACGTATCATTGATGGAGTGTTGGCAGGACCGACAGCTTTATTTGTTGATGGCATGGCAAAAGCGATTTTAATTGATGCACGTACATATCCTGTGCGTGGACCTCAAGAGCCAGACATGGAGCGAGTTGTTCGAGGTGCACGTGATGGGTATGTAGAAACAATTGTATTTAATACGGCGCTAACAAGACGGCGCGTACGTGATCGTTCATTACGAATGGAATATATGCAAATTGGTCGTCGTTCAAAAACGGATGTATGTGTTTGTTATATTGAGGATATTGCCAATGAACAGATTGTCGAAGAAGTGAAACAATCATTGGCGAAAATCGATACTGATGGTTTACCAATGGGAGAAAAAACAGTAGAGGAATTTATTTCTGGCAGACACTTTAATCCGTATCCTGTCGTTCGATATACAGAAAGACCAGATACGGCAGCTGCTCATTTATATGAAGGACACGTTCTTATTTTTGTTGACGGGTCTCCAAGTGTGTTAATTACACCAGCAACATTTTGGCATCATTTACAACACGCAGAAGAATATCGAAATAAGCCAATTGTTGGTGCATATTTACGCTTCGTTCGCTTTCTTGCTGTATGGCTTTCTATTTTTTTATTACCGCTTTGGTATATGTGGATGAAAACACCAGAGCTTGTTCCACATTCGTTATCATTTGTTGCAAAATCAAGTGAAGGAAACATTCCGTTGTTTGGTCAAATATTACTTATTGAATTTGGATTAGATATGTTGCGAATGGCAGCCATTCACACTCCATCTGCTTTAGCCACAGCGCTTGGGCTTGTTGCTGCATTAATGATCGGTGGGATCGCCGTTGAAGTTGGGCTATTTTCTAATGAAGTCATTTTATATTTTGCGATGGCGACTATTGGGACGTTTGCGACACCAAGTTATGAGCTTGGATTGGCCAATCGGCTCGTTCGCCTTGCTTTGCTGATTGTAACAGCGTTATTTGGTGTTGTTGGCTATGTTGTAGGCATTACTGCATGGTTAGTCATGCTTGCACGCATGCAATCGTTTGGCGTTCCGTATTTATGGCCTTTTATTCCATTTTCATATCGTGGGATGCGCGATGTACTTATTCGTTCCCCAATTCCATTGAAAAATCGTCGTCCAACTGTCTTACATCCAAAAGATCCAGATCGGTAAAAATGTGAAAAATATCGCAAAGACATTGTTCAGTTCTTGACGACCTTTTGTTTTCCTTATACATTTAAAATATGTAAATTGAAAACGCTTATACACGACAGGTGAAGAAAATGAAATCTGTATATGATGTACAACAATTATTAAAAAAATACGGAACGATTATTTATGTCGGTGATCGCCTTGCAGATTTAGAATTAATGGAAGACGAACTGAAAGAATTATTTCAAGCGCAGCTCGTCGACGTGAAAGATTACCAAATGGCGCTTCTCATTTTGCGTCATGAAGCACAAATCGAACGAGAAAAAAGAGAAAAGGGATGAAGGAACAATGGAACAATGGTTAGTTGGTGTAGATTTAGGTGGAACGACAGTCAAATTAGCGTTTGTAAATATGTATGGGGAAATCATTTGTAAATGGGAAATTCCAACAGACAAATCGGAACAAGGAAAACATATTATAACACATATTGCCAAAGCAATTGATGAGAAATTGCGCGAATTAGATGAATCAAAAGAACGACTTATCGGTATTGGGATTGGTGCCCCAGGACCTGTTAATATGGCGACAGGGGATATTTATGAAGCAGTAAATTTAGGGTGGAAAAACTTCCCTTTGAAAGATCGATTAGAAATGGAAACAGGACTTCCTGTTGTTGTTGATAACGATGCGAACATTGCAGCGATCGGAGAAATGTGGAAAGGGGCAGGCGATGGCGCGAAAAATTTAATTCTCGTTACGCTTGGCACAGGTGTTGGTGGCGGTGTGATTGTAAACGGTCAAATTGTTCATGGAACAAACGGTGCTGGTGGTGAAATTGGTCATATCACATCCATTCCAGAAGGAGGGGCTCCTTGTAATTGTGGCAAAACAGGGTGTTTAGAGACAATTGCTTCAGCGACGGGTATTGCACGTATCGCGACAGAGCGCTTGCAACAAACCGATGAGCCAAGCCGGTTGCGCGACGTATGGAAACAAACAGGAGTCGTTACGGCGAAAGATGTATTTGATGCCGCGAAAGAAAATGATACGTTAGCGCTACAAATTGTTGATGAAGTGACGTTTCATCTCGGTTTAGCCCTCGCTCATTTAGCAAACGGTTTAAATCCAGAGAAAATTGTCATCGGTGGCGGTGTGTCGAAAGCAGGGGACATGTTAGCGCAAGCGGTTGCTCGTCATTTTAAACGTTTTGCGTTCCCGCGTGTCGCCGAAGCTGCTGACATTGTCATTGCTACCCTTGGAAATGACGCTGGTGTAATCGGTGGAGCATGGTTAGTGAAAGAAAATATCGTATAAAGACAGACGAGGAGATCGTCTGTCTTTTTTGTCGAAAATTTGTCGGAAAAAAACGTCTTGCCTTTTTGTAAGAAAAGGTGTAAAACAGTCATATGTGGATGCGCGACTTGTCTATTATATTGTTTATAGTTTAAGATAACAGTTGCTTTTTTGTTAAGAAAGTATTAATATTGTCATTGGTTAAGATAAAAAAATGTAAAAAAACGGATGTACCTCACACAGCATAGAATAAACATCGGATGTGGATGGATTAAAGGAGGGAGACATATGAAAAAATACCGTTTCATTCTTTTTGCGGTATTACTTTTATGGATGAAGACATATTTAGTGTATAAAAATAGTTTTGATATAAAAATTGAGTCATGGAAGCAGGAGTTTATTTTATTCATTAGTCCATTAAGCTTCCTGTTATTTATTTTTGGGCTTGCTTTGTTTATGAGCGAGAAAAGACGCAATCGCTATATTGTCATTACGAGTTTCATTATTTCTTTTGTTTTGTATGCGAACGTGATGTTTTATCGCTTTTTTAGTGACTTTATCACCATTCCTGTGCTGTTCCAAACGAACAACATGGGGGATTTAGGAAATAGCGTATTTGAACTGATGAACGTTTCTGACATTTTCTTTTTCCTTGATGTTGCGTTGCTTGCTTGGATGGCGTATAAAAAAGTATCTATTGCACAATATGTGCCAGCGACAAAACGTTTTCGTCGCACGTATTTTCTTGCGACATTGGCCATTGCTCTATTTAACCTAGGATTAGCGGAAACAGAGCGTCCAGAGCTGTTAACGCGCACGTTTGACCGTGAAATGTTAATTAAAAACTTAGGTATATACAACTATCACGTATATGATATTATTTTGCAGTCGCGTTCAAAAGCGCAACGTGCATTAGCGGATAGTAGTGAATTAGCGGATATTCAAAACTACATTAATGCAAACGAGAAAGCACCGAATAAACAATTGTTCGGTATTGCAAAAGGTCGCAATGTAATCATCGTTTCGATGGAGTCGTTACAAAGCTTCGTCATTAATAATACGGTGAATGGACAAGAAATCACGCCGTTTTTAAATGACTTTATTAAACAAAGTTATTATTTTGATAACTTTTACCATCAAACAGGACAAGGAAAAACATCAGATGCGGAGTTTATTATTGAAAACTCATTGTATCCTCTTGGTCGTGGTGCAGTCTTTTTCACACACGCGACAAATGAGTACAACGCCACGCCAGAAATATTGAAAAACTATGGGTACTATTCAGCGGTGTTCCATGCGAACAATAAAAGTTTTTGGAACCGTGACGTGATGTACCAATCAATGAAATACGATCGTTTCTTCTCGATGACAGACTATAACATTACAGAAGAAAATTCAGTTGGTTGGGGTTTAAAAGACATTCCGTTTTTTGAGCAATCTGTACAACATTTAAAAACGTTACCACAGCCATTTTATACAAAGTTTATTACATTAACGAACCACTTCCCATTTGAATTAGGGGAAGAGGATAAAATGGTTCCAGAGTATACATCAAATAGCCGGACGTTAAACCGTTATTTCCCGACGGTTCGATATATGGATGAGGCGTTAAAAGTATTTATTGAGCAGCTCAAAAAAGAAGGATTGTATGAAAACTCGATCATCATTCTTTATGGAGACCATTATGGTATTTCTGAAAACCATAATAAAGCGATGGCTCAATATTTAGGTAAGGATGAAATTACACCATTTGACCACGTTCAATTACAACGTGTTCCATTGATCATTCATATCCCGGGTGTAACAGATAAACATCCGAAAGTGATTTCAAAAGTGTCTGGGCAAATTGATGTCAAGCCAACACTGCTTCACTTGCTTGGTATTGATACACGCAATCAAATTCATTTTGGTGAGGATTTATTTTCAAAAGATAAGCTTGACTTTGTCGTTCTTCGTGACGGTAGCTTCGTAACGAAAGACTACGTATACACAAAAAACGCATGTTACGATAAGAAAACAGGAACAGAAGTCGATGGATCTTACTGTGAACCGTACATGGAAAAGGCGCGCCAGGAGCTTGATTACTCTGACAAAATTGTATACGGAGACTTGTTGCGCTTCTACAATAAACAACAGGAAAATAAACGATAAGCTAGCTCTGACGACAGGGCTAGCTTTTTTTATGCAAAGGGTTCGTGAAATCCCTTGACGGAGAATATACATACAGACAAATTCATCATTCATACAATGAAGTAAGGGAGGAGAGAGAAATGTACGATTTTTCGACATTGATGCATGATATTGATCAATTGCAACATCATTCGCTCGTTCGCATACATGAAATCGGAAGAAGTGTATTAAACAAACCGCTTGTGGAATTACAAATTGGTGAAGGTGAAACATATGTGCATATGAATGCATCTTTCCACGCGAACGAATGGATTACTTCCGCAGTTGTGATGGCGCTTGTTCGTGACTATGTGCAAGCCTTACAGAACAAGCAGCATCTTCTTGGCTATGATGTACAACGATTATATGAAAAAACAACTTTATCCGTTGTTCCGATGGTAAATCCAGATGGAGTAGATCTTGTGTTACATGGAAAAAAAGCGGCACAACATTATGAAGATGAAGTGGTGCGCATAAATGGGGGAAGTGAAGATTTTTCACAATGGAAAGCGAATATTCGAGGGGTTGATTTAAACAATCAATTTCCTGTAAAGTGGGAAGTAGAGAAAGAAAGGAAAATTCCGAAAGCACCTGCACCGCGTGATTTTCCTGGTTTTTTTTCGCTAACTGAACCCGAAGTGCAAGCGATGGTAGCATTGACAAAAGAACGGAATTTTTTTAAAGTGCTCGCATTTCATACGCAAGGAAAAGAAATTTATTGGGGATATGAACAATGTGAACCACCTGAAGCGGAAGAAGAAGTAAATGAATTTGCGAAATGGAGTGGTTATGTACCAGTTCGGTATATTGACAGCCATGCTGGATATCGTGATTGGTTTATTTTCAATTGGAAGCGATGTGGGTATACGATTGAACTTGGTGAAGGGGTAAATCCGCTCCCTTTTTCTCAATTTCCTTCTATTTACAACGAAAGCATCGGTATTTTTATTACTGCCCTTGCCCGTACGTAAAAAGACGCCAATACGTTGGCGTCTTTTTAATGGGCAACTGGATATCCGTGATGAATAACAGTCATAATTGTAAACCAACCGAATACAGCAATTGTTCCTATGCCGAACAATACGCCGAGGAAATTTTTTTCGCGCAACGAACGGACTACGCCGTAAGCTGCAAGCAACGTGACTAACGTAAAGATCACAACTAAAATAATCCCTGTTGGCATAACTTCCCCTCCTTATGTATACCGATTATTCCTTTTCCATTGTAATCGTTTTTGTTACGTTTGTCGAGGTGCAAAACGTATGTTGTTCGTGTACAATAAAGATAGAATATATGTGGAAAGCGAGGAAATGTGATGAGGTGGGAACGAATTCCTTTAGGACCGTTGCAAACAAACGCGTATGTGCTTGTCCATGAAAATGGGACATGTTTAATTTTTGATCCGGGTAGTGAAGGGGAAAAGCTTATTCAGCATATTGAAGCAAACAGTTGGACGCCACTAGCTGTTTTGCTTACACATGCTCATTTTGATCATATTGGGGCAGTTGATGATGTAAGAAATCGTTGGTCTATTCCTGTGTATGTACATAAAAAAGAACAACATTGGCTAACTGATCCAATGAAAAACGGGTCTTTATTATTTATGGGGGAAGCGATTACTACAAACGATGCTGACGTGTTGTTTGAAGGAGAGGACATGTTGACGATTGGTCCTTTTTGTATTCAAGTGCTTGAAACACCAGGGCATTCGCCGGGCAGTGTGTCATACTATATCGAAGACGCCCAAGTAATCGTATCGGGGGATGTACTATTTTCAGGAAGCATAGGTCGTACGGATTTACCTGGAGGAAGTTACGAACAATTGCTACAAAGTATACATCGCAAGCTTCTCGTTCTTCCTGAAGAAACAGTTGTTTTATGTGGGCATGGCTCTGAAACAACGATAGGAGCGGAGATGGATACGAATCCATTTTTAAACGGGTTTTAAGCAAAAAAAATTCCCTTCTCTATACAGAGAAGGGGGTTTGGGGGATGTTTTATTTCCTATAATGGGAGGGGATATAGTTAAGCTACTAAATTAACAATATAACAAATTTAACACTATGTCAATAGTGAAAAAGGGTGCGAATAAAAAAATGTTAGAAAAAATGAGAAATAAACGTTTATCGTATGCACAATATATGGAATTGGCATTGTATGATGAACAGTATGGATATTATATGAGAAGAAAAGAAAAAATTGGACGTGAAGGAGATTTTATTACAACGAGCAACGTAGGACATATCGTTGGGCATGTATTCGCGAATGTGTTTATTCGTTTCATAGAAACATATGATGTTCCGCCGCTTATATGTGAAATCGGCGGAGGGACAGGTCGATTTGCTTATGCTGTTTTAGAACAATGGAAACGTCAATCGCCACAAACGTTTTCACAAGGACAATATATAATTGTTGAAACGAGTCCATATCATCGAGAAAAGCAAGCGGAAATACTCGCTCCGTTTATGGATCACGTACGTATCATCTCTAGTTTGACTGAACTTTCTTCTCCTTTTTCTGGTATTGTATGTAGTAACGAATTATTTGATGCTTTTCCTGTTCATGTCATTGAGAAACGAAACGGTCAAATATATGAATGTTTCGTTGTAGTAGAAGACGATCAGCTTGTTGAACAACGTTATGTACTTGAAAACGAGGAGATCATTCACTATTTAGAAGAGCGGGACATTCAGCTCGTTGATGGTCAACGATTTGAAATTCCGTTAGCGATGAAAAAATTTATTTTTCAGCTTGATCAAGCGCTTGAGCAGGCGATTATTTTTACGGTCGATTATGGATATACAGATGAAGAATGGAAACATCCGGAACGAAAACAAGGCAGTTTGCGTGGTTATTATCGTCATCAGTTTATTGACAATCCGCTTCGTTATCCAGGGGAGATGGATATCACTACACATATTCAATGGGATGCGTTACGGTTTTACGGAGAACAAGCAGGATGGACATTTACTCATTTATGGCGTCAAGATGAATTTTTATTGGAGGCGGGCATCTTGAATCATTTGATCGCTCATCATGATCCGAATCCGTTTTCCGAACAACATCGCCACAATCGCGCCATTCGCTCGCTAGTGATGAGTGATATCGGCAGAGCGTTTCAAGTAATGGTGCAACAAAAGAATATGAATATTCCTATTTTTACATAAAAAAGCGATGAGGTATGCTCATCGCTTTTCTTATTCGCCCATGCCAGGAACCATCATAAATGTTGTCCAGTACGTAAATCCGGCAAAAAAGACCGTTAAGTACGCACCGAAAATGTAAATGTACATTCTTTCTGTTAATTTTAAGTAGCTTAACAAAAGAAAGAATCCTGTTTGGCCGAGGAACAATAATGACGTTGTATGCATATGGCCAAGATAGAACATGACAGCAAAAATCCCTGTCCAAAATGACAAGACGCGGAACATACGATCCATATGTATCCCTCCTTTTCTGACCGTTTCCCTTACTTATTATAATGTAATTGAAATGGTTGTGTAAACGTTCTATTTTTTAAGAATGGCTTGATACGTGCACGAATTACATCCTGACGGCATAATTTCTTCTGTCACAAGTTCAGCGTTTGTAAATAATACTTCTAGCATTCCTTTTAAAAAGGCATTATGCATATAGCAAACGGAGTCTGGATGTGTAAAAGCAAGTTCTTTAAATGGGCAGTTGAAAATTTCAAAGTAAATTTTCCCTTGATTTTCACTGTAATGGAATGTCGGATAAAATCCAGCGGCTTCGGCTGCTTTTTGTAAAATGTTCATTTTTTCTTCCACGCTTAACTGCTCAAGTGATTGCATCGATTGCACGTGCTGTTGTACAAGTTCTTGTCCGAATAGCTTCCCTGTTTCATACAATGCTTGTTTTCCTGCATCTCCGAGTTTCATCATCGCCTGAATAGCGATTTTTGATAATAATTGGTAATCCCGAAACGGAAAGTGAAGCTGTATGACATCGTCGGATAGACGGTATAATCGGCTCGGTCTTCCACCTTTTCCTGTTTTTTTCGTTTCGGATACAAGCATATTTACATCTTCTAGCTTCGTTAAATGGAGACGAGCAACGTTTGGATGAATATGAAAAGCATCAGCAATTTCTTGAACGGTTACTTCTTGATGTTTTCTAGCGATATACTGATAAATGTCGTAACGAGTCGGATCAGCAAGGACGCTTGTAATTTTTAGTACTTGGTCCATTATGTCTCACTCCTATATGTTCATTCATTTACATTATAATACATGTATTTTCACAATGGAAATGCATATATACAACTTTATTCCTATCTTTTTGCAACGTTCACAAAGTTTTAAAACAAATTACTGTACAAAAATTAAACAAAAGTTATACAATATGTATAACATAGGTGAAGAAAGGAGTGTGTGGTTATGCTTACTGTATATATGTATCCGAGTTGCACATCGTGTCGAAAAACAAAAAAGTGGTTATGTACAAACAATATTGAATTTCATGAGCGTCATTTATTTCGTGAAACACCGACGCGCGAAGAACTATTACATTTGTTATCGCTAACAACGGAAGGAATCGATGAAATTTTAGCTACCCGCAGCCAGTCATTTAAGCAACTTGGTGAAAATGTTGAAGAGTGGCCTTTATCAAAGGTCGTTGAGTTGCTTGTGAAAGAACCTCGTCTTCTTCGTCGTCCGATCGTCACCGATGGCAAACGGCTCGTTGTCGGCTATAATCCGTCAGCGTTAAAAAACATCGCAAAAAAATATCGGCGTATTTGTGTCTCGTAACGTTCACCCTATGGGTGAATATTTTTTTTGAATTTTTTACGAAAGAAGAAGGAATTTGACGAAAAATGTTGAATAATGAAGGCGAAAAATAAAGAAAGGAGGATGGCATTGCAAACAATCGAGCAGTTGGCGGATCGACTAATTGAAGACGCTTACATTCTTCAAGCTTCTGACATTCATATCGTTCCGCGTAAGCAAGATGCGCTTATTCAATTTCGATTAGGAGGGATGCTCGTTACAAAACATGTGTTATCAAAACAGACGTGTGAACGTTTGCTTGCACACTTTAAATTTCTGGCTGATATGGATATTGGTGAACGTCGCCGCCCACAAAGCGGAGCGATGGAAATGAACGTTGCCCACACCACTGTACATCTTCGTTTGTCAACATTGCCTACCATTTATGACGAAAGTTTAGTCATTCGCTTGCTTCCGTTACACTCATTTCTTCCGCTCAACCAACTCGCGCTATTTCCTTCAACAGTAAAAAAGTTGCTCGCGTTATTAAATTATTCCCATGGGCTTATTATTTTCACAGGGCCAACAGGATCTGGTAAAACGACGACGTTATACAGTTTGTTAAATGTATGTCGCCATCATTTTCAACGAAATGTCATTACATTAGAAGATCCGGTTGAAAAGCGAGCGGAAGACGTGTTGCAAGTACAAGTTAATGAAAAAGCTGGGATTACGTATGCTGCAGGGTTAAAAGCAATTTTGCGACACGATCCAGATGTGATTATGGTAGGGGAAATTCGTGATGCTGAAACTGCACGAATTGCTGTGCGTGCTGCATTAACGGGACATCTTGTCTTGACGACGATGCATACGAAAGATGCTGTTGGAGCCATTTATCGTCTTCTTGAGTTTGGTGTACCATTTCAAGAGATGGCGCAAACGCTAGTCGCTGTGACAGCCCAACGTCTTGTGCAACTGAAATGTCCGTTCTGTGTAGGAGAATGCTCGTCTTTTTGCCGACAGTATCGACCTGTTCGCCGAGTCGGTGTTTATGAATTACTATACGGAAGTGAACTGGCGCAAGCGATGCGAGCAGCAAAAGGAGAGCAAGCGACATACGTGTACACTCGGCTAAAAGATGTCATGAAAAAAGGGATTGCGCTCGGTTTTTTACATGAGAGTGTTATTGAAAGTTGGTTGTTAGATGAAGCGACGTTGTAATTGGTCGTTACAAGAGCAAAGTTCGTTTTTCATTCAATTAGGGAAATTGCTTAGTAAAGGATATTCGCTTGCTCAAGCCATTGAGTTTTTACAAATTCAACAATCTGCAGCAAAACAAAAAGATTTAGATGATTGTATGCATGCATTGCGAGCTGGTGTGCCCATTCATGAAGCTTTTTCACGCATGCAATTTCATTCTCATCTTTTAGGATATGTGTTTTTTGCTGAACAACACGGTCAACTTGCTCACGGATTTATTGAGGCCGGGGAAATCGGACAAATGAGAGCACGTTACGTCGAGCAAGTGAAGCGGATGTTACGCTACCCGTTGTTTCTCTTTAGTTTTTGTATGGCAATGTTTTTCATATTTCAGCAAGTGTTAGCTCCGCAGTTTTCCCATCTTCTTTCTTCGTTTCATGCTCGCTCTGCTTTTTCTACCTTCATTTTTTCTGTTGCTGTATGGCTTCCTCGTATATTTTCTATTGTGTTCACGATGCTCATTTTGTTCGGATTGTTTTACTTTTTTTTCATTCGTTCATGGCCTATTCATAAAAAAATGAATACGCTTATGAAAATTCCACTCGTGCGCTCATGGGTCGTTTCCTTCCATACACAAGTATTTTCGTTGCAATTAAGTCATTTGTTAAAAGGAGGGTTATCTATTTATGAGGCGCTGCAAATTTTTGAACACCAATCCCACCTCCCGCTACTGAAAGAGGAAGCGAAAATCATGAAACAGCAGTTATGTGCAGGCGAAAAGTTGGATGAAATCGTTCAGCAACGGAAGTATTACGAACAAGAACTACCTTTCGTCATTCGTCACGGTCAGTCGAATGGGGAATTAGTTCAAGAATTATTTCATTACAGCCAGTTTTCATTGCAAAAACTTGAAAACCGTCTGAAAAAAATTGTATATATCATTCAACCACTGTTGCTTAGTTTTATTGGTATTTTCGTTGTTCTTATGTATATGGCTATGCTGTGGCCTATTTTTCAATTGTTAAATCACATATGATGGGGGATGCATATGCGAAATGAGAAAGGATTTACATTAATCGAGATGTTAATTGTGTTAATGGTGATCACGATTTTAATTTTAATTACAATCCCAAATGTGACAAAACATAACAGCATGATTAACAATAAAGGATGTTCAGCGTTTATCAAAATGGTTCAGTCTCAGGTGAAAGCATATGAAATGGAGCATGGAACGATCCCGACTGTACAACAGTTAGTAGATGGAAAATATATTGAAAGCAATCGTTGTCCGAACGGAAAAACGATCGTCATTACGAATGAAGGGAACGTTTTAGAGAGTGAATGAACGAGGATTTACGCTCGTAGAAATGTTAATCGTTCTTTTTATTGTGACAACTATTACGATTTTTACCGTTCCACCACTTCAACAAGTGTTAGCTGAACGACAACTACAATATTTTTTAGAACAGTTTAGTAACGATATGTTATATGCGCAACAGTATGCCATCAGTCGGAAAAAGACGGTAGCTATTATGTTTTATTTTGATACGTGTCGCTATCAAGTAAGAGAAGGAGGGACGTTTGGAAAGGAACTGATCGCTCGTTCCTTTCCATCTCCTTTCCAGTTTCAAATGGCTACACTATCTCCACCGTTGTTTTATTATCCAAATGGTAATATCAACAAGGCTGGAACGTTGCTTATCGCATACGGTGGGAAAAAATATAAAATAGTTTTTCAATTAGGGAAAGGGAGATTGTATGTCCAAAAATTGTAACGGCTTTACATTTTTTGAACTGCTCGTCTCACTTAGTTTATGGAGTGGTTTAATCGCCGTCATCGTTGCTCATTGGACGGTGATTTTAATAGAAAGAGAAAACAAAAAAGTAGAAACGATCGCCAATCAAATGTTATATGAGGCAATGATGAACGAGCGCGTTGAAAACGAAACGGTCATTGTACGAGGTGCACACACATTTTCATTATTTATACGTTCAAATAAGCGATGTGTTCGCTGGGAAGATAGGTTGAAACGAACAAAAGAAAGATGTGAGACATTGTTGCAATGATGCAAAAAGAAAAAGGATTTACGTTAGTTGAAGTACTCATGTCGCTTACTGTTTTCTTTATCATTTTATTTTTATTGACCACATCGTTCCATTTAGCTTCGAATTATACTGTAAAGCATGGAAACTTTCACTATTTTGAATGGCTTGTTTTTATTCAACAAGCAAAAATTGAGCTAAGGGAATCGAAGGACGTTCGTATATACGGAACGACGATTCAATTCGATAAATGGACAGGTGAGCGTGTGACGTACGAAAAATATGGAACGATCATTCGGCGGCGTGTGAATGCTACCGGCCATGAAATCATGCTTCAATCTATTCAACAAGTATCGTATGAACAAGAACAAACAGGCATTCGTATTCGTGTATTAACGGATAAAGGAGAATTATATGAAGCGTTTATCCCATTTTTTCGTTAACATAAAAAATGAACAAGGCGTTATTTTTCCGTTCACCATTATGTGTGCATTATTGATTAGCGCTCTTTTTCTTCATTCTGTTACATTGTACGATGCAGAAATACAGTTTTTTGAAGAGGAAGAGAAATGGTATGAAGCGGATTATTTAATGAAACAAACGCTCATGTATGTGAAACAAGCGCTTGTCAACGCACCAGAAAACGTGTCATCATTAAGCCAAACAATTTTATTTGTTCATGGACAAGCAGCGTATCACGCAACACGAATCGGATCTACGATGTGGTCTGTAACCGTATCATGCGTAACGAGTAGACAATTTCGTTATGACGTTCAATTTCAGTATCATTCCTTAACGAACAGCATATCGGCATGGAAAGAACTGTACTAGAGAGGAGAGAGAACATGAAAGCGATTTACTTAACAGGATTTATGGGGGCAGGAAAGACGACAATTGGAAAACGATTAGGAGAAGTATTACAGCTACCTGTGATCGATACGGATGCATATATTGAACAACAAGTCGGAAAAACGATAGCGGCCATTTTTGCAGAAGAGGGGGAAGAGGCGTTTCGTGCGTATGAGCGGGAAGTATTAAAGAAGCTCCCAACGGAACATATCGTCATCACAACAGGTGGTGGAATTGTTATTCAAGAAGAAAATCGGCAATTTATGCGCAAGCATGGAATCGTCATTTATTTACATTGTGAGCTCCATGAATTGTTTCGTCGCTTAATGGGTGACACAACCCGACCTTTACTGATGGAAAATAAAAAAAGTCAAATGAAACAGCTATTTGAACAGAGGCTTCCGTGGTATCATGAAGCCCATATAACAATTGATACAACAAATCGTACGGTTAATGACATCGTAGAAACCATCGTGTCGTTGCTTAAATCGTCCCGTTTTTGACGATACTAGTATCGAGGTGATGAACGATGGCAGGAAACGACTATGTGAAATTTATGACCGAACAAGTTGTGAAATATTTAGACCAACCGAAAGACGAACGGAAAAAACAAAGGCAACAAAAAAAGGAGTTTAAAAAACAACAAAAGCAACCGTTTTTATATCGTTGGTTCGGTGTCATTCCTTATGCGATTATCCTTTTATTTAAGCGAAAATAAGGCTTGTGTTAGCCTTATTTCGCTTGCAAATAAAACAATCCACCATTGATGACTGACATATGAATTCTCGGTTCATATCTTTGGCGCAATGCTTCTTTTTCTTTTTCATACTCCTCTTGTTTTTCTTCGATGCCCTCGTAAAAATGTTTCAGTAATGCTAATTCTTCTTCCCAACGAGTTCGTGCCTCATCCGCCCAATGATGCGTTTCAGATGCGACCAGACGTTCAACAAAGGCTTCGAGTCGCGCCAGTCCGCTGAGCGGTTTAATGAGCGGAGAAATGGTAAAGCAATAATCAGGTACTGTTGCTGTCCATTGCTTCTCTTTTAACATGCTGTAAAATGATTCAACAATCGTTCCACTAATGAGATGAATGCCTAATGATAGTAGGCGATCTTGTTTCCGATCGCACTCATATGAAAGCAGTATGTTCGTATGAAGCCATGGATGAAGAGCGACTGATCGTTCGGATACTTGTTCATACAGGCGAATGAATCGCCCGTTCATTTTAGCAATCGAAAAAATTTGGTGAAGCCGTGGTGAACCAAAATGAATATATTCTCCTTCTTTCGTAGCTGATGGTTTCGTAATAAGTGATAATTGCAATGGTTCGCCTACGGCACCGATGCGTTCCATGTAATGCCAATAAAATGGACGATTCATTAATTGTTTATCCATTGCGGCGGTGAGTTGAACGCGTATATGTCCGTCGCTGCGTTCTAAAATATGGCAATGGGTAGCTGTAAAAAAACGTTCGAGAAAAGATTGGATATCATGTTGCTGCATGAGCACTATCCTCCATGTTTGTAAAAATCTCCACAAAATTTTGCATTTTAATTTTTAATTCCCCTTCGCTTTTGGACTGAGCAATTATGCGTTCTAAATGGCTTGAAAATGTGGGGGATTGTAGATTCATTAAAATATCATCCAGTTCACCGACGACCCGTTCAAACAGACGAATTTTTTCATACAGTAACGTAAATATATGTTCTTCGACCGTATTGCGCACGACAAAATTATAAATGTGGACATCTTTCGTTTGTCCGAGACGATGAACGCGTCCGATTCGCTGTTCTAGACGCATAGGATTCCAAGGCAAATCGTAGTTAATGACGTGATTGCAAAATTGTAAGTTAATCCCTTCCCCCCCTGCTTCTGTGGCAATCAACACTTGTGCGCGATGTTGAAATAGTTCTTTCATCCAATCTTTTTTGCTTCTTTTAAATCCGCCGCGGAACGGTACGGAAGAGATGCCATGCTGTTTAAAAAACCATTGCAAATATAACTGTGTGGCACGATATTCTGTAAATACAATAACTTTATCGTTTATTGTTTGAATGAGCTCTAACGCTTTTTTCGCTTTTGTATGTTCGGTGATGTCATTCATTATTTGTAACAATGCACCAATTGTTGCTTCAATATGAGGTTGGCGTTCAAGCATATTTTTTAACGTGCAAAAAAGAGCCTCTTTGCTGCTACATATTTCACGTAATAACGTCATATGTGACAGCGATGTATCTAACAAAGGAGATTTGAGCTGTCGAATTTTTTCATATACATTTCGCTCAGCTTCCGAAAAATCAATGAAAATCGTTTGAACGTGTCGATTTGTCCATTCAATTCCTGTATCGTGGCGACGATGACGAATCATCACTTTGCGAATGAGCTCTTTTAAATGGGCATCATCGTGTAATGTGCGCAATTTTCCATATCTCCTTTGAAATTGTTCGGCATTTCCTAAATGTCCCGGTTTCAGTAGAGAAACGAGATGAAAAATTTCTTCGACACGATTTTGAATTGGCGTTGCTGTTAACAATAAACAAAACTTCTTTTTCAGCCCTTGAACAAATTCATAATTTTTCGTTTTATTGTTTTTCAACTTGTGTGCTTCATCAATAATAACGATGTCGTATGCTTGGCTATAAATGATGTCCCGATGTGGTTGTTTTTTCGCGGTATCTATCGATGAAACGACAACATCGCACTGCTCCCACACGTAACTTTTCTTTTGGGCAACAGCAGGAATAAAAAATTTTTCATTTAATTCTTGCACCCATTGTGAAACGAGAGAAGCTGGAACGAGAATAAGCGCTTTTTTCACGAGTCCACGAATCATATATTCTTTTAAAATCAATCCCGCTTCAATCGTTTTTCCTAGCCCGACTTCATCAGCTAAAATGGCTTTTCCATTCATTTGTTCGATCACTTGACGGGCAACGTCGTATTGATGAGGTAAAATAGTGATATGTGGCAAATGTTTTGGCGCTTGTAACCCATCAAATTGAGGGATGGTTAACGCTTTCGTTGCTTCAAGCGCTAATTCATACAGCTCCCAGTTTGACCACGGACCGTCACGTTCGATACGTGTGGCAAATTCATCCTTCCAACTTCTCTCCCAATGCATTGTGACGTTCATAAAGTATCCCTCATTTTCCGAACATTTTTAGTTAAAACGAAATGAATTTACGTATTTTATTTATAAAAAGGTATTGCGACAAATGGGAAGTTATAAGATAATAAAAAACGTAAGAAAGTTTGTAAAATTGTTTCATTATATGTTTACATGTAGTGTGGCACAAGAACGACAATTGTATACGGGCGGATGAGAACAAGGGGAGAGACTACGAGATGTAGCGCCGAAGGAGCAAGTGGCAACACGAATCTCTCAGGCAAAAGAACTCTTGTTTGACGCGGCTCTGGAGAGCGTTCACAGACGTGAACCACCCACGAGGACACCTATGCAATATAGGGAAACTTTCAGGTGAAAGGACAGAGACTACCATATGACAATATGGGAGTCGTCTGTCTTTTTTTATGAACAAGGAGGGAAGCATATGTTACAAAGAACGCCGCTATTTCCTCTGTATGCAGAGTACGGCGCAAAAACGATTGATTTCGGCGGTTGGGAGTTGCCTGTGCAATTTTCTAGCATCAAAGAAGAACATGAAGCTGTACGGACGCGCGCAGGATTGTTTGATGTGTCCCATATGGGTGAGTTTGAGATCAAAGGAAAAGATAGTCTTGCTTTTTTACAAAAAATGATGACAAACGATGTCGCCAAATTAACAGATGGTCGCGCTCAATATACGCTCATGTGTTACGAAGATGGCGGAACAATTGATGATTTGTTAATTTATAAAAAAGCAGACGACCATTATTTGCTTGTCGTAAATGCTGCAAATATTGAAAAGGATTTTGCTTGGCTATGTGAGCATGTCGTCGGTGATGTCGAGCTAGTCAATGTGTCAAACGATATCGCACAACTAGCACTGCAAGGACCACTTGCGGAAAAAGTGTTACAGTCATTGACAACCATCGATTTATCCGCAATCAAATTTTTTGCTTTTGTCGATCACGTGGATGTCGCTGGAGTTCAAGCGCTCGTGTCGCGGACAGGATATACAGGAGAAGACGGATTCGAGTTATATTGTCGTGCAGAAGATGCTCAAAAGCTTTGGCGGGCAATTTTAGAGGCAGGAAAAGAAGATGGAGTGCTTCCGTGCGGGCTTGGTGCGCGCGATACACTTCGTTTTGAAGCATGCTTGCCGCTTTACGGGCAAGAGTTGTCCAAAGACATTACGCCAATCGAAGCAGGGCTTGCATTTGCGGTCAAAACGAATAAAGATGTCGACTTTTTCGGAAAAGAAGTGTTGAGAAAACAAAAAGAAGAAGGAGCGCCACGGAAGCTTGTCGGAATTGAAATGATCGACAAGGGCATTCCACGTCACGGATATGCCGTATATCGAAACGATGAGCAAGTTGGAGTTGTCACGACCGGGACACAATCACCGACGCTCAAAAAGAATATTGGATTGGCGCTTATTTCTACTGCGTTTTCGGTACTTGATACAGAAGTAGAAGTAGATGTTCGTGGGAAGCGATTAAAAGCGAAAGTGGTGGCAACACCGTTTTATAAGCGCACAAAATAATGTGAGGAGAGAGAGTCATGCTTCATCGTTATTTGCCAATGACGGAAGAAGATAAGCAACAAATGTTACAAACGATCGGGGTACAATCGATTGACGAACTATTTGCCGATATTCCCGAAAGCGTTCGTTTTCAAGGGGAGTACAACATTAAACGAGCAAAATCAGAACCGGAGTTAATGAAAGAGTTGATGGCACTAGCGGCAAAAAATGCGGATATGAAGACACACACGTCGTTTTTAGGAGCGGGGGTGTACGATCATTACATTCCGACGATCGTTGACCATGTCATTTCACGCTCGGAATTTTATACTGCATATACACCGTATCAACCGGAAATTTCGCAAGGAGAACTGCAAGCTATTTTCGAATTTCAAACGATGATTTGTGAATTAACAGGCATGGATGTGGCGAATTCATCGATGTATGACGGTGGAACAGCGCTAGCAGAAGCAGCGTTGTTAAGCGCAGCGCATACGAAAAAGAAAAAGGTGCTATTATCAAATGCGGTGCATCCCGAATATCGCGACGTGGTGAAAACGTACGCAAAAGGTCCCGGGCTTGAAATCGTAGAAATCCCGTATAAAAACGGCGTGACGGATGTTGATGCATTGCAAAAAGAGATGGATGAACATGTCGCATGCGTCATTGTGCAATATCCAAACTTTTTCGGACAAATCGAGCCGCTAAAAGAGATTGAGCCAATTGCTCATGCGCATAAAGGAATGTTCGTTGTCGCAAGCAATCCGCTCGCGTTAGGGGTATTAACACCGCCAGGACAGTGTGGTGCAGATATCGTTGTTGGTGACGCTCAACCATTTGGTATTCCAATGCAATTTGGCGGTCCGCATTGTGGTTATTTTGCGGTCAAATCGGCACTTATGCGTAAAATTCCAGGACGTCTTGTCGGACAAACGACGGACGAAGAAGGCCGCCGTGGCTTCGTCTTGACATTACAGGCGCGCGAGCAACACATTCGCCGTGACAAAGCGACATCAAATATTTGCTCCAACCAAGCGTTAAACGCCCTTGCTGCATCGGTCGCAATGACAGCGCTCGGCAAAAATGGCGTAAGAGAAATGGCAACGATGAATATTCAAAAAGCACACTATGCAAAAGAGGCGTTTGTCAACAACGGTTTTCATGTCGTATTTACAGGTCCGTTTTTCAACGAGTTTGTCGTTCGTATGAACAAACCGGTAGCGGAAGTAAATAAAAAGTTACTAGAAAAAGAAATCATTGGCGGATACGATCTCGGGTGTGATTATCCAGAACTACAAAACTGTATGTTAATTGCGGTGACGGAATTACGCACGAAAGAAGAAATCGACACGCTTGTGAAAGAATTGGGGGATTGTCATGCATAAAGACCAACCACTTATTTTTGAATTAAGCAAGCCGGGGCGAATCGGATATAGTTTGCCGGAATTAGACGTGCCAGCTATCGATGTTGCACAAGTCATCCCAACCGACTACATTCGAAAAGAAGCGCCAGAACTCCCAGAAGTGTCGGAGCTTGACATTATGCGCCATTATACAGCGCTATCGAAGCGCAATCACGGGGTCGATTCGGGCTTCTATCCGCTTGGATCTTGCACAATGAAATACAATCCGAAAATAAACGAAAACGTTGCTCGTTTTGCTGGATTTGCCCACATTCATCCATTTCAGCCAGAAGAAACGGTGCAAGGGGCGCTTGAATTAATGTATGACTTACAAGAGCATTTAAAAGAAATTACCGGCATGGATGCAGTGACGTTACAGCCAGCCGCTGGTGCGCATGGGGAATGGACAGGGCTCATGATGATTCGCGCCTATCATGAAGCGAATGGCGACTACAATCGAACGAAAGTGATCGTTCCAGATACAGCGCATGGAACAAACCCAGCGTCGGCAACGGTGGCAGGTTTTGAGACGGTGACGGTGAAATCGACAGAAGAAGGGCTTGTCGATTTAGACGATTTACGCCGCGTCGTCGGTCCAGATACGGCAGCGCTTATGCTTACAAACCCAAATACGCTCGGTCTTTTTGAAGAAAACATTCTAGAAATGGCAGAAATCGTACATCATGCAGGCGGAAAGCTGTACTATGACGGCGCGAATTTAAATGCGGTGTTAAGTAAAGCACGCCCTGGCGATATGGGCTTTGACGTCGTTCATTTAAATCTTCATAAAACGTTTACTGGTCCGCACGGTGGCGGTGGCCCTGGTTCAGGTCCTGTCGGCGTGAAGGCGGATCTCATTCCGTTTTTACCGAAGCCGACGGTAGAAAAGGGAGAAAACGGTTACTATTTCGACTATGACAGACCGCAAGCGATCGGGCGTGTCAAGCCGTTTTATGGCAACTTCGGCATTAATGTTCGCGCGTACACGTATATTCGTTCGATGGGTCCAGATGGCTTAAAAGCAGTGACAGAATATGCAGTACTAAATGCTAACTACATGATGCGTCGCTTAGCGGAATATTACGACTTACCATACAACCGTCATTGTAAACATGAATTTGTGTTATCAGGAAAGCGACAAAAGAAATTAGGAGTGCGTACGCTCGATATTGCAAAGCGTCTACTTGATTTCGGCTACCATCCGCCAACGATCTACTTCCCATTAATCGTTGAAGAATGTATGATGATCGAGCCGACGGAAACCGAGTCAAAAGAAACGCTCGATGCGTTCATTGACGCGATGATTCAAATTGCGAAAGAAGCGGAGGAAACGCCGGAAATCGTTCAAGAAGCGCCGCATACAACGGTCGTGAGACGCTTAGATGAAACGACGGCTGCTCGCAAACCGATTTTACGTTATCAAAAATAAACAGGGTGCCAGGCGTTTTTGCTTGGCACCTTATTTTTTCTTCACTTTCCCTGTCCACATTTTAAATCCGCCTTTTAAGTGGTATAAGTCTCGATAGCCGTTGCGATACAACATTTGTGCAGCGCGACCGCTACGTATTCCGCTTTGGCAATATAAGTAAATCGGTTGATCTTTGCGCAACTCTTTCATGCGCAAACGTAATTGTGAAAGCGGGATGTTACGTGCTCCTAAAATGTGACCAGCAGCGTATTCATCTGGTTCGCGAACATCGATGAGCTGTGCTTTGCGATAGCCTGCACGGAACTCTTCTTCCGTCAACGTTTGAACGACTCGTTTCTGGTAAAAGTATGTAATGACCGCGTACACAATAATTGCCCCGAGAATAATAAGAGCTATTGTCATGGTGTCCCTCCTTTTTTCATCGTTGCCATGTCTATTATATAAATGTTTTAGGCAAGAAGCAAAGCATTTTCCATTGACTTATTGTGTTTGCTACACTATAAAATGATAGAGGAAAGGGTGGGGTAGATGGAAAAAGAAGTATGGCGTTTTATTGACTCAGGCAATTGTTCCCCAGCGTTTAATATGGCGCTTGATGAAGCGTTGTTAGAATGGCATAGCGAAGGAAAAATTCCGCCAACCATTCGTTTCTATGGTTGGAATCCACCAACGCTTTCGATTGGTTATTTTCAAAAAGTCGAAAAAGAAATTGATATGGAAGCGGTCAAAAAGTATGGTCTTGGTTTTGTGAGACGTCCAACCGGTGGACGCGGTGTGCTTCATGATCAAGAGTTGACGTATAGCGTTATCGTGTCTGAATCGCATCCAGCTATGCCTCAAACGGTGACGGAAGCGTATCGCGTCATTTCGCAAGGCATTTTAGAAGGATTTCGCTTTCTCGGGCTTGATGCGTATTTTGCAGTGCCAAAAACAGAAGAAGAAAAAGCAGATTTGAAAAATCCGCGCTCCGCTGTTTGTTTTGATGCACCGTCTTGGTATGAGCTCGTTGTCGAAGGAAGAAAAGTGGCAGGAAGCGCCCAAACGCGACAAAAAGGAGTCATTTTACAACATGGCTCGATTTTATTAGACTTAGATGAAGAGATGCTTTTTCGTTTATTTAAGTATCCGAACGAACGAGTAAAAGAGCGGTTACGACAAAATTTTAAAAATAAGGCGGTCGCAATAAATGAATTAACCGATCGAAAAGTGACGATCGATGAGGCGAAAGAAGCGTTTTTCAAAGGATTTGAAAAAGGTTTAAACATTCAACTTGAACGATATGAATTAACAGACGATGAGCTTTTTTACGTTCAGCAGCTAGCGAAAAACAAATACGAAACGGATGAATGGAATTTCAAAAGATAAATTTTTCTCTTGACAAATAAAAAATGCTTGACTTAATTATCAATATGTAGTATGTGTTTTTAAAAAAATCATACTACATATTGATTTTTTTATTGATTCTTGTTGTCGATATATGGTAGTTTAATGTAGTAAGATTATGTTGGTAGAGGAGAGGTAAAAATGACGGTTGCGTTTTCTGAAAAAATGACGGTGAATGTGGACAAACTAAATGAAGACATTCGCCTGTTTCCACAAGTGCACCCGATTACTTCTGAGATGCACATTACATATAAGGGTGTGTCGCGTTTAGTGATGCTTGATCGCTATTCGTTTAAAGATACGGAAAAGTTGACGTTAAGCGTCGGAGATTTTGTCGTTTTAACCGTAAAGGAAGATCCGAAGTTTCCAGCGCGTGGACTTGGATTTATCGTTGAGTTGGACTGGGAAAATAAAAAAGCACACGTGCTTGTTGAAGAAGAATATCGTCATGTGTTGGAAGGAGAGGAAGCGAAAACAGGCATTGTTGTTCGTTCCCTCGATGTCATTGAAAAGCCACTTGAAATTTTTTATGAGCAAATTGCAAAGCGGAACGCAACCGGACTAGCCGCTGTGGAGCAAACAGAAGAAAAACGACAAGAGTGGTTTGAAAAGTTTTATGAACAGCTCGTCAGCCTAAATTTTGTGCCAGCTGGACGCGTATTGTACGGGGCAGGTTCTGGGACAGAAGTGACGTACTTTAACTGTTACGTCATGCCGTTTGTGAAAGACTCTCGCGAGGGCATTTCCGAACATCGCAAACAAGTGATGGAAATTATGAGCCGCGGTGGCGGTGTCGGAACGAACGGTTCTACCCTTCGCCCACGCAATACACTCGCGCGCGGAGTGAACGGAAAATCGTCCGGTTCAGTGTCATGGCTAGACGACATTGCAAAACTGACCCATCTTGTCGAACAAGGTGGTTCGCGCCGTGGCGCTCAAATGATTATGCTAGCCGATTGGCATCCGGACATTATTGAATTCATTATTTCCAAAATGCAAAATCCGCGCATTTTGCGCTATTTGCTGGAAAATACAGAAGATGAAGGCATTCAAAAAGCAGCGAAAGAGAAATTAAAGTTTACCCCGCTCACCGAGCAAGAACGTGCGATGTATCAAGGGATTGTCAATTACAAAAACATCCCAGGTTACGGCGGTTTCACGGAAAAAATAATTCAAGAGGCAGAAGAAAAGTTGCGAACAGGTGGCACGTATAGTGTGCACAACCCAGACTTTTTAACAGGGGCGAACATTTCTGTTTGCTTAACGAAAGAGTTTATGCAGGCAGTAGAAAACGATGAAGAATACGAATTGCGCTTCCCAGATGTTGAAACGTACTCGGAAGAAGAAATGCGCATCTACAACGAAAAATGGCATGAAGTTGGAGATGTGCGCGAATGGGAGAAAATGGGCTATCGCGTTCGTGTTTATCGAAAAATTCGTGCGCGCGAGCTATGGAAGCTCATTAACATTTGCGCAACGTATTCCGCAGAACCAGGCATTTTCTTTATCGACAACGCCAACGACATGACGAATGCCAGAGCGTACGGACAAAAAGTAGTCGCAACAAATCCGTGTGGAGAACAACCACTCGCACCTTATTCTGTGTGCAATTTAGCTGCGATTAATTTGGCGAATATGGTCGATAAAGAAAAGAAAGTTGTCGATTATGAAAAATTAAAGCGGACGGTTGAAGTCGGTGTCCGCATGCAAGATAACGTTATTGATGCAACCCCATACTTCCTTGAGGAAAATAAAAAGCAAGCGCTTGGGGAGCGCCGCGTCGGTCTTGGCGTCATGGGACTAGCGGATTTGCTTATTTATTGCGAAAAAGAGTACGGTTCGGAGGAAGGAAATCAGTTAGTGGACGAGCTGTTTCAAACGATCGCGACAACAGCGTATCGTGCGTCGATTGAGCTTGCAAAAGAAAAGGGAAGCTTTCCGTTTTTAGTTGGCGAAACGGAAGAAGAAACGATGAAATTGCGTGAAGCGTTTATTCACACCGGTTATATGAAAAAAATGCCGGACGATATTCGACAAGATATTTTAACATACGGCATTCGCAACTCGCATTTGCTGACCGTGGCTCCGACGGGTAAGTAGTTGCCCCCTGTATTTGTAAAAATACAGTGAAAACTCGGCTATATGCGGGGAAATCTGGCGTATCTCTTGCTACCTGTGCCTTGCCAGCACATGAAAGAGGTAAAAATGCAAGAGTGTTGGATTATCCTACCAGACAATCCGCAGGGAAGTCGTGGCTGACCCCTCAACGACTATACGCCGAGCAACCAAATCTCGTGACAGGAACATCTGTTCTGTTTTATAATAATCATATTAGGACAGAAAAGGAGAGATGTTCCTGTGAAGAAAAAATGTCTCAATTGCGATGAAGAAATTTATGTAAAGCCTAGTCACTTTGAAAGAAAAAAGTTTTGTTCCCGATCTTGCAAAACAGAGTATCAAAAAAAGAATCCACCATTATTTTGGAAAAAGATGAGTAAAAAAGTTAAAGTTTTTTGCTCGTTTTGTGGAAGGGAAATGCTTCGAAAGCCTTCTATTATTCAAAAAAATAATTTTTGTAATAAACAATGTAGGAGAATGTATCTAATACAGAACGCCCATCAAATTAATCAACACTTGAGAAAACGTGTCGAAAAAATTTGTGAAACTTGCGGAAAAACGTTCGATGTCCCAGAAAATCGAAAATTAAGCGCAAAATATTGTTCGAGAACATGTCTAGGCAAAGCGAACGGGGAAAGAGGAAAAGCTCAATATAAAAAGCGAATTATTGTCACATGTAATAATTGTGGCAAAAAAATCGAGAAAAAACCTTCTGTTGTTAGAAATCTTAATTTCTGTTCTGTGCATTGCATGGGTGATTATTATGAAAGAACTAGGATGTTCTCTGGAGAAAACAATGGTGCTTGGGCAGGAGGAGATATAGAATATTATGGGCCAAACTGGAGAGCTCAGCGCAGGAAGGCTAGGGAACGTGATAATTTTACTTGTCAAGATTGTGGAATAACAGAAGCTGAATATGGACGTGAATTATCAGTTCATCACATTATACCATTTAGGGCTTTCAACGGTGATTGGAAAAAGGCGAATGAATTATCTAATTTAATTACCTTATGTGAGTATCCTTGTCATCGCAAAAGACATTCACAGGAGATTTGGTTGAAGATATAGTCTGACCCATATGGCGACATATGGAGCGGGTAGCAATATCGTACCTGCCTTCTGTCCAATATGTATGGATAGAAGTAACATAAGTGAGTACCGGAACCATGATCGGCGTGTCCACAGGACTTGAACCATATTTCTCCTTCTCTTATTATCGAAGCGGCCGTCTCGGCAAGTTTATTGAAGTGAAGGCGGATATCGTTCAAGAATATTTAGATAAACATCCAGAAGCGGATCCGAACAACTTGCCGCATTGGTTTGTAACGGCGATGGATTTATCGCCAGAAGCGCATGCCGATGTGCAATGTATCATTCAACGTTGGGTTGACTCTAGCCTTTCGAAAACGGTGAATGCACCTCGCGGCTATACGGTCGAGCAAGTGCAAAAAGTGTACGAACGGTTATGGAGAGGTGGCGCAAAAGGCGGTACAGTATATGTCGATGGTAGCCGCGATGCGCAAGTGTTGACATTAAAAGCGGAAGAAAATGCAGTCGAAGAACAGCTTGAATTAATTCCAGAAGAACCGAAAAAACGAACCGTTGCTCTCGTTGAAACGATTCCAGATTTACGGGCGACAGACGTTACGATCGGATCGGAAGTCGGCAACATTTGTCCGGTATGCCGCGAAGGAACGGTCGAAGAAATCGGCGGCTGCAACACGTGTACAAGTTGCGGTGCGCAATTAAAATGTGGTTTGTGATGGAAAAATGGAAAAAGGAACGGGAAATCTCCGTTCCTTTTCATTATGAATGATAACAAAAATTGTATTTCATCACCTCATAACAATCAAACATACTAACATTGAGGTGATTGTATGAAGCCGTTTATTCCGCAACTTGTTTATTTTGAGCCAGAAGCGCTCCGTTATCCACTTGGCAAAGAGTTGTATGAGAAATTTAAACATATGCATATTGACATTCGCGAAACGACATCGCACAACCAAGTTCGCGGTATTCCAGGGGATAATGAACTGCAACAATATCGCAATGCAAAATCAACACTTGTTGTCGGTGTTCGCCGTACATTAAAGTTTGATACGTCTAAACCGTCAGCAGAATATGCGATTCCACTTGCGACAGGGTGCATGGGTCATTGTCATTATTGTTATTTACAGACGACGCTTGGAAGTAAGCCTTACATTCGTGTGTACGTCAATCTGGATGATATTTTTGCCCAAGCGAAAAAATATATTGATGAACGCGCTCCAGAAATTACTCGTTTTGAGGCTGCTTGTACGTCAGATATTGTCGGCATCGACCATTTGACGCATGCGTTAAAAAAAGCAATTGAATTTATTGGTACAACCGAATACGGCCGCCTTCGCTTTGTTACAAAGTATGAACATGTCGATCATTTGCTTGATGCGAAACATAACGGAAAAACACGTTTTCGCTTTAGCGTCAATTCACGGTATGTCATTCAAAATTTTGAACCGGGGACGTCTTCATTTGATGGGCGGTTGGAGGCGGCACGAAAAGTGGCACGTGCTGGCTATCCACTCGGCTTTATCGTTGCACCCATTTACATGCATAACGGATGGGAAGAAGGATATTTTGAGCTATTTGAACGATTACATGCGAATTTACAAGACATCGACTTAACGGGTGTAACATTTGAACTAATTCAACATCGCTTCACAAAACCAGCGAAAACAGTCATTCAAAAACGGTATCCGAAGACGAAACTAGATCTTGATGAAACAAAACGAAAATATAAATGGGGACGATACGGTATTGGGAAATATGTGTATCGAGATGAAGAAGCCAATCGGCTGAATGACACGATTCGTTCATATATTGCACAATTTTTTCCCGCGGCAACGATTGAATATTTTACGTAAATAGTTGTCATGCTTGGTAAACATGTTATAATCATAATGATTGCGGATGTTTGTTTAGGAGGGACATATATGCCAACACCAAGCATGGAAGATTATATTGAACAAATTTATATATTGATCGAAGAAAAAGGATACGCTCGTGTATCGGATATTGCCGAAGCGTTATCTGTTCATCCCTCCTCTGTGACAAAAATGGTTCAAAAGCTTGATAAAGACGAATATTTAGTATATGAAAAATACCGAGGGCTTGTACTTACTTCGAAAGGAAAAAAAATCGGTAAGCGACTTGTGTATCGCCATGAGCTACTGGAACAATTTATGCGTCTCATTGGTGTAGACGAAGAAAACATTTATCGCGATGTTGAGGGAATCGAACATCATTTAAGTTGGAATGCGATTGACCGTATTGGTGACTTAGTTCAATATTTTGAAGAAGATCGGTCACGTCTTGAAGCGCTTCGCAACATTCAAAAGCAAAACGAGCAAGAACAGGCATAAACGCTTGTTCTTTTTGTTTTTTTATGCTCAATTTCTCCCGTTCTTCATACATATATGGCGAGGGAGGGAAGGGCATGGAGATTGACGGTGTATTTTCAGGCGGAGGTGTCAAAGGTTTCGCGTTAATCGGAGCATACGAGGCCATCGAGGAAAAAGGTTTTCGCTTTAAACGGCTCGCTGGTACGAGCGCAGGGGCGCTTATTGCGTCGTTTATTGCATCGGGATTTACAAGCAAGGAAATCATAGACATGATGGACGATATGAATTTAATGGATTTTCTCGATGAGCGACGTACGATCATTCCGTATGCGTGGTTAAAATGGCTTTTACTTTATTGGAAAATGGGGTTGTATAAAGGAGAAAAGCTTGAACAATGGATAGCTGAACAGCTCAGCAAAAAGGGAGTGTGTACATTTGCAGATTTGCCACATGAACGATTGCGAGTGATTGCTTCTGATTTAACAAATGGAACGATGCTTATTTTGCCAGATGATTTACCGAAATACGGCATTGATCCTCTTCGCTTTCCGGTCGCAAAAGCGGTCAGAATGAGCGTCGGCATCCCTTATTTTTTTGAGCCTGTACGGCTAAAGACAGACGAAGGGAAGCATATTGTTGTTGATGGCGGCTTACTAAGCAATTTCCCGATTTTTTTATTTGATGAAGAACGGAAAAAGCGACCTGTTCTAGGCATCAAATTAAGCGCAAGACAAGCGCAAAAAGCAAAAAAGAAAATTAATAATGCCATTGAGTTGTATGAAGCGTTGTTTCAAACGATGCGCGAGGCGCACGATGAACGATACATTTCACGCCGTCATGAGAAAAACATTATTTTTCTCCCGGTCAAACATATTGTTGCCACAGATTTTTCAATGACCGATGAAGAGAAAAAGGAGCTTATTTCGTTTGGAAAAGAGCGGACAGAACAATTTTTAAAAACGTGGACGTATTAAAAGAAAAAATCGGGCTAAAAAGAAGCCCGATTTTTTTTCTTTCCTTTTTTACCTTCAATGACTGTTAAGTGAGTGGCGTGCTTTTTCTTTAAAGCAGTTGGGCGCGGTTGTTTTTTCGACGTCGGCTTCGTTTTTTGATGGTGGAGTTTTTTCGATTGTTTCACCGCTCTTTGATATGATTGACCAAAGCGTCGCCTTTGTACCCATTTATATATGCCGTAAAAAACAGCTACAATAAATATGATAAAAAATATTTGTTTCAACAACTGAATCGGATCGTTCCATAAACGATAAGAAAACCCAAAAATAGCGAATACAATAAGCAAAGTAATAAGCGGGAATGGGCGCCGACGCAATCGATCCACCTCCTTTATCATTACACCACTTCTTCTTGCTGTTTCGTCGCTTCTCCCTCTAACTCAAGCAAACGTTGAAATGATGCGATCGCTACTTCCACTTGATCATTAGTCGGTTCTTTCGTCGTTAATAGTTGTAACCATAAGCCGGGGTAGCCAAGTGAGCGCAACACAGGAACATGTCGCAACGCGTTTGTGACTTGTAATACTTCAAAAGATAATCCTAATACAACGGGAATGAGCGCTAATCGATTTAATACGCGCACCCAAAGTGGTTCAGTTGGGACGAACATATAAACGAATACGCCAATGATGACAGTAAATAAAATGAAGCTACTACCACAACGATAATGAAGACGAGATTGTCGTTGTACATGTTCAACCGTCAACGGTAACCCATTTTCATAGGCATTAATTACTTTATGTTCTGCTCCATGATATTGAAACAGTCGTTTAACGAGTGGTGTGAGCGAAATAAAGTAAATATACCCTAAAAGTAAAAGAAGTTTAAAAAACCCTTCAACGAGTATTTGTGCTGTGTTCGATGGGAACATCGGTCTCGTTAATTCGGCTAAAAATACAGGAATAAGCGTAAAAATAAACTTCCCAAATAAAAACGATAACACCCCGATGAGCGCAACACCTAAAATCATTGTCCATTTGGATGGAGCCTCATTGTCCAACGCTTCATCTTCATTTGGATCAAGATCATATCGTTCACTTGAAAACTGTAAATGTTTCGAGCCGTTCGCGCTTGCTTGAATAATTGCAAAAATGCCGCGAAGAAACGGAATTTTTTTGAATAAAGCAAGCGTTTTATTTGTTTCGCGTGGAACGTGGAAATACTCAATCGAACCGTCTTTTCGCCGAATGGCTGTGACGGAATGATTACGTCCAGCGAACATGACCCCTTCAATGACTGCCTGCCCGCCATATACGTTTTTACTCATAAGAAGACACCAACCTATTTTCTTTTTTCTTATATTCTACAAGAAAACGCTAAAAACCTCTAGGTCGATGTATCGTTTGTATTTGTATTGTTGCCAAAAATGAGAGCTGATACACATGAGATCCAATATTTTGGACAAGATAAAAACGGAGGTGATTGCTGTGCAAACAAAAACGAAACAAGACGCACAACTTGAACAAAATAAAAGAGAAAAACCAATGCCCGTTTTAGCAAAAGTTGCATTGATTGGTTTTATTGGGGGTGTATTTTGGAGCTTCCTCGCATACTGTGCTTATTTTTTTCATTTTACAGAAGTCGCGCCAAATTTCATTTTGCAACCGTGGGCGATCGGTGATTGGAAAGACGGTGCCCTTGGTCAGACGATTGCGATTTTGTTCATTGGGCTCGCTTCAGTTATTGCTTCGTTTCTGTACTATGCTTTTTTAAAAAATCGTCAAGGCATTTGGCCAGGCGTCGCTTTCGGCATCGGGTTATGGGTACTTGTTTTTTACGTATTAAATCCCATTTTTCCGCAGTTAAAAGCTGTTTCACAACTTGAGAGAAATACGGTTGTCACGATGGTATGCTTTTACATTTTATATGGAATGTTTATCGGTTATTCCATTTCATTTGAAGTTGCAGAGATGAGGCGACAAAAACAGGTCGATGTGGTAAAATAACCATATGTATTTTCATCAGTAAAGGGGGGAGAGGGGGAATGGTTCGATTCCTCCTTTTAAACGGTCCAAACTTAAATCGTCTCGGTATGAGGGAGCCGCACATTTATGGGCATACGACACTTGCTCAATTAGAAAAACAGTTAGCGGAATTTGCCGGTGAATATGGAGCCGAGTTAACATGCTACCAAAGTAATTATGAAGGGGCGTTAATTGACCAAATTCATCGGGCGGAATCGTTGTACGATGGAATCATTTTTAATCCTGGGGCGTTTACGCATTATAGTTATGCGTTGCGTGATGCGATTGCAAGTATACAAACACCAGTCATTGAAGTACATATTTCAAATATTCACGCTAGAGAGCCGTTTCGTCACCAATCTGTTCTTGCTCCTGTGACGGCTGGGCAAATTGTTGGTCTCGGTGTAAACGGATATCGATTGGCGATTTTAGCGTTGCTTGATATGGTTGAAGGGAAGGGGAAATAACATTGGATAAAGTACAAAAACTTCGTGCACAATTTGCCGAACATGGCATTGATGGATTTCTCATTACAAACGAGTATAATCGTCGCTATATGACGAATTTTACAGGGACGGCTGGTGTTGCTTTAATTAGCGAAACGGATGCCGTATTTATTACCGATTTTCGCTACGTCGAGCAAGCGACAAGACAAATTGAAGGGTATGAAATTGTTCAACATACACAAACGCTCATTGAAGAAGTAGCGAAACAAGTCGAGCGATTAGGTATTAAAAAGCTTGGATTTGAGCAAGACGATCTTTCGTATGCAACGTTTTCAGCATATGAAAAAGCAATCAAAGCAACGTTTGTCCCAGTTTCAGGCGCGGTTGAAAAGTTACGCTTGATTAAGTCGGAAGCAGAGATTAAGATATTAAAGGAAGCAGCCGAGATTGCCGATGCCGCTTTTCGCCATATTCTCGATTTTATTCGCCCAGGTGTGCGTGAAATAGACGTGGCGAATGAGTTGGAATTTTTTATGCGCAAACAAGGAGCGACAAGTTCATCGTTTGACATCATCGTTGCCTCCGGTGTGCGCTCGGCATTGCCACATGGGGTGGCGACAGAGAAAGTGATTGAGAAAGGCGAGTTCGTCACGCTTGATTTTGGCGCATACTATAAAGGATATTGCTCCGATATTACGAGAACGGTTGCAGTTGGAGATGTAAACGATGAATTAAAGCGCATATATGATGTCGTATTGCAAGCCCAGCTTCGCGGTGTTGAACACATTCGTCCGGGGATGACAGGGCGAGAGGCAGATGCGCTCACACGCGATTACATTTCTGCTTGCGGATTTGGCGAATATTTTGGGCATTCCACAGGCCATGGGCTCGGCATGGAAGTGCATGAAATGCCAGCGCTTTCGATGCGTTCGGATACAGTGCTACAGCCGGGGATGGTTGTGACGGTTGAACCAGGCATTTACATAGCGGGATTAGGCGGTGTCCGCATTGAAGACGACATCGTCATTACAGAAAACGGCAATGAGCGGCTCACTCTTTCACCAAAAGAACTCATTATTTTATAGACGTAGGAGGAAATGAACATGATTTCAGTAAACGATTTTCGTACAGGCTTAACGATTGAAGTCGACGGTGACATTTGGCGCGTCATCGAATTCCAACATGTGAAACCAGGAAAAGGTGCAGCTTTCGTTCGCTCAAAACTTCGTAACTTGCGCACAGGTGCGATTCAAGAAAAAACGTTCCGTGCCGGTGAAAAAGTAAACAAAGCGCAAATTGATAACCGCAAAATGCAATATTTATACGCAAACGGCGATCAACATGTGTTTATGGATATGGAATCATATGAGCAAATTGAACTGCCTGCAAAACAAATTGAACATGAATTAAAGTTTTTAAAAGAAAACATGGAAGTATTTATTATGATGTATCAAGGCGAAACGATTGGTGTCGAATTGCCAAACACAGTGGAATTAAAAGTGGTTGAAACAGAGCCAGGCATTAAAGGTGATACAGCATCAGGTGGCTCTAAACCAGCAACGTTAGAAACAGGTCTTGTCGTTCAAGTACCGTTCTTCGTTAATGAAGGCGATGTGTTAATTATTAACACAACAGACGGCACATACGTATCACGCGCGTAATGGAAACTCATGAAAGTACGAAATTCAGCTTGTCGATTATCGACAAGCTGAATTTCGTATATGGGAATTTTAAAGTTTTAAAACCATTCTGATTGTTTTTAACATATGACCATCAAACTCTTCATCAAACTCTTTCACAACTTCAAAACCTTTAGCTTCATAAAAGGTCTTTCCGATTTGATTATCTTTTTCAACATTTACATAAATTTTATTTACACCGTCTATTTGTATCCCTTTTTGTAACAAAGCGGAGCCGATTCCTCTGCCTTGTTGTTCTGGATGAACATAAATAGCCCACAATTCAACCTCTCCATCTTCCCTTATTGAAGAAAAGTTGGAAAATCCTGCGATGTTGTCTCCTACTTCAGCTACAAAAAAAGTAGAGTGTTGTAATCGTTGTTTCATTTGCTCATCACTGTAAGCCAATTTTAAAAAATTCTCCTGCACACCTGAAGGGATGATACCCTCGTAAGTAGCATTCCAAGTTATTTTCGCTATATATTGAACTTGTTTTATATCTTCTTGTTTCATTTTGCGAATGACGTATGCCATCTTGATCATCCCCTTCATTTGTTATTTAGCATACCGTTTGATGTGCCATCCTTCATTAAAACAATTAGCAAAAAGTTTTTCACCATAAATCTTTCCAAATGTTTATGATTTTTCGAGCAATTCCCTCCTTGATGGCACTAGCAAAAAATAAAGTAACAAAAAATAGGGAGTAAAGAAAGATAAGAACTAAAAAAATAAATGACAGTTCATTTGTATGAAAAATATAAAATAAATAAAAATAAAGAAAAATCGGTAAGTTTATGTATAGTATAGCATCGATTTGTTTTGAATTTATATTAGAAGTTTCCACTCGTTTCAATGCAAATTTTATAATTGGTAAAATGGGAATTAGGCAAATAAATAAACCGATAACGTATTTTAAATTCAAATCAATTCCTCTCTTCTCCGCTATTTTAAATTATTACTTTTTATACAAACATTGTATGGTTTTCTCTCTCTATCTGTAAACATCTTTCCCTATGAATTTTTCCTTTCTGCACTTCTGAATTGTCCCATTTCTGCATACGTTGTACTAGCACTGTTGTACAAGGAGGATGCGATGAAGATTGATGCAACGGTTTGGACAATGGCGGGGTTACGCTTTTTATCCGCAGCGATTGAGTTAAGTGCAGCAATTGTTATGTTGTCGCTGAATGATGTAAAAAAGGCGCTTGCAGTTAATACATTGCTTGCTGTTGTCGGTCCGACGATTTTTTTCGTTGTTATGATGATTGGGCTTGTTGCGGTGGCGAATGAGCTATCATTGTTTAAGCTCGTATGGATCGGTGTTGGGGTTGTATGTATATTGATCGGCATTTATGTTGTGAAATGAAGGAGGGAAGAAGATGCAAGCAGTGTTTGATATGTTGCCTAAAACGCTCGTGCACGCCATTCAATCGTTTCCTATTGGCTCTCATTCTGCGATCGAAGAAATTCGCATTCGCATTCATCGCCCATTGGAAGTCATTGCTAGGGGGAGGTCGTACATATGTCCACATATTGTACAAATGGAAGAAGGCATCGAACTATTAAATAAACTAAGCCAATATTCTCTTTATACGATCGAAGAAGAGTTGAAAAAAGGCTACATCACGATTCAAGGTGGGCATCGAGTCGGTTTAGCTGGAAAAGTAATTACAGAAGACGGAAAAGTGAAAGCGATCCGACACATTACATCATTTAACATTCGAATGGCCCGGCAACAAATCGGCATCGCTGAGCCACTTCTTCCTTACTTATACGACGGACGATGGCTTAATACGATGATTATCGGAGCGCCTCAAACAGGAAAAACAACGCTTCTTCGTGATATTGCACGCATCGTAAGCATTGGGGTGAAAGAGAGACAGATTACATCTCAAAAAGTAGGCATCGTCGATGAACGTTCAGAAATTGCTGGTTGCGTGAAAGGCATTCCGCAATTTACATTCGGCTATCGTGTCGATGTGCTCGATGCGTGCCCGAAAGCAGAAGGAATGATGATGATGATTCGTTCGATGAGCCCAAATGTATTGATCGTTGATGAAATCGGAAGTGAGGCAGATTGCACCGCAATTTTAGAAGCGGTTCATGCGGGAGTGGGCTTATTTATGACAGCGCATGGCCACCATTTCGACGATATAATCAAGCGCCCATCGCTGCGCCCAATTATAGAACAAGCTGTATTTGAACGATTTGTTGAATTGACGAATATCGGACGTCCTGGAACGATTCAAGCCGTTCGAGATGCAAACGGTCGCGATATATATCGAAAGATGAGCGTGATGTAAATGAAATGGATTGGAGCAATATGCATTATATTGGCGACAACATGGTCAGGTTTTGAAGCGTCGCGACTTTTACGCGAGCGCACAAGACAATTGCGCCAGTTAAAAATGGCATTGCAGGCACTTGAAGCAGAAATTATGTACGGGCATACGCCGTTAATGGACGCTGCGTTTCGATTATCTCAACAGCTATCGAAACCGTTATCATGGTTGTTTGAATCGTTTGCGCAAAAGTTGCAAAAAGGAACGATGAATGCTCGTCAAGCATGGGAGGAAAGTTTACACGAAGTATGGAAAATGACCGCCTTAAAAGAAGGGGAATTGGAGATTATGAAACAATTTGGCGAGACGCTTGGACAATACGATCATGAAATTCAACAAAATTATATTCGTTTAACGATGGTGCATTTAGAGAGAGAAGAAGGGGACGCCATCGAAAAACAACAACGTTATGAAAAAATGATGAAAAGTTTAGGTGTATTAACGGGCATTCTCATCGTGCTTTTACTCATATAGAGGAGGACATTTCAAATGGGCGTTGACGTAGATTTAATTTTTCGTATTGCTGGTGTAGGCATTGTCGTTGCTTTTTTGCACGCTGTATTAGAAGGGATTGGAAAAAAAGAATATGCACAATGGGTTACATTATTAGGGTTTATTTATATTTTATTTTTAGTCATTTCGATCGTTCAAGACTTATTCCAAAAAATTAAATCTGTTTTTTTGTTTCAAAGTTAGGAGGGAATGCTCATTGATATTTTGCAAATTGTTGGACTCGGACTTATTGCAACGTTTTTAGTGACGATTTTAAACGAACATAAGTCGAATATTTCACTTTTGTTAACCGTTTTTGTTGGAACAGTTATTTTTTTATTTTTAATGGATCGCATTCAAGACATTTTTCGCATGGTTCAAACGCTAGCGAACGAAGCACACGTTCAAACGGTGTATGTCGAAACGATTTTAAAAATTATCGGCATTGCTTATATTGCAGAGTTTGGCGCACAAATTTCGAAAGATGCGGGACAAGGAGCGATCGCTGGAAAAATTGAGCTCGGTGGAAAAATTTTAATTTTAGCGATGGCGATTCCGATTTTAACAGCTTTAATTGAAACGATTTTGAGCTTTCTTCCGATGAAGGGGTGATGACATGAAGTACGCTCCCATCCTATTTTTCTTTCTCCTTTTTTTCTTGCCTTCCGTTGTACAAGCTTCACCAACAACGAATGAACTAGTGAAACAACAAGCGGAACAAGTTGGTGTGGAGTCGATAAAACAATATTGGGATCACATTGTTCAACAGTATGGAGGGTTATTGCCAGAAAGCCAAAAAGGATCGTTTTGGCAGTTTATAAATGGCGAAAAAGAACTATCGCTCAGCGAATGGTTACAGGCGTTTATAAAGTTTTTATTGTACGAGCTGATGGCGAATGGAAAGTTGCTCGGTATGCTTATTTTACTAACGGTATTTAGTATATTTTTACAATCGTTACAAAACGCTTTTTCACACCATGCTGTCAGTAAAGTCGCTCATGCGGTTGTTTATATGGTGCTGATGATTATTGCACTAAACAGTTTTCATGTTGCTGTCACGTATGCGAAAGAGGCTATTCAGACGATGACGAGTTTTATGATTGCTCTTTTACCGATTTTACTTGCGCTTATGGCGTCTTCTGGTGGTGTTGTATCTGTAGCCTTTTTTCACCCAATTGTGTTATTTTTTATGAACATAACAGGAACGATCGTTGAACATTTTTCATTACCGCTTTTATTTTTAGCAACAATTTTAAGCATCGTTAGCTTATTAAGCGAACATTACAAAGTAACGAAATTAGCCGATTTGTTACGCAACATTAGTGTAGGTTCACTTGGTGTGATGCTAACGATCTTTTTCGGTGTATTGTCGGTCAAGGGAGCAACAACCGCAATTGCGGATGGAGTGGCGATACGAGCAGCAAAATTTATGGCAGGAAATTTTATCCCGATTATCGGGCGAATGTTTACCGATGCAGCCGATACAGTCGTTACCGCTTCCGTCTTATTAAAAAATACAGTTGGGTTGTTCGGAGTGGCTCTGTTGCTTCTTATTGCAGCGTTTCCAGCGATCAAAATTTTAGTCATCGCCCTTATTTATCAACTAGCAGCCGCAATGTTACAACCGATGGGAGGAGGCATCGTCATTTCCTGTTTGAGTATAATGAGCAAAAGTATCATGTACGTGCTCGTTGCTCTGATGATCGTATCGCTTATGTTTTTTTTAAGTATGACCGTCATCATCGCAGCAGGAAATTTAACGATGATGGTTCGCTGAAAGGAGAATAGAGGCCTGTGGGACTATTGACCGAATGGATTTCCCATCTTATCACATTCATTTTGCTAGCCGTTATCATCGATCTTATTTTACCAAATGGCTCATTTCAAAAATATGTAAAGATGGTTGTTGGTTTACTGTTTATTTTCATTTTATTTTCTCCACTTCTTCGTTTATTTCATGGGAATGTAGATACGTGGTTTACTTCAATTCAACACCAACAAAATGAAACGCTCGAAAATGACATTGAAAAAAAGAAAAAAGAAATACAAGCCTCACAACGTGCATATATTTTAGAACAAATGGCTGTCCAGCTAAAGAACACAGCGGCTGAGGAGTTGATGCGCACATATGGGTTAACGGTGACGGATATTTCATTAACGATCGGGGAGTCGGAACAATCTCCTCCACCAATTGAAGCGATTACAGTGGAGTTGGCAGAAGAAACGACTTCTGTTGTGAAGCCGATTCGCATTCAATCATCGCCATCAATAACAGAAAAACATGACGACATTGCCCGCTTTTTAGCACATATGTGGGGAGTAGATCCAGAACTGATCACGATTCATCTAGAAAGGAGGGAGTAGGGAGGGGTGAAACAATGGATTGAAAAAAACGGATTAATTGTAATCCTTTTAGCTTTCGGTTTATCATTTATGATTTTTGGCAATGTATTTAATTTCTCTTCTTCAAAACAAGTTCAACAAGAAACGACCCAAGCTGTATTTCGTCAAACAGATGAAGAGAAAAAATTAAAACAAATTGCTGACTATGAAGAACGATACGAACAGCAATTAAAGGAAGCGCTTGAGGCGATTGTTGGCGTTGGTGAAGTAAAAGTGATCGTAAATGTCGATGCCACAGAACAAAACGTACTTGAAAAAAATGAAATCGTTCAAAAAAAACGAACGATGGAAGAAGATAAAGAAGGTGGAAAGCGTCAAATTGAAGATGAATCAACAGACGAAAAAATTGTGATCGTGCGCAAAGGAGACGAAGAAACGCCTCTTGTTCTGCAAACGAAAAAACCAGAAATTCGCGGTGTGCTTGTTGTTGCTAAAGGAGCCGATCAAGTGCAAGTGAAAAAATGGATTATCGAAGCTGTGACGCGAACGTTGAACGTTCCGAGTCATCGCGTTGCTGTTTTACCAAAAAAGTAAGGGGGAGAACATATGTTGAAAAAACAAACAGTTTGGTTGTTAACAATGTTTAGTTTAGTTGTCGTCTTATCGGTGTATTATGTAACAAGTCCTCAGCTCACAGAGCAAGTGGCGTTTGAACAAAAGGACGAGGCAAACAATGAAAAAGGTTTAAAAACGACAGATGAAGCGATGAAAGAAGAAGTTGTAAATGAGGAAGACGTAACTGTCGAACAAACGAATACAGGAAGCGACGATTTGTTTACTGCGCTTCGACTCGAAATTGAAGATGAGCGAAGCAAGTTGCGTCAAGAGTTGAACGCCATTGTCGCTTCCAATAACGTATCTGCTGAAGAAAAAAGCAAAGCAATCGATCAGTTGCAACAACTATCGAATATTGCAGAAAAAGAAGCGGTGTTAGAAACGTTAATTAAATCGAAAGGATATGACGATGCCCTTGTTCGCGTTCACGAAAATCAAGTGCATATCACAGTGAAATCGAAAGAGCATTCGAAAAAAGCAGCGAATGAAATTATCCAACTCGTTCAAAGTGAACTTGGTCGCGTGCGAGATGTAGCTGTTCGTTTCCAAAAATAACCGGTAAACCGGTTATTTTTTTTCGGTTGAAAACAAATTTTATAATACTATATAATAATAATTGTTTTTATGACCAGATATAAATTTTCTAACATTTTCTTATCATTTTATTGAATAATGGAAAAGGTGTGTCGTATCATGGTATTGTGTAATCTTTTTCTACAAATGATGGGGCGAGGGGTGTAAGTCAATGTTGAAAATCCAAGAAATTCGCGAATTAATCCGATTAGTAAACGAGTCAAACATTGTCGAGTTTGTATACGAACACGACGGCTCAAAAATTAAAATGAAAAAAGCTGGAGCAGCTGAACAAGTTGTTGTTGCTACACCAAAAGTGGACGTGCCACAAACATCTGTTGTCCAGCAACAACCACCGGTGACACCTGTTGTTGAGAAAGTGGAAGTGAAAGAAGAAGCGAAGCCGGAAAAACAAGTTGTTGCAACAGAAAACCTACATACGATTACATCGCCGATGGTCGGTACGTTTTATGCAGCGCCATCACCAGATGCCGCACCTTACGTAAAAGTTGGCGATAAAGTGAAAAAAGATACGATTGTATGTATTGTTGAAGCAATGAAATTGTTTAATGAAATTGAAGCGGAAGTGGATGGAGAGATCGTAGAAGTGCTTGTAAAAAATGGCCAGCTCGTTGAATATGGACAACCTTTATTCCTTGTGAAGCCTGAATAAAGGAGCGATCGTGATGATAAAAAAATTGTTAATTGCCAATCGTGGGGAAATTGCTGTTCGGATTATTCGGGCGTGCAAAGAGCTTGGCATCGAGACGGTTGCTGTATTTTCTGAGGCGGATCGCGAAGCGCTTCATGTTCAATTAGCAGACGAAGCATATTGTATCGGTCCCAAAACGTCTAAAGACAGCTACTTAAACTTTACAAACATTATGAGTGTAGCGACGTTAACTCAATGTGATGCAATTCATCCAGGCTACGGGTTTTTAGCTGAAAACGCTGATTTTGCTGAACTATGCCGAGAATGTAACGTTACGTTTGTCGGACCAAGTCCGGAAGCGATTACAAAGATGGGTACAAAAGATGTTGCACGTGAGACGATGAGACAAGCTGGGGTTCCGATCGTTCCCGGTTCACAAGGAATTATTGAAAGCATCGATGAGGCAATTGCGCTAGCGAACGAAATCGGGTATCCTGTTATTATTAAGGCAACTGCAGGTGGCGGTGGAAAAGGCATTCGGGTCGCTCGAAACGAGCAAGAGCTCATCAAAGGAATTACGATCACGCAACAAGAAGCTGCAACAGCGTTTGGAAATCCAGGGGTATATATTGAAAAATACATCGAAGATTTTCGGCATGTGGAAATTCAAGTGCTAGCAGACTCATACGGAAACGTCATTCACCTTGGAGAGCGCGATTGTACGATTCAACGTCGTTTACAAAAACTGTTAGAAGAAACACCATCTCCTGTACTTGATGAAGAAATGCGTCAGAAAATGGGGGAAGCAGCTGTCAAAGCAGCGCAAGCAGTTCAATATACGGGAGCTGGAACGGTGGAATTTATTTACGACTACCGCAATCGCCAATTTTACTTTATGGAGATGAACACGCGCATTCAAGTGGAACACCCAGTTACGGAAATGGTGACAGGTGTCGATTTAATTAAAGAACAAATTCGCGTGGCATCAGGTGAGAAATTAACGTTGAAACAAGAGGATGTCACTTTTAACGGCTGGTCTATTGAATGCCGAATTAATGCGGAAAACCCTGCGAAAAACTTTATGCCATCCGCTGGGAAAATACAAATGTATTTACCACCGGGAGGATTTGGCGTGCGAGTGGACTCTGCCGCTTATCCGGGCTATACGATTCCACCGTATTACGATTCGATGATTGCCAAGCTGATTGTTCATGCACCGACTCGCGAAGAAGCGATTGCCCGCATGAAACGCGCTTTGAGTGAGTTTGTTATTGAAGGAGTTCATACGACGATTCCGTTTCATTTGAAATTGCTTGAACATGAAAAGTTTGTCGAAGGAAACTTTAATACAAAGTTTTTAGAAACATACGATGTAATGAACTCTTAATGATGAAGGAGGGGAATTGTTATGTCTGAGCACGTATTAGAAATGGAAAATGGTCATAACAGTTTAGGTAAAGTAGAAATTGCACCGGAAGTCATTGAAGTTATCGCAGGCATTGCGGCTTCTGAAATTGAGGGAGTAGCGCAAATGCGCGGTAACTTTGCGGCTGGTGTCGTTGAGCGGTTAGGAAAAAAAAATCACGGTAAAGGCGTGAAAGTGGATTTAACGGACCGCGGCATTGTCATTGATATTTATTGTGTGATGAACTTTGGTGTATCCATTCCAACGGTTTCGCAAAAAATTCAAGAAAACGTTCGCCAAGCGTTGTTGACGATGACAGGATTAGAAACAGCTGAAGTGAACGTCCATATTGTCGGTGTTCAATTTGAAACATCGAAAGTAGAGACGGAAGTGGAGTAAAGAAAAAGGGCAATCTCGTTTATGAGATCGCCCTTTTTCGATGTGCGAGTGTTTTCTTTCGGCGAAATATGTTATGATCATGATATAATTTTCGACAATATGATAGAAAGGGTTTTGGTCATGAAACGGCATACAGCAAGAGAAAAAGCGTTACAAGCGTTGTTTCAAATTGACGTAGGAGGCATTGAACCACACGAAGCGGTTGCTAACGTCATTGAAGAAGAAACAGATCCGTTTATGGAAATGCTTGTTTTTGGTGTAGTTAAGCACCAAAAAGAAATTGATGATTTATTGCGCCAACACTTAGAAAAATGGACGTTAGAGCGTGTCGCAAACGTCGATCGTTCCATCTTACGCATGGCTGTATTTGAAATGAAATATATGGATGATATTCCGTTGAGCGTAAGTATGGACGAAGCTATTGAGTTAGCCAAAGTATTTGGTGACGAAAAATCAAGTCGCTTTATTAACGGCGTACTTGCAAAAATAAAAGAAACATTGTCTTAAACGAATAAGGGGGAGAAGGGTTTATGACAGCGCAAATCATTAACGGTTTTGAATTAGCAAAAGAAAAACGAGCACAATTAGCGAAAGAAGTCGAGCAGTTAAAACAAGAAGGCATTGTTCCATCACTGGCCGTTATTCTTGTTGGAGATCATCCTGCTTCACAATCGTACGTGAAAGCGAAGCAAAAAGCATGTGAAGAAATCGGGATTCGTTCAATTTTACTGACTTTTCCAAGTGACATATCCGAGTCGTTTTTGTTAGAGCAAATTGCTCGTTTAAATGAAGATCGCTCAGTACACGGCATTTTAGTGCAATTGCCGCTACCACCACAAATTAATGAATTACATGTGATTGAAGCGATCGCGCCAGAAAAAGATGTTGATGGTTTTCATCCGCTCAACATTGGCCGAATGATGACGGGACAACAAACGTTTTTACCGTGTACACCGTACGGCATTTTATATATGGTTCAATCTTTGCAAGTGGACATTGCAGGAAAGCATGTCGTCGTTGTTGGACGTAGTAACATCGTCGGTAAACCCGTCGGTCAACTGTTTTTACGTGAACATGCGACGGTAACGTATTGTCACTCGCGCACAAACGATTTAGCCGCTATAACACGTCAAGCAGATATTTTAATTGTTGCGGTCGGCAAACCGAAGCTGATCACGTCTTCATATGTGAAAGAAGGAGCAATTGTGATCGATGTCGGTGTGAATCGATTAGAAAATGGAAAGTTGTGTGGAGATGTCGATTTTGATGATGTAAAACAAGTAGCAAGCTACATTACCCCTGTACCAAAAGGTGTTGGACCGATGACGATTACGATGTTGTTGCACAATACCGTACAAGCAGCACGTGAACAACATAAATAAGCGAGGTTATTTTTGTGACAGACATGAGGTATGTAACTGTTGCGGCGTTAACGAAGTACATTAAACGAAAATTTGAAGTTGATCCTCATTTACAAGATTTATGGATTAAAGGGGAAATTTCAAACTTTACATATCATTCACGTGGACATATGTACTTTACTTTAAAAGATGAGCAAGCGCGCATTCAAGCGGTTATGTTTGCGGGATATAATCGTCAACTGACATTTAAGCCAGAAAACGGAATGACTGTACTTGTACGCGGCGAAATTTCCGTATACGAGCCGAGCGGGACGTATCAAGTATATGTCAAAGAGATGCAACCGGATGGTGTCGGTGCGCTTTATTTAGCGTATGAGCAATTAAAAAAGAAACTGAAACAAGAAGGGCTATTTGATCAAAAACATAAAAAGCCAATTCCAAAATTTCCGCAACATATTGGGGTTGTGACATCGCCAACAGGGGCAGCGATTCGCGATATTTTAACAACGATTCGTCGTCGCTATCCGCTAGCGAAAGTCATTTTGTTTCCGACGCTTGTTCAAGGGGAGCAAGCTCCGTTATCGATCGTTCAATCGATTCAAAAAGCGAATGACATGGGATATATTGATGTGCTCATCGTCGGACGCGGTGGTGGCTCGATTGAAGAGCTTTGGGCGTTTAATGAAGAAATTGTGGCGCGGGGGATTTTTGCCTCGCGCGTTCCGATTATTTCTGCTGTCGGGCATGAAACGGATTACACGATTGCTGACTTTGTTGCCGACTTACGTGCACCGACGCCAACAGGAGCAGCGGAGCTTGCAGTGCCACATGTTGCAGATTTACTTTCCCGTGTGTCCGATCAGCAAGCGCGTCTCATTCGAGCAATGAAAGAACGAATGAACACAGAACAAAAACGGCTTCAATCGTTACGGTCGTCGTATGCTTTTCGCTATCCGAAGCGACTTTATGAACAAAAAGAGCAGCAACTAGATATACTTGTTGATCGATTGCAACGGCAAATGAGCGATATGTTAAAACGACAAGAAAATAAACTTCGGCAACTACAACTGACATTGTTGACCCATCATCCGCAATCACGAATCGAAAAAGCGACTGAACGTGTTCGAACGTTAGAACAAACCATTGTCCGCAATATGAGCGATGTGATCAAACAAAAAAAATGGTCGCTCGCAACAACGATGGCGAAGCTCGATGCGCTTAGCCCATTAAAAATTATGGAACGTGGCTATAGTCTTGCGTACGATGAACAAAACATGCTCATTAAGACAGTGACACAATTGCAAACAGGAGATCGCGTTCGTATCCGTTTTCAAGACGGGCGCGCACATTGTATTGTTTCTGATATTGAGGAGGAGAACGTATGACGTTTGAAGAAGCGATGAGCAAACTTGAAGACATTGTGCAAAAGTTAGAAGAGGGGGACGTTCCGCTTGAGGAAGCGATTCACTTTTTCCAACAGGGCATGAAATTATCGAAGTTTTGTCACGACAAATTACAACAAGTTGAAAAACAAATGGAATTTATTCTACGGGAAGATGGGCAACTTGAACCGTTTACGGTGCAGGAGGAATAGAAGTTGAATATGGAATTAGTATTGCGACAATATAAAGAGCAAATTGAACAGCAGCTCCCCGCATACATTGAGTCGTTGCAGGCACCTGAGACGATCAAAGAAGCGATGTTATATTCGCTGCAAGCAGGTGGAAAACGCATTCGTCCTCTTTTATTGCTTTCTACGTTACATGCGTTTCAGAAGCCAGTACATATCGGGATGCCAACTGCCTGTGCGCTCGAAATGATTCATACGTATTCGCTCATTCATGATGATTTGCCAAGTATGGATAACGATGATTTACGGCGCGGTAAACCGACAAATCATAAAGTATTTGGTGAAGCCAATGCTATTTTAGCGGGCGATGCGCTGCTGACATACGCTTTCCAAGTTGTTGCGGATGCTGAAGCGATTTCATCTGACGTAAAAGTTCGTCTCATTTCTGAATTAGCGAAAGCAGCTGGACCTGAAGGAATGGTTGGCGGACAAGTAGCGGATCTTGAAGGAGAAGGAAAAACGATTCATTTGCAACAATTAGAATACATTCACCGTCATAAAACAGGAAAACTGTTACAATACAGCGTTCGAGCGGGTGCCATATTAGGTGAAGCAACAGAGAAACAATTAACACTATTAACAGCATTTGCCGACCATCTCGGCTTAGCGTTTCAAATTCGCGATGACATTTTAGATATTGAAGGGGACGAACAAAAAATTGGAAAAAAAGTGGGGAGCGACATCGAAAATCATAAATCGACTTATCCTGCTCTTTTGACGCTTGATGGGGCAAAAAGAAAACTTCGCGATCACATGAAAGAGGCGCGTACGCTTCTTCATGAAGTTGGGGTGGACACATCGCTACTACATTATATTTGTGATATCGTCGAAACGCGCGATCATTAATAGCATTGAGGAAATAAGCAACATGTGGTATAGTGGAAAAGAAATGTTAGCCGTTCACACGTTCGTGTAAGCGGCTCTTTTTTGCGTACAAGCATGTTTATCTGTATAATTAAAAATACATAAAACTGTATGATATCGATTGTTTTAGCTTACATGAAAGAGAGTGATCGCGTTGGATGTTACAGCGATTCAAAACCCGAAATTTTTAAAGCAAATGTCGAATGAACAGCTCGTTCAATTGAGTGAGCAAATTCGACAATTTTTAATTGAAAAACTATCGAAAACAGGTGGACATATTGGTCCGAATCTCGGAGTCGTTGAATTGACAATTGCCCTTCATAAAGTATTTGACAGTCCAAAAGATAAACTCATTTGGGATGTTGGCCATCAGTCGTACGTGCATAAAATTTTAACCGGTCGTGCTAGTCAGTTTGATACGTTGCGACAGTATAAAGGATTGTGTGGCTTTCCAAAACGGAGCGAAAGCGAACATGACGTATGGGAAACAGGGCATAGCTCGACGTCGTTATCTGCTGCCATGGGCATGGCGATTGCGCGCGACTTAAAAGGAACGGATGAATATATTGTTCCGATTATTGGAGACGGTGCACTCACCGGTGGAATGGCGCTAGAAGCATTAAATCATATTGGACATGAGAAAAAAGATATCATCGTCATTTTAAATGATAACGAAATGTCAATTGCTCCAAACGTTGGAGCGCTGCACAATGTGCTCGGACGACTACGGACAGCAGGAAAATATCATTGGGTAAAAGATGAGTTAGAAATGTTGTTAAAGAAAATTCCGGCTGTCGGTGGAAAGCTTGCTACAACAGCGGAACGTGTGAAAGATAGCATTAAATATTTACTCGTTTCGGGCGTATTTTTTGAAGAATTAGGCTTTACGTACTTTGGTCCGGTAGATGGCCATAACTTTGAAGATTTATTTGAAAACTTACATTATGCAAAAAAGACGAAAGGACCTGTCCTTGTTCACGTCATAACGAAAAAGGGAAAAGGATACCATCCGGCCGAAAGCGACAAAGTCGGAACGTGGCACGGCACAGGACCATATAAAATTGAAACGGGTGATTTCATTCAAACAAAGCAGTCTGCTCCATCTTGGAGTGCGCTTGTGAGTGAAACGGTGCGCAAATTAGCGCGCGAAGATCGTCGCATTGTTGCCATTACGCCAGCGATGCCTGTTGGATCAAAATTAGAAGGATTTGCAAGTGAGTTTCCTGAGCGCATGTATGACGTCGGTATTGCCGAGCAACATGCGGCGACGATGGCCGCTGGTTTAGCAACGCAAGGGATGAAACCGTTTTTAGCAATTTATTCAACCTTTTTACAACGGGCGTACGACCAAGTTGTTCACGATATTTGTCGTCAAAACTTAAACGTGTTTTTTGGCATTGACCGTGCAGGTCTCGTTGGTGCGGATGGTGAAACGCATCAAGGGGTGTTTGATATCGCTTTTTTACGCCATATTCCAAACATCGTATTAATGATGCCAAAAGATGAAAATGAAGGTCAACATATGGTATATACAGCTATTCAATACGATGACGGCCCGATTGCGATGCGTTTTCCGCGCGGCAACGGTCTCGGTGTGCCGATGGATAAGCAATTGAAAAAAATTCCGATCGGTACATGGGAAGTGTTGCGTGAAGGAACAGACGCTGCGATTTTAACGTTCGGTACGACGATTCCGATGGCGCTTCAAGCAGCTGAACGTCTTGCAAATGAAGGGATTTCTGTACAAGTTGTCAATGCTCGGTTTATTAAGCCGCTTGATGAACATATGTTACATGCGTTATTACAAAAAAATATGCCGTTACTTACAATTGAAGAAGCGGTGCTTCAAGGTGGATTTGGTAGCGCGGTACTTGAATTTGCTCATGATCATGGCTATCATGGAGCGATGATCGACCGAATGGGCATACCGGATCGCTTTATCGAACATGGTGGTGTGCCACAGCTTCTAGAAGAAATTGGATTGACAACAGAACATGTAATGGAACGAATTTGTTTATTAACTCCGAAAAAAAGAAAAAGGGCATGAGAGATGAAAGGGAAGAAAGAACGTTTAGATGTATTACTTGTTGAACGTGGATTGGCTGAAACGCGTGAAAAAGCGAAACGAACAATTATGGCCGGTCTTGTATATTCGAATGAAATGCGACTTGATAAACCGGGAGAAAAAGTACCTGTTGACATTCCGCTTACGGTGAAAGGAAATGCATTACCGTATGTGAGCCGCGGGGGACTGAAACTCGAGAAAGCGTTACGAGCGTTTTCGGTTCATGTCGAAGATAAAATTATGCTCGATATTGGTGCATCGACAGGCGGATTTACAGACTGTGCGTTGCAAAACGGGGTGAAGTTGTCATACGCTCTTGATGTTGGCTACAACCAATTGGCATGGAAACTGCGTCAAGATGAGCGTGTTGTTGTCATGGAGCGGACAAACTTTCGTTATGTGACACCGAGTGATTTTCAGCACGGTCTGCCGAATTTTGCAACAATCGACGTGTCGTTTATTTCATTAAAATTAATTTTGCCCGTCTTAAAAACCATTTTAGTGCCACATAGCGATGTGGTTGCTTTAGTCAAACCGCAATTTGAAGCGGGAAAAGAGCTTGTTGGAAAAAAAGGAATCGTTCGTGATGCACGCGTTCACGTACATGTGCTCGAAACGATTACAGCATTTGCTCAACAAGAAGGGTACGATATTATTGGGCTAACCTACTCGCCAATCACAGGCGGTGACGGGAATATTGAATTTTTACTTCATTTACGTTGGGAAGGCAAAGAAGTAGGAGAAAATCGGTTGACAGTTTCTCCAGAAGAAGTTGTTGCTAGGGCGCATGATGAACTGAAAGAAAATAACGAACATGCGGGGGAATAACGGTCGGTTATTCCCTCTTGTTTGCCTGTCTATCGTTCGGTAACATAGAAGTATAAATATGCATATGTTATACACACGAAAGAGGTGTTTTCGTTGAATAAAGGACAACGTCATATTAAAATTCGTGAAATTATTTCAAACCATGATATTGAAACACAAGATGAACTTGTTGATATGTTGCGCAAAGAAGGTTTTAACGTCACACAAGCAACGGTGTCTCGCGACATTAAAGAACTACATTTAGTGAAAGTGCCAATGATGGATGGGCGATATAAATATAGCTTACCTGCGGACCAGCGATTTAATCCGCTCCAAAAGTTAAAACGAGCACTTATGGATGCGTTTGTGAAAATTGATGGCGCTGGTCATTTGCTTGTCATGAAGACGTTACCAGGAAATGCACATGCCATCGGTGTACTGCTTGATCATTTAGAATGGGATGAAATTGTTGGAACAATTTGCGGGGATGATACGTGTTTAATTATTTGCCGTACGCCAGAAGATACAGAAGTTATTTCAAAACGATTGCTGGACATGCTGTAATAAAGGTGTGAACAGAAAATGTTAGCAGAGTTATCCATTAAAAATTTTGCTATTATTGAATCCCTTTCGCTTTCGTTCGAAAAAGGATTAACCGTTTTAACGGGAGAAACGGGAGCGGGAAAATCCATTATTATTGATGCCATTCATTTATTAATTGGTGGACGCGGTTCGGCAGAATTTGTTCGGTACGGGGAAGCAAAAGCTGAAATTGAAGGTCTTTTTTTGCTTGAACGAGACGATCACCCATGTTACAGCAAATGTGCCGAACTCGGCATCGATATAAGCGATGGTATGATCGTGCTTCGTCGAGAACTAACGATAAACGGCAAAAGCGTCTGTCGTGTAAATGGGAAATTAGTCACGATTGCAGCGTTGCGTGAAATTGGTTCTACGCTCGTTGATATTCACGGGCAACATGAGCATCAAGAGTTGCTTGATGAAAGTAAACATTTACACTTATTAGACGAATATGGTGGCGAGCATATTCGTGGCGCTTTAGAAGAATACGGTGCGTTATATGCCACATATGAACGAGTGAAGCGCCAACTGCAAAAATTAAATGAAAACGAGCAACAAATGGCACATCGATTAGATTTGTTAACATTTCAGTTAGATGAAATTCAAAAAGCGGATTTGCAAATAGATGAAGATGAACGACTGATGGAAGAGCGCCGAAAAATCGTCAACTTCCAAAAAATATATGAGGCGTTACAAAGCAGCTATGAGGCGCTGTACGGAGAGCAACGTGGACTTGATTGGATTGGACTAGCAATGAATCATTTAGATCATGTTAGCGAGATTGATTCATCCGTTAAACAAGCTCAAGAGGTTGTATCGAACTGTTACTACTTGTTAGAAGAAGTTGCTCACCAGCTACGCGAACAGTTAGATCAGTTAGAATATGACCCGCTTCGGCTTGATGAAATTGAAAGTCGCTTAAATGAAATTAATCATTTGAAACGGAAATACGGCCAAACGGTACGTGATATTTTAGAATATGCGGCGAAAGTGGAAGAAGAAATTGAAACGATTCAACACCGCGATGATCATATTCATAAATTGCAGACGGAGCTTCAGTCCATTACTGCCGATTTGTTAGTCGAAGCGAAACATATTAGCGAATTGCGTATGAAATATGCGAAACAACTGATCGATGACATTCATCAAGAACTAAAAGATTTATACATGGAAAAAACGACGTTTGATGTCGTCTTTCGAAAACGACAAGGAACGTATAATGATCCGTTGCTTGATGGAGCGCCTGTAAAGTTACAACCAGACGGAATGGATGAAATCGAATTTTTCATCTCGACAAACCCTGGAGAACCGTTAAAGCCGCTGGCAAAAGTTGCGTCAGGTGGAGAATTGTCGCGCATGATGCTTGCTTTAAAAAGCATTTTCTCTAAACATCAAGGTGTCACGTCCATTATTTTTGATGAAGTCGATACCGGTGTAAGCGGTCGCGTCGCTCAAGCCATTGCAGAAAAAATTTATCGCGTGGCACGCCATTCACAAGTATTATGTATTTCGCACTTACCACAAGTGGCAGCGATGGCAGATACGCATTTATTTATTGCAAAAGAAACGAAGGATGGACGGACAAAAACAACGGTGGAAGCGTTAAATGAACAAGAAAAAATTAACGAAATTAGCCGTATGATTTCTGGAGTAGAAATTACAGACTTGACGAAACAGCATGCACATGAGTTATTGCAATTAGCAAAAAAGATCAAAAACGAACAACATAAATACCAACATTGACATTGTTTTTTCGTTTTATTCGGTTATATTTCATTTGTTTCAGGCAACATTAAATAGTGTAGGATTCGGTGTGTACGTAGGAACGAGGAGAGTGAAGGCTTTGGATTTTGACAAATTAAGAAAAGGAATAGGTGCATTTCTCCTTGTTTCTTTTATCGTTCTAAGTATGGCAACACCATTTCAAAAATATGTGAGCATTCCGAAACAAATTGTGTTATTCCAAGGACAAACGGCTCATGTGCCCGTATTTGGTTCTACTCACTCGATAACGACAAACGCTGTTTCTGTCCATCCAAAAGAAAAGTTAGCAATTACCGGAGAACATGTTGGGGAAAGTGATGTCATTTTACAAATGGCAGGATTTCCAATGAAACAGGTAAACGTAAAGGTATTACCAGATTTTAAAGTTGTTCCCGGTGGTCAATCGATTGGAGTTAAGTTAAATACCGTTGGAGTTCTTGTCGTTGGGCATCATTTAGTGGAGACAGAACAAGGAAAGCAATCTCCAGGTGAGACGGCTGGCATTCAAGTTGGGGATGCGATTACTCACATTAACGGACGAAAAATCGAAAAAATGACAGATGTTTCCCCATTCATTGAAGAGGCGGGAAAAACGGGTAAACCTTTACGATTAACCGTTGCTCGTGATCATCAGACGTTTGAAACAACACTCACCCCATTGAAAGATAAACACGATCAGGCGTATCGTATCGGATTATACATTCGTGATTCTGCAGCAGGAATCGGGACAATGACGTTTTTCGATCCGAAATCAAACATATATGGCGCACTCGGACATGTCATTTCTGATATGGATACGAGAAAGCCGATTGTCGTTCGTGATGGAACGATTGTTAAGTCGACGGTCACGGCGATTGATAAAGGAAGAAACGGTAGCCCTGGTGAAAAATTAGCAAGATTTTCGACTGATAAACAAATTATTGGTGACATTAAAACAAACAGTCCGTTCGGTATTTTTGGAAAACTTTCACAACCGATTCAAAATGGCATTTTCGACAAACCGATGCCAATTGCCTTATCGACAGATGTGAAAAAAGGGCCAGCAAAAATATTGACGGTCGTCGAACAAGATCAGGTGGAGGCGTTTGATGTTGAAATTGTTAGTGTCATGCCGCAAAAATTCCCTGCGACAAAAGGCATGGTCATCAAAGTAACCGATCCACGTTTGTTAGAGAAAACAGGTGGCATCGTTCAAGGGATGAGTGGGAGTCCGATTATTCAGGATGGAAAACTCGTTGGGGCTGTGACGCATGTATTTGTTAACGATCCGACATCTGGGTATGGTGTGCACATTGAATGGATGTTGCACGAAGCCGGAATTAACATTTATGATAAAAGCGAACAAAAAGCGAGCTAATATTAGCTTGCTTTTTGTTTTTCCACGCAATTTGTCATATTTTATCATGACACGGCGTAAACATGTAGTGTAAAATGAAAGAAAAAACATGCACATATGTTTTATGAAAAATATAAATTATTTGACTAATTTTGCAAAGGAAAAAGGATTTTTGCCCATTGCGTCGAATTAAGCACGTATGTGACAAAAGATCATTGCTTTAGGGAGGAAGGATTTCGTGAGTACAATAAAAGTGTGTATTGTAGATGATAATCGAGAATTAGTGCATTTGCTTGAAGAATACATTACAAGCCAAGAAGATATGGAAGTCATTGGCGTTGCATATAACGGGCAAGATTGCTTGCAATTATTGCGCGATCGCGATCCTGATGTTCTCGTTCTTGACATTATTATGCCGCATTTAGACGGTTTAGCTGTGTTAGAAAAGCTACGCATGGTCAAACAATCGTTGCCGAACGTAATCATGCTGACAGCATTTGGACAAGAAGATGTGACGAAAAAAGCGGTTGAACTCGGAGCTTCTTACTTCATTTTAAAACCGTTTGACATTGAACATTTAGTCAATCAAATTCGCCACGTATGCGGGAAAAAGCCAGCCGTATTCAAACGACCGCTTCTTTCCCCAATTCGTGATGGAAAACCAAAAAATTTAGATGCAAGCATTACGAACATTATTCACGAAATCGGTGTTCCCGCACACATTAAAGGATATTTATATTTGCGTGAGGCCATTGCGATGGTATACAACGACGTCGAGTTACTTGGATCAATTACGAAAGTGCTTTATCCAGACATTGCCAAAAAGTATAATACGACAGCTAGTCGCGTGGAGCGGGCGATTCGTCATGCGATTGAAGTGGCATGGAGTCGTGGTAATTTAGAATCCATCTCATCTTTATTTGGCCATACGGTCAGTATGTCAAAAGCAAAGCCGACAAACTCAGAATTTATCGCGATGGTTGCTGATCGGCTAAGACTTGAGCATAAAGCAAGCTAATAAAAAAGGTAGTCCGTACGACTACCTTTTTTGTTGTTCATTTTTCTCAATCTCAAGCAACTTTTGGATTAATATGTGCTGAGGCATGTGCATAATTTGTTCTAGTGGCATGTTCAATGCTTTCGCTAGCTTTTGGGCTGTTTCTAACGAAATGTTTAGTGGTCGCATACATTCAACTCCTTTCATATGTTAAGTATAAAATGTTTTTGAAGGTGGGAAAAGGATGACACATATTTTTGCTCATCGTGGTTCAGCAGGAACACATCCAGAAAATACAATGGCTTCGTTTATAGAAGCGGCACGTGTGCAAGCGGACGGAATTGAACTTGACGTACAGCTTTCGAGAGATGGGGTTGTCGTCGTCATTCATGATGAAACAGTAAATCGAACGACAGATGGAACAGGATGGGTAGGACAAATGACGTATCGGCAATTACGTAAATTAAACGCTAATTATAAATTTAAGCAATACGGCTTTTGTCCCATTCCATCGTTACAAGAAGTGCTCGAGTGGGCGAAAAATACGTCGTTACTCATCAATATTGAATTCAAAAACAATCTTGTACCTTATGAACGATTAGAAGAAAAAACGATTGAGCTTGTTGAACGATACGGTTTAGCATCGCGTGTCATTTTTTCATCGTTTAATCACGAAAGTATGGAAACATGTCACAAATTGGCCCCTCATATTGAAACAGCGCTACTATACATGGAAAAGTTACATCGGCCGTGGAGTTATGCCCATACTTTACAGGCGTTAGCGCTTCATCCGTATCATCCAACGGTCGATCGATCGTTCGTTGAAGCCGCTCATGCTCACCAATTGCTCATTCGTCCTTTTACAATCAATAAAGAAGAACAGATGAAAACGATGTTTCAATATGAAGTAGATGGGATTTTTACTGACTTTCCTGAAAAAGCAAAAAACATACGTGAAAAAACGCTTCGATCATTTTGAATCGAAGCGTTTTTTTTGAAAGCGTGGTTGTACTTTATTTCGTTTTCGATCGCGATGAAAAATAAATCCTGCGATAAAGCCGAGACCGATGAGAAAACAAAATAAACCGAGTAAAAACTGAATGGCAAGTGAAGGAATTGGTGCATGCAAAATGCCAAATACGGTATCTCTCATCCATTTAATTCCTAACGCTGCAATAAATCCGGGAATAAGTAAGATGAGTAGGGCGATCATTCGTTGCATAAAACAAAACCCTTTCCATTTGTTCTGTCTTCATCATAAATGTTTTTGGTTGTTTGTCAAGAAGAGAAAAACAATGTATGATGAAAGCGTCTGCAAAAAATTGCAAACGAATAGGTGATGGGAAATGAAAAAAGTATTGATTGTTGGGGCAGGCAAAGGCGGAAGTGCGCTATTAAAAATGTTTCATGAAACGAAGCTGATGGATGTTGTAGCGATTGTGGATCGAAACGACGATGCACCAGGGATAAAGGCTGCACGTGACATGGGTATTCAAACGAGTAACCATTGGCATGATGTGTTAACGGACGATATTGATGTCATTGTTGAAGTAACAGGAGACGACGAAGTGTTTGCTACGTTGCGTAAAGCAAGCGCTGCGCATACGGTCGTCATTCCTGGTGATATTGCCTACATTATTGCGCAACTCGTGGAAGAAAAAGAGCAACTCATTGCCACGTTAAAAACAGCGACAACCAAACACGATTTAATTTTCAACTCTACGCATGATGGAATGATTGTTATTGATGAACGTGGTTTCGTGACACATATGAATCCAAGTGCAGAGAAGATGATTGGGAAAAGGAGAAAGGAAGTCATAGGATCACATATTTTGCATGTCATTCCAGCGAGCGGATTGCCGCGCGTATTACAGACAAGAGAAGTCGAGTTGAATCAAGAATTACTATTAGAAAACGGAAAAAAAATGATTACGACACGTATTCCGTTAATAGACGAAAACGGAAAATTGTTCGGTGCTTTTGCGGTATTCAAAGATATTACAGAAGTTGTTCGTTTGGCGGAAGAAGTAACAAATTTGAAAGAAATTCGCACGATGTTAGAAGCGATTATTCATTCTTCCGAAGAAGCGATCTCCGTCGTTGATGAATATGGCAACGGCATTTTAATTAACCCGGCGTATACAAAGCTAACAGGCTTATCTGAAGAAGAAGTGATCGGAAAACCGGCAACAGCGGATATTTCGGAAGGGGAAAGCATGCATATGAAAGTGTTAAAAACACGACGGCCAGTCAGAGGTGTGCGCATGAAAGTCGGTCCGAAAAAGCGTGATGTTGTCGTGAATGTTGCCCCGATTATCGTTGATGGGGTATTGAAAGGAAGTGTTGGTGTCATTCATGATGTTTCAGAAATTGAACAATTAACTTCTGAGTTGCAACGTGCTCGTCAAATTATTCGTACGTTAGAGGCGAAATATTCCTTTGACGACATTGTTGGCACGTCAGAAGAGATGATGTTAGCGATTGAACAAGCAAAATTGGCAGCGAAAACTCCAGCAACTATTTTGCTTCGTGGTGAATCAGGAACAGGCAAAGAATTGTTTGCTCACGCTATTCATAATGCGAGTGATCGAAAATACCATAAATTCGTTCGCGTCAATTGCGCTGCCATTTCCGAGTCGCTACTTGAAAGTGAATTATTTGGTTATGAAGAAGGGGCGTTTTCTGGTGCAAGACGCGGAGGGAAAAAAGGATTGTTTGAAGAAGCGAACAACGGAAGTATTTTTCTCGATGAGATTGGGGAATTATCAGCCAACATGCAAGCGAAACTTTTGCGAGTGTTGCAAGAGAAAGAAATTGTGCGTGTCGGTGGCACAAAGCCGATTCCGATTAATGTACGTGTCATTGCTGCAACAAACGTTCACCTCGAAAAAGCGATTGCTGATGGCACATTTCGTGAAGACTTATATTATCGGTTAAATCGCATGCCAATTTACATTCCGCCGTTACGTGCTCGAAAACAAGATATTCCAGCTCTATGTGAACGACTGATACAAAAACTAAATCAAGACTATGGTCGCAATGTGGAAGGTATTACAGATGATGCGCTAGCTTATTTACTCTCGTACGATTGGCCAGGCAACGTACGAGAGCTAGAAAATGTGTTAGGAAGAGCAATGATTTTTATGAAATATAATGAAGTGATCATTGAGCGTAAACATATTTCGTTGTTACACAAACCGAAAGAACAAGAACATCTTTCTTCTCCTGAATCATCCCATGTTCATCAACCTTTGGCGGTGCTCGTGGAACAATATGAAGCCAAAGTGATTGAAAGCGTTTTACAATCGTGTCAAGGGAATAAAACGGCAGCTGCCAAACAACTTGGCATTTCTATTCGAAATTTATATTACAAACTTGAAAAGTATGGACTTGACAAAAAAAGCATGCAATAATGTTCATAGTATGCAAAAGATTGCAATAGAAAATAAATAAAAATAAAGCGTTTTCAATACAAAAGAAGTTGGCACACTTTTTGCAAGAATAAAAAGTGACGAAAAAACAAAGGGGTTGAGCAGATGAGATGAAGCTACAATCGTTGATCACCAAGGCAACCCAATTTCCTGAGGCAACTGTAGCTGTTGCAGCGGCCGAAGATGAAGAAGTATTGAAGGCAGTCGCACAAGCATTACAAGCAGGATTCGGGCGATTTATTTTATACGGCGATGAATCCGTTTTATCACAACTCGTTGCTGAATATGTTCAGGAAGCAGGTGACGATGCGATTCGTATCGTTCATGCTTCGACAAACGAAGAAGCAGCTCACATGGCTGTGAAAGCGGTGCACGAAAAAGAAGCAAGCGTTTTAATGAAAGGGAACGTACCGACAGCAACCATTTTAAAAGCGGTGCTAAATAAAGAATACGGGCTGCGCACAGGTCGTGTTTTATCGCATGTTGCTGTATTTGATGTACCACATTATGAACGGCCAATTCTCGTCACTGACGCAGCGATGAACATAGCACCTGATTTGCAACAAAAAACAGAAATTATTATGAATGCGGTACAAGTGGCTAAAGCCATCGGAATAGAAAAGCCAAAAGTTGCACCACTTGCCGCTGTCGAAGTCGTCAATCCAGCGATGCCAGCAACGATTGATGCAGCTGCATTATCGTTAATGAATCAGCGTGGACAGTTGAAAGATTGCATCGTTGATGGGCCGCTCGCTTTAGATAACGCCATTTCTGTTGAATCTGCCGAACATAAAGGCATTCAAAGCTCGGTAGCAGGACATGCTGACATTTTAGTTGTACCGAACATTGAAACGGGAAATGTGTTATATAAATCGCTCGTATACTTTGCCCGTGCGCAAGTAGGGGCGATAATTGCCGGAGCGAGAGCACCAATTGTATTAACATCTCGCGCAGATTCTGCAGAAAGCAAATTATATTCACTAGCACTAGCCATTTGTGCAACGAACAAATAACAAGGGGGAACGAAAGATGGAGATTTTCAAATATATGGAGCAATACGACTATGAGCAATTAGTATTTTGCCAAGATAAAGAATCAGGATTAAAAGCAATCATTGCTATTCATGATACAACGCTTGGACCAGCGTTAGGTGGCACGCGTATGTGGATGTACGAATCAGAAGATGCAGCCATTGAAGATGCGCTTCGTTTAGCGCGTGGCATGACATATAAAAACGCTGCAGCCGGATTAAATCTTGGCGGTGGAAAAGCGGTCATCATTGGGGATCCACGAAAAGATAAAAATGAAGCGATGTTTAGAGCGTTTGGTCGCTTTATTCAAGGATTAAACGGTCGCTACATTACAGCAGAGGACGTCGGTACAACGGTTGCGGATATGGACATTATTTATGAAGAAACAGATTATGTCACAGGTATTTCACCAGCGTTCGGTTCATCTGGAAATCCTTCTCCCGTTACTGCGTACGGTGTTTATCGCGGTATGAAAGCAGCAGCAAAAGAGGCGTTTGGCAGCGATTCGCTTGAAGGAAAAGTGATTGCGGTGCAAGGTGTCGGTAATGTGGCATACAATTTATGCCGTCATCTTCATGAAGAAGGAGCAAAGCTCATCGTTACAGATATTAACAAAGAAGCGGTACAACGTGTTGTCGAAGAGTTTGGCGCAAAAGCAGTTGATCCGAACGACATTTATGGTGTACAATGCGATATTTTCGCTCCGTGTGCGCTTGGAGGCATTATTAATGACCAAACGATTCCACAATTAAAAGCAAAAGTCATTGCTGGCGCTGCCAACAACCAATTGCGCGAAGCAAGACATGGAGACATCATTCATGAAATGGGTATCGTTTATGCGCCAGACTATGTCATTAATGCCGGAGGCGTTATTAACGTAGCAGATGAGCTATATGGATATAATCGTGAACGTGCGATGAAAAAAGTTGAGCAAATTTACAACAATATTGAAAAAGTCATCGAAATTGCGAAGCGTGATGGCATTCCGACATACCAAGCAGCAGACCGTTTAGCTGAAGAACGTATTGCAAAAATGCGTCAATCACGTAGCCAATTTTTACAAAACGGTCAGCACATTTTAAGCCGTCGTCGCACACGTTAAATAAAAGAAGCGAGGACGCTCGTTCTCGCTTCGTCGATGATAAAAATGGAGGGTTACACATTGCAAGAACATTCATTTCGCATCTTAGTCATTAATCCGGGATCGACGTCAACGAAAATTGGCGTTTTTGATAATGAGCGCTCCATTTTAGAAAAAACGATTCGTCATGATGCAGAAGCGTTACAAGTGTATAAAAAAATTATTGATCAATACGAATTTCGTAAGCAAACGATTTTAGAAACGCTTGATCATGAAGGTATCAATATTTCTAAGCTCGATGCAGTATGCGGCCGTGGAGGCTTACTTCGTCCAATTGAAGGTGGCACATATGCTGTTAATGAGGCGATGTTGCAAGATTTAAGACGTGGGTACTCTGGCCAACATGCTTCAAATCTTGGAGGCATTTTAGCACATGAAATTGCTTCCGCATTAAATATTCCAGCGTTTATTGTCGACCCAGTCGTTGTCGATGAACTTGATCCGATTGCTCGCGTTTCTGGATTTTCATTAATTGAGCGTCGTAGCATTTTCCACGCATTAAATCAAAAAGCCGTCGCTCGTCGTGTAGCTAAACAAATGGGGAAAACGTATGAAGAAGTCAATTTCATTGTCGCACATATGGGCGGAGGTATTACAGTCGGTGCACATAAATGCGGGCGCGTCATCGATGTCAACAACGGATTGGACGGAGAAGGTCCGTTTAGCCCAGAACGTGCTGGGACTGTGCCAGCCGGTGATCTTGTCTCTCTCTGTTTTTCTGGCGAATATTATCGCGAAGAAGTGATGCGCATGCTCGTTGGGGGCGGAGGTCTCGTTGGTTACTTAGGGACGAACGATGCGGTGAAAGTCGAGAAAATGATCGAAAATGGTGATGAAAAGGCGAAGCTCATTTATAGCGCCATGGCATACCAAGTAGCAAAGGAAATAGGAGCAGCAAGTGCCGTGCTAGCTGGAAAAGTCGATGCCATCATTTTAACAGGCGGTTTAGCGTATGGAAAACAATTTGTGAAAGAAATTGCTGATCGGGTACAATGGATCGCTGATGTCATCGTGCAACCAGGGGAAAATGAATTGCAGGCGCTTGCCGAAGGGGCGCTTCGCGTGTTGCGCGGAGAGGAAGAAGCAAAAATATATCCACAAGCGGTCAAAACAACGGTTTAAGGGGATGAAATGATGGCAAAAGAGTACGATGTAGTCATACTTGGCGGCGGAACAGGCGGATATGTCGCTGCGATTCGCGCTGCCCAGCTCGGTTTAAAAACAGCAGTCGTTGAAAAAGGAAAGCTTGGAGGGACGTGCTTACATGCAGGATGCATTCCGAGCAAAGCGTTATTGCGCAGCGCGGAAGTGTATGCGCAAACAAAAGAAAGTGAAACGTTTGGCGTGCTAGCAAGTGATGTGCGTTTAGATTTTGCGAAAGTACAAGCGCGCAAACAAGCGATTATTGACCAACTGCATAAAGGCATCCACATGTTGATGAAAAAAGGAAAAATTGATGTGTATGAAGGAACGGGACGTATTTTAGGTCCATCCATTTTTTCACCGATGCCGGGAACGATTTCTGTTGAGATGAACGATGGAACGGAAAATGAAATGCTTGTACCAAAATACGTTGTCGTCGCAACAGGATCTCGCCCACGTACGTTACCTGGCCTAACAATTGACGGTCAATTTGTCATGACATCAGACGAAGCATTACGCATGGAGACGTTGCCATCTTCTATCATCATTGTTGGCGGTGGTGTCATCGGAATCGAATGGGCATCGATGTTAAACGATTTTGGGGTAGATGTTACAGTCATTGAGTATGCAGATCGCATTTTGCCGACAGAAGACCGAGATGTCTCAAAAGAAATTGAAAAAATATTAAAACAGCGTGGTGTACGCATTGTTACAAAAGCGAAAGTGTTACCAGAAACGCTCGTTGTTGGAAATGGTGTACGCATTCAAGCAGAGATTAATGGACAAAACGAAACGTTTACAGCTGAAAAAATGCTCGTTTCCGTCGGACGTCAAGCAAACGTTGAAGGCATCGGATTAGAAAATACCGATATTGTCGTCGAAAAAGGGTTTATTGAAACGAACGAGTATTATCAAACGAAAGAAAAACACATTTATGCGATTGGTGATGTGATCGGTGGTTTACAGCTTGCTCATGTTGCTTCACATGAGGGGATCATTGCAATTGAACATCTCGCTGGAAAAGAAGTTCACCCACTTGATTATGCGATGGTGCCAAAATGCATTTACAGTCGTCCTGAGGCTGCGAGCGTTGGCTTAACAGAAGAAGAAGCGAAGGCAAAAGGATACGAAGTGAAAGTCGGCAAATTCCCGTTTAAAGCGATTGGAAAAGCGCTCGTGTACGGAGAGGTGGAAGGATTTGTAAAAATTGTCGCTGATGCAAAGACAGATGATTTGCTCGGTGTGCACATGGTTGGTCCGCACGTCACAGATATGATTTCTGAAGCTGGATTAGCACGCGTGCTTGATGCGACACCGTGGGAAATTGCGCATACGATTCATCCGCATCCGACGCTGTCAGAAGCGATGATGGAAGCAGCGCTTGCTGTTGACGGAAAAGCGATTCATTTTTAAAGGAGGAATGCATGATGCGTCATAAACAACTCGGTTTAAGCGATGAAACCGTTTTACAAATGTATGAAACAATGGTGTTAGCGCGCAAAATTGACGAGCGGATGTGGCTACTCAACCGCGCGGGTAAAATTCCGTTCGTCATTTCTTGTCAAGGGCAAGAAGCAGCGCAAGTGGGAGCTGCATTCGCTTTAGATCGCACGAAAGATTATGTATTACCATATTATCGTGACATGGGTGTCGTATTAACGTTCGGTATGACACCGACAGAACTCATGCTTTCAGCATTTGCGAAAGCTGAAGATCCAAACTCTGGCGGTCGTCAAATGCCAGGCCATTTCGGGAAAAAGAAAAATCGAATCGTCACGGGCTCTTCGCCAGTTACAACGCAAGTGCCACATGCTGTTGGTATCGCACTAGCAGCGAAAATGGAGAAAAAAGATTTCGTATCGTTCGTTACATTTGGAGAAGGGTCTTCTAACCAAGGTGACTTCCACGAAGGAGCAAACTTTGCTGGTGTTCACAAGTTGCCGGTCATTTTTATGTGCGAAAACAATAAATATGCGATTTCAGTTCCAATTGAAAAGCAGTTAGCTTGCGAAAAAGTATCCGATCGTGCCATCGGCTACGGCATGCCAGGATACACTGTTGACGGTACAGATCCGCTTGAAGTATATCGCGTCGTCAAAGAAGCAGCAGACCGTGCGCGCCGCGGTGAAGGCCCAACGTTAATTGAAACGGTTGCTTATCGTTTAACGGCGCATTCATCAGACGATGATGACCGCGCATATCGTACGCCAGAAGAAATTGCCGAAGCAAAATCAAAAGATCCAATTTACTTGTTTGCAAACTACTTAAAAGAAGTAGGCGTATTAACAGACGAGCTAGAGAAAGAAATTCTCGATCGCGTCATGAAACAAGTCAATGAAGCAACAGATTATGCGGAAAAAGCACCATATGCAGAACCAGAACATGCGTTGAAATACGTATACGCAGAGGAGGAATAAATATGCCTGTCATTTCATATATCGATGCCGTTACGATGGCGATTCGCGAAGAAATGGAACGTGACCCGCGCGTATTCGTACTTGGGGAAGATGTCGGAAAAAAAGGGGGCGTATTTAAAGCAACACAAGGGCTATATGATCAATTTGGCGAAGAGCGCGTCATTGATACGCCGCTTGCGGAATCTGCGATCGTAGGCGTGGGCATTGGCGCCGCGATGTACGGATTGCGTCCCATTGCTGAAATTCAATTTGCTGATTTCATTATGCCTGCTGTAAACCAAATTATTTCCGAAGCAGCGCGTATTCGTTATCGTTCAAATAATGATTGGAACTGTCCAATTGTCATTCGTGCTCCATATGGTGGCGGTGTTCACGGGGCGCTATATCATTCGCAATCCGTTGAAGCGATTTTTGCGAATCAGCCGGGATTAAAAATTGTCATGCCATCTACACCATACGATGTGAAAGGGTTATTAAAAGCGGCGATTCGCGATGAAGATCCGGTACTGTTTTTTGAGCATAAACGAGCATATCGCCTCATTAAAGGGGAAGTGCCAACAGATGATTATGTGCTACCAATTGGTAAAGCAGACGTTAAACGTGAAGGGGAAGATATTACAGTTATCACGTACGGTTTATGCGTTCATTTCGCGCTACAAGCTGCTGAAAAATTGGCACAAGAAGGCATTTCTGCTCACATTTTAGACTTGCGTACCGTATATCCGCTCGATAAAGAGGCGATTATTGAAGCGGCAAGCAAAACAGGAAAAGTGTTGCTTGTGACAGAAGACAACAAAGAAGGAAGCGTCATGAGTGAAGTGGCGGCAATTATTGCCGAGCATTGCTTATTTGACTTAGACGCGCCAATTATGCGTCTTGCTGGTCCAGACGTTCCAGCCATGCCATATGCGCCAACGATGGAAAAATTCTTTATGGTTAACCCAGATAAAGTTGAAAAGGCGATGCGCGAATTGGCGCAGTTTTAAGGAGGAGTCACGATGGCGATAGAGAAAATTACGATGCCACAGCTTGGCGAAAGTGTAACGGAAGGAACGATTAGTCAATGGCTTGTGTCTGTTGGCGATCGCGTCAATAAATACGATCCGCTTGCCGAAGTGATGACAGATAAAGTCAATGCGGAAATTCCATCTTCATTTGCTGGTGTGATTAAAGAAATTATTGCAAAAGAAGGAGAAACATTGCCTGTTGGCGCTGTCATTTGTACGATTGAAGTCGAAGGAGAAGGACAAGTAGAAGAAAAGCAAACGAGCGTGGAAAACGAATTACCGCCGACGAATGAACAAACGAATAAACAACCGGTGAAAAAGCAAGCCGGTGAGCGTGGACGTTACTCGCCAGCTGTTCTTCGTCTCGCGCAAGAACATCACATCGATTTAACACAAGTGACAGGAACAGGGATGGGCGGTCGCATTACGCGCAAAGATTTACTTAAACTCATTGAGTCTGGTAACGTGCCAAAAGCGGATGCACCAAAACAAGTCGCTGAGCAAGTCCAACAAGTAGAAGTACCGAAACAGGATATCGCACCAAAAATAGAGGCGTCAAAACAACAAGCGCCAAGTGTTCCTGTGCAAGCGGGTGACATCGAAATCCCTGTCACACCAGTCCGAAAAGCAATCGCAACAAATATGCTTCGCAGTAAACATGAAGCACCGCATGCGTGGACGATGGTCGAAGTCGATGTGACCAACTTAGTCGCTTATCGCGATTCGATTAAAGATGAATTTAAAAAGCGCGAAGGCTTCAACCTAACATACTTTGCGTTCTTTGTGAAAGCGGTAGCTCAAGCGTTGAAAGAATTCCCACAAATGAACTCGATGTGGGCAGGCGATAAAATTGTTCAAAAGAAAGATATTAACATTTCGATTGCGGTAGCGACAGACGATGCCTTATTCGTTCCGGTCATTAAACATGCCGACGAAAAATCGATTAAAGGCATTGCGCGTGAAATTGCGGAATTAGCAGCAAAAGTACGCGCAGGAAAACTCCGTCCAGAAGATATGCAAGGTGGGACATTCACCGTCAACAACACCGGCTCTTTCGGTTCAGTGCAATCGATGGGCATTATTAACTATCCACAAGCAGCGATTTTACAAGTCGAATCAATCGTCAAACGTCCTGTGGTTAAAGATGGTATGATCGCGATTCGCGACATGGTCAATTTATGTTTGTCGCTTGACCATCGCGTCCTCGACGGCTTAATTTGCGGTCGCTTCTTAGCACGCGTGAAACAAATCTTAGAAAACATGAATAAAGACAATACGCCAATTTATTAAACGAAAAGAGGGTGTCCACATAGGACCCCTCTTTCATTATATTATCCATTAATTACAATTGTTCGTTGCCCAAGCTGTCTATATATACTACAATAAATATGAATGTTTCAAAAATTAAAAAGAAAGCGCTTTAAAGGTCTTCAAAGGGGAGGGATTGTAATGGCGGATTTTTTAACGATGAAAAACGTCTCGTTTCCTATTCCGACATATGACGAGTGGAAACAGGAAGTAGAAACATCGCTTAAAGGAAAAACATTTGAAAAGTTAGTGACAACAACGTATGAACAACTGCAAGTAAAACCGATCTATGTACGAAGCGATATAGAGGCAACTCCTGAGCAATATCCGGGGTTCCCTGGCTATGTGCGAGGGACGGAGCCAGATGGGTATATGAAAAAAACATGGGCAGTCAGTCAAGCCATTTCTGCCAAAAATCCTAAGGAATGGAACGAAATCGCAACATACGATATTGCAAGAGGACAGACAGAAATTCATCTTATTTTAGACGAGCTCGGATTTTCGATCACGTCGCTAGAGGATATCGAAACGATGTTTTCTGGCATTTCGCTTTCCGATTATTCGATTCGTCTCGATGCAGGGGCATGTTCGTTGTCAGCTTTGGCTCTGTTTGTCGCTTATTTTCATAAACAACAACTTTCGTTCGATTCATTGCGCGGAACAATCGGTATGGACCCGCTTGCGGCATTAGCGATAAAAGGGGGACTTCCTACGTCGCTTTCGACGCTGTATGACGTGATGGCGGATGTGACGAAATGGACGAAAGAACAAATGCCTCATATAAAGACGATCATCGTTCACGGAGAGCCGTATCATCACGGTGGGGCGAATGCGGTGCAAGAGTTAGCGTTTTCGGTTGCGACCGCTGTCGAATATATGAACGAATGTTTAAAGCGTGGGTTGACGGTCGATGAGGTGGCCGAACGAATGAGTTTTTCGTTTGCGATTGGCGCCGACTTTTTTATGGAAATTGCAAAACTACGCGCGGCTCGTGCGATGTGGTCGAATATTGTTCAAGCGTTTGGTGGTAGCGAACGAGCACAAAAAATGTCGCTTCATGCGCGAACGTCGTATTTCACAAAAACGGTGTATGACCCATATGTGAACATGCTTCGGGCATCAGCAGAAGCGTTTGCCGCGATTGTCGGTGGTGCAAATAGTTTACACGTTTCCCCGTTTGACGAAGCGATTGGACCAGCGAATGAGTTTTCCCGAAGAATTGCCCGTAATACACAATTGATTTTACGAGAAGAAGCGCACATCGGGAAGGTCATCGACCCGGCTGGTGGTTCGTATTACGTTGAAACGTTAACGGAACAAATCGCAGAAGCTGCATGGAAGCTATTTCAACAAATCGAAGCGAAAGGCGGCATGACAAAAGCGCTGGAAGCGGGAGTGGTGCAAGCAGAAATCGAAAAAATCGCGAAACTCCGCGAGCAAAACGTCAAGGCGCGCAAAGAACGAATCATCGGCACAAACGTCTACGCCAATTTAGCAGAGCCAAAACCGAATATCCAATCCGTATCGCCGTCAAAAGATGAATCGTATGATGGCGAAACGATGGAACAAAGCGGAAATTGGGTAGATAGCGCCATTGCTTTCGTTCATCGTCGAGCGACCGCTCGAGGAATCGATGCTGCGCTCACCATGACTGGTCCATCGATTGCCATTTCCCCAGTTCGCCAATGGCGGCTATCCGAGCCGTTTGAGCAGCTGCGTCAAGCAGCGGAGCGGCATTTAGAAACGCACGGAAAGCGTCCGACCGTTCATCTCATCAATCTCGGTGCTATCGCCCATCATAAGGCGCGCGCTGATTTTATGACCGGCTTTTTTGAAGCGGGTGGATTTGCTGTCGTAAAAAATGACGGCTATATGTCGATTGACGAGGCGATAAAAGAAGCGTTAGAAGCAGGCGGAACACACTACATCATTTGCGGAACGGACGAAAGCTATCTGGAAGCGGTCCCAGCGATCGCAAAAGCATTAAAGGTCGTGAATCCGCCACGAAACGTCTACGTCGCTGGAAAACAATCGCCGGAAATCGAAACTGCTTTTATAGAAGCAGGGGTGGACGGATTTATTCATATCGGTTCTAATTGCTACGAAACGCTTGTGACGTTTATGAAGGACATGGGGGTGGCTTTAGATGGAGCGGAAAGTTGATTTTACGAATATTTCTTTCCACCGAACGGGAGATACGGTGAGCGAACAACAATGGAAACAGGCTATCGAAGAAAAGCTGAAAACATGTATTGATGACCTTTTCTTCCAAACAAATGAACAAATTGCGCTTAAACCGCTATATACAAAAAAAGATATCGAAGGATTTGATTTTCTCGATTATATGCCAGGCATTCCGCCATATTTGCGCGGACCGTACCCGACAATGTACGTCGTTCGACCTTGGACGATTCGCCAATATGCAGGTTTTTCCACGGCAGAAGAAAGCAACGCCTTTTACCGCCGCAATTTAGCGATGGGGCAAAAAGGGTTGTCGGTTGCGTTTGACCTTGCCACTCACCGCGGCTATGATTCTGACCATCCGCGCGTCGTCGGCGATGTTGGTAAAGCAGGGGTCGCCATCGATTCGGTGCTCGATATGAAAATTTTATTCGATGGCATTCCGCTTGACCAAATGTCCGTATCGATGACGATGAACGGGGCTGTGCTCCCGATCATGGCGTTTTACATTGTCACCGCCGAAGAGCAAGGAGTGACGCGAGACAAACTGTCCGGCACGATCCAAAACGACATTTTAAAAGAATATATGGTGCGCAATACGTACATTTATCCGCCAGAAACGTCGATGCGCGTTATCGCTGACATTTTCGCCTATACTGCAAAATATATGCCAAAATTCAATAGCATTAGCATTTCTGGCTATCATATGCAGGAAGCGGGTGCACCGGCGGATATTGAGCTTGCCTATACGCTTGCCGATGGGCTTGAGTATGTGCGTACCGGCTTAAAAGCAGGTATTGACATCGACTCGTTCGCCCCGCGCTTATCGTTTTTCTGGGCAATCGGCATGAACTATTTTATGGAAGTGGCAAAAATGCGGGCAGCGCGCGTGATTTGGGCGAAAATGATGAAAACATTTAACCCGAAAAATCCGAAGTCGTTGGCGTTGCGAACGCATTCACAAACATCAGGTTGGAGTTTAACCGAACAAGACCCGTTCAACAACGTTGTCCGCACGCTCATTGAAGCGCATGCAGCGGCGATGGGGCATACGCAGTCGCTCCATACGAACGCGCTGGATGAAGCGATAGCGTTACCGACTGATTTTTCTGCGCGTATTGCTCGCAATACGCAGCTTTATTTGCAAGAAGAAACGGGCATTTGCCGCGTCATTGACCCGTGGGCAGGCTCATATTATGTTGAAACGTTGACGAACGAGCTAATGGAGCGAGCATGGAAGCATATTGAGGAAATCGAAAATCTCGGTGGTATGGCGAAAGCGATTGAAACAGGATTGCCAAAAATGCGCATTGAAGAAGCAGCGGCAAGACGACAGGCGAAAATTGATTCTGGAGCGGAAACGATTATTGGCGTGAACAAATATCGTCCAGAAAAAGAAGTACCAATTGACATTTTAGAAGTCGATAATACCGCTGTCAGAGAGCGGCAAATTGAAAAATTAAAACAGTTGCGTGCTTCTCGGGATGAAGAGCGCGTACAACAGGCATTAAATGCCATCACAAAAGCGACGGAAACAGGGGAAGGAAACTTATTAGAATTGGCGGTAGAAGCCGCTCGTGCTCGTGCGACGTTGGGTGAAATTTCGTATGCGATTGAAAAAGTAGCAGGTAGGCATAAAGCGGTCATTCGTTCTGTTAGCGGGGTATATAGCGCCGAGTTTACGAACGAAGAAGAAATTGCGCGCGTGAAAAAAATGACGGATGAATTTTATGAGCTAGAAGGAAGAAGACCGCGCATTTTAATCGCAAAAATGGGGCAAGATGGGCACGACCGTGGAGCAAAAGTCATTGCCACGGCATTTGCTGATTTAGGGTTTGATGTCGATATCGGCCCGCTCTTTCAAACGCCAGAAGAGACAGCGCGACAAGCGGTTGAAAACGATGTGCACGTCGTTGGAATGAGCTCGCTTGCTGCAGGGCATAAAACGTTATTACCACAGCTTGTTGAAGAGTTGCGAAAATTAGGTCGGGAAGATATTATCGTCGTTGTTGGTGGGGTCATTCCACCGCAAGACTATGAATTTTTATATGAACATGGAGCGGCTGCCATTTTCGGACCAGGTACAATTATCCCGGTCGCAGCACAAAAAGTATTGCATGAAATTTATCGTCGACTCGGTTATGAGGAAGTGAGCGAATGAACGATGAGCGAACATCTCGGCCAGAATGGGCTGATGAAGGAAATATGTTTGCCACATCATACGTCAAAGGAAGCGACGGTGTTTATGCATCAAAAGAAAGACGGTGGGTGAAAAGAAAAGAACGTTCAGTTGAGGAATACGTCGCTGGGATATTAAATAACGAACGTACCATTTTAGCGCAAGCGATTACGCTCATTGAAAGCAATGCGGCAAAACATACAGAAAAGGCCCAACGCATATTGCATGAGCTCCTCCCCTATGTGGGACGTTCCATTCGCATCGGCATTACCGGTGTACCGGGAGCGGGAAAAAGTACGTTTATTGAAGCATTTGGGCAATTTTTATGCGACAAAGGGCATCGTGTGGCTGTGTTAGCTGTTGATCCGAGTAGTTCTGTTACAGGTGGAAGCATTCTTGGCGATAAAACGCGCATGGAAAATTTAGCTCGCCATCCGTGTGCGTTTATTCGCCCATCGCCATCGGGTGGCACGCTCGGTGGCGTACATCGAAAAACGCGTGAGACAATATTGCTTTGTGAAGCAGCAGGATATGATATTATTCTTGTTGAAACGGTTGGTGTTGGTCAAAGCGAAGTGGCAGTGCGCGGCATGGTTGATTTCTTCTTATTGCTCGCCTTAACGGGCGCCGGTGACGAACTGCAAGGAATGAAAAAAGGAATGATGGAGCTCGTCGATGCGATCGTCATTAATAAAGCAGATGGAGATAATAAAAAGAAGGCCGAGCTTGCGAAAGAAGAATATAATCAAATTTTACATTACTTACGTCATGCGACGAAAGGTTGGGAGACGAAAGCATATACATGTTCTTCTCTCTACGGAGAAGGAATTGAACAAATTTGGGAAGTAATCGAACGGTTTGTCCAAACAACAAAACAATCTGGCGTATTTGAAGAAAGAAGAAGAGAACAGATGAAAGATTGGTTGCACGCGATGATTAAAGATTATTTGCATATCCGCTTTTTTCAGCATCCGGCTGTACAGCAACAGTTGCCGACGATTGAACGAGATGTGATGGAAGGAAAACAACCGGTCACGATGGCCGCTCAGCAATTAATTCGTTTATATGAGCAAACGTAAAAGGTGTCCGTTATGGGCACCTTTTATATTGGAATGTGTTATAATGAGGGCGGAGTGTGATATTTGTGTTAAAAATTGGTTATCGGACAGTAAAAACAGCGATTGGAACGGCGAGTGCCATTGCGCTTGCCCAATGGTTACATCTTGAAAATTTCGCTTCTGCCGGCATTATTACAATACTTTGTATTCAAGTGACGAAAAAAAAGTCGTTGCAGACGGCACGCGCCCGATTTGTTGCTGGGCTGGTCGGCTTATTGTTTTCGTTTCTCTTTTTTGAAGGGCTTCATTATCATCCACTCTCGATTGGGTTATTGTTGTTGTTTTTTATTCCAACGACCGTTTCGTTAAAAGTAACTGAAGGGATTGCAACAAGTACGGTTATTATTTTGCACGTATATATGGCAAAAACGATGACGTGGCACCTCGTATATAATGAAGTGATGTTAATGATTATTGGAATCGGTATCGCTTTACTTGTCAATATGTACATGCCGAGCGTTGAAAAAGACTTAAAAGAGTATCAACGTATTGTAGAAGATTTATTTCGTATTATTTTTAAAGAAATTGTTCATTATTTACGTACGAACGAAAGTTTATGGGACGGAAAAGAAATTGCGTTAGCAAGTGATACGTTAAAGCAAGCGAAGGCGCTTGCGTTACAAAACATTGAAAACCATTTTTTACGCAATGAAGATTATTATTATCGATATTTTCGTATGCGTGAACGGCAATTTGAAATTATTGAGCGCATGTTGCCGCTCATTAGTTCAATGACATATACGGTCGAGCAACGCAATATGATTGCCGATTTTATCGACGAATTAAGCGATGCCATTCACCCAGGAAATACAGCGGATCGTTTTATTCGCCAGCTTGAAGCGATGAAAAAGCAGTTTCAACAAATGCCGTTACCAAAAACGCGCGAGGAGTTTGAACAACGTGCTGCTCTTTTGCATTTTGTGAAAGAGATGGAGCAATATTTAATCATTAAAAGCCAATTATAACGGTATGGTCGCTCTTTTTTGATGCACAATAATTGAAAAAGGGTGAGATCATGTCGCTTTTGTTTGCTTTTTTTCTTTTTATTTCGCCGCTTTGGCCACTTGGAGACAATCCGCGCGTTGGCGATCCAATGATCGTTGTCAACAAACAGACGAATCAACTTGCTTTTATTCGTAACGGGAAAATTGAACGCATATATCGTGTAGCAACAGGAAAAACGAATGCGCTCACACCAGAAGGATTATTTACGGTTACGGTGAAGGCGGTGAACCCGTATTATCGGAAAAAAAACATTCCGGGAGGCGCACCGAATAACCCACTTGGCACGCGCTGGATTGGATTTGATGCCCGCGGGACAGACGGTCGAACGTACGGCATTCACGGAACGAATCGCCCGTCATCAATTGGACGGTATATTACTGAAGGATGCGTACGTATGCATAATCGGGATGTTGAGGCGTTATACCCAAACGTGCCGCTTGGAACGAAAGTAGCGATCGTGAAAACAAGTCAATCATTTCAACAGCTCGGGAAAAAGTACGGAGCGCTCAAATAGAACAAGCTGGCCGAATGCGGTCAGCTTGTTCTATATCCACATGCTTAATCCAGCAAGCAACGATGTTAAAAGCATTGAACCGAGCATTAAATAGACGACGATTTTTTGCACTTTTTTTGAATGCATTTTTTTCACCTCTTGTTACCTATTGTACAAACATGCTGATCGACAAACAAGTATGAAAAAATGCAAAAAAGAAGGAAAAAAGAAAAAAGATGTCGAAATGCATAGGTGGTTTGCAACCGAGAACAACAAAGGGGTTGGGGTTATGGAAATGAAAAAAGTCGATCATATTGGCATCGCTGTCAAATCATTAGAAGAGGCGCTCCCGTTTTATACGGATACGCTCGGCTTATCGTGCGTTGGCATTGAAACGGTTGAATCCGAGCAAGTTCGGGTAGCGTTTTTAAAAGTCGGCGATGTCAAGCTCGAACTGCTTGAGCCGCTTTCTGAACATAGTCCAATTGCTTCTTTTATTGAAAAAAGAGGTGAAGGTATTCATCATGTCGCGCTTGGCGTGGATGATATTGAACTGCGCATTCAGGAGTTAAAAAATAACGGCATTCGTATGATTCACGAACAGCCGAAGCGTGGTGCAGGTGGCGCACGCATCGCTTTTATGCATCCGAAATCAGCCCACGGCGTGCTGTATGAACTTTGTGAAAGGGGCGGTGGGCGATAATGGATATGTATGATAAAATTAACGAGCTATATGACCGTCGCCGCGAAATTGAGCTAGGCGGTGGCGACGATAAAATTGCCAAGCAACATGAAAAGGGAAAATTAACGGCAAGAGAGCGAATCGATCTCTTATTAGATGAAGGGACATTCGTTGAGTTAAATCCGTTTATTGAACATCGTTGCACCGACTTTGGATTAGCAGAGAAAAAAGGTCCAGGTGATGGAGTTGTCACAGGATACGGTAAAATCGATGGACGAACAGTATTTGTCTTTTCGCAAGACTTTACTGTATTCGGTGGCGCCCTCGGGGAAATGCACGCGAAAAAAATTGCAAATATTATGGATTTAGCTGCAAAAACAGGGGCCCCAATCATTGGATTAAACGATTCTGGTGGCGCGCGCATTCAAGAAGGCGTGTTGTCGCTTGATGGATACGGTCATATTTTTTATCGAAACTCGATTTATTCAGGCGTCGTTCCACAAATTTCTGTCATCATGGGGCCATGTGCAGGAGGGGCTGTCTATTCACCAGCCATTACCGATTTTGTTTTTATGGTCGAGAAAACGAGTCAAATGTTTATTACCGGACCGAAAGTCATCGAAACAGTGACAGGAGAAAAAATTAGCGCGGAGGATTTAGGTGGTGCGCGTGTTCATAATACGATTAGCGGAAATGCCCACTTTTCAGGCGCGACAGAAGAAGAGGTGCTTGCCCAAGTACGACGGCTATTAAGCTATCTTCCACAAAATTGTCAAGAAAAGCCGCCTGTTGCACCTGCACAAAAGGAAAGCGATTACCGTCCCGATTTAGCGGATGCTATTCCTATTGATGCGGTACGTCCATACGATGTGCGAAACGTCGTGTTGCAAGTCGTTGACGAAGGATCATTTATGGAAGTGCAAAAAGATTTTGCGAAAAATATTGTCATCGGTTTTGCCCGCATAAAAGGGGAAGTTATCGGACTTGTATGCAACCAGCCGAAGTTTATGGCGGGAGGACTAGATATTGACTCATCGGATAAAGCGGCGCGCTTTATTCGCTTTTGCGACTCGTTTAATATTCCGATTATTACATTTGAAGATGTGACGGGCTTTTTCCCAGGAGTCAAACAAGAGCATGGGGGAATTATTCGCCACGGAGCAAAAATTTTATATGCCTACTCTGAAGCGACAGTGCCGAAAATTACGGTTATTTTACGGAAAGCATATGGCGGAGCATACGTTGCATTAAACAGTAAATCGATCGGAGCGGATGTCGTATACGCATGGCCAAATGCAGAAATTGCCGTTATGGGACCACAAGGGGCAGCGAACATTATTTTCGCAAGCGACATCGAAAATAGTCCGAACCCAGAAGAAACGAGAACGCAAAAAATTGAAGAATACCGCGACAAGTTCGCTAATCCATATGTCGCAGCAAAATACGGCATGGTCGATGACGTCATCGACCCACGCGACACGAGAATCAAACTCATTCAAGCACTCGATATGCTTCGTCATAAACAGGAAGAACGTCCGAAAAAGAAACATGGGAATATTCCTTTGTAAGTACATACCGCCAGTTGTTTGGCGGTATATGTTTTTTGAAAAATAATCGTACGTTTCGCAAACGATATAAAAATCCGTTATACTTAAAAGTGAGTACATACATAGGAGGATGCGAGATGGTAAACGAACAGCGTTTAGTCGAAGAATTTTTAGAGCTTGTGCAAATTGATTCGGAAACGAAATATGAGCGCGACATTGCGGATGTGTTGAAGGCGAAGTTTGAAGCGCTCGGTTTACATGTCATTGAAGATGATACGAATGCGCAAACAGGGCATGGAGCAGGAAATTTAATTTGCACTTTGCCAGCGACAAAAGAAGGAGTTGATCCGATTTACTTTACATCTCATATGGATACCGTTGTGCCAGGAAAAGGGGTCAAGCCGTCGATTCAAGATGGATATATTGTGACAGATGGTGCGACGATTTTAGGAGCGGACGATAAAGCAGGACTTGCTGCGATGTTTGAAGCGATTCGAGTATTAAAAGAAAAACAAATTGCGCACGGCACAATTCAATTTATTATTACTGTTGGAGAAGAGTCCGGGCTTATTGGGGCGAAGGCGCTTGATCCGTCGCTCATTCAAGCGAAATTTGGATATGCACTAGATAGCGATGGAAAAGTTGGACAAATTATCGTTGCTGCTCCAACGCAAGCAAAGTTGAAAGTGACTATTCACGGAAAGACGGCTCATGCGGGTGTTGCACCAGAGCGTGGCGTATCGGCAATTACAATCGCTGCCAAAGCGATTGCGCAAATGCCGCTCGGTCGCATTGACGAAGAAACAACCGCAAACATCGGCCGTTTTGAAGGTGGAACACAAACAAATATCGTTTGCGATCGCGTGGACATTTTAGCAGAGGCGCGTTCGCTCGTTCCAGAAAAAATGGAAGCGCAAGTCGCGAGAATGAAAGAAGCGTTTGAACGAGTAGCGGAAGAAATGGGGGGTCGTGCAGATGTTCATGTGGAAGTGATGTATCCAGGATTTAAATTTGGCGACGGCGATCATGTTGTTGAAATCGCAAAACGAGCAGCCGAAAAAATTGGTCGTCCGCACGAGCTGTTGCGTAGCGGTGGCGGTAGCGATGCGAACGTCATTGCCGGATTTGGCATTCCAACGGTCAATTTAGCGATCGGTTATGAAGAGATCCATACAACAAATGAACGTATGCCAATTGAAGAACTTGTCAAAGCAACCGAAATGGTCATCGCTATTATTGAGGAAGTGGCTGCGAGGGGGTGAAACGATGAATAAAGTCGTCGTTTTTCAACTTGCGAACGAACAATACGCCATTCCGGTTGAACATGTCGTTTCCATTGAAAAGATGAGCCATCCGACGCTCATTCCAAGCATGCCTTCGTATATGCTTGGTGTTGTTCGCATTCGCGGTGAGCTTGTTCCCGTGCTTGATACATCGCAAATTTTATATCGCCGTCCGTATACGGAAGCAGAGAAAACGCGGCTTGTCGTTGTGCATACGGGCGATTTACACGTAGCATTTATCGTAGACGATGCAAAGGAAATTATTGATATTCCATCACATATGATGAAGCAAGTGAATATGCTTGCCTATCAACAGACGCCATACTTTATCGGCATTGCGAATTTACCTGATCGGCTCATTACTGTAATTGATCCAACGATATTGTTTGACAATTTAGAAGGAGCAAGCACCATTAAAGAACATATTAGGAATGAGAAACAGAACACTTGAACGAGAAAAGACGATTATGGTATGTTCTTTTTTGAACAATCAAAAATAGAAAGGAACGTTTGCTATGGCGAAACAACAAATTGGTGTGATCGGTTTAGCGGTCATGGGAAAAAACTTGGCGCTCAACATTGAAAGCCGCGGTTATTCCGTTGCCGTATATAACCGTTCACGCGAAAAAACAGACGAGTTTTTACAAGAAGCGGAAGGGAAAAACATCGTCGGTACATACAGCATCGAAGAGTTTGTCAACGCGCTTGAGAAGCCGCGCAAAATTTTATTAATGGTGAAAGCAGGCGCGGCGACAGACGCAACGATTGAACAATTAAAGCCGTATTTGGAAAAAGGCGATATCGTCATCGACGGCGGCAATACGTATTTTAAAGATACACAACGCCGCAATAAAGAACTTGCGGAACTTGGCATTCATTTCATCGGCACAGGCGTCTCAGGTGGAGAAGAAGGAGCGTTAAAAGGACCTTCGATTATGCCAGGCGGACAAAAAGAAGCGCACGAACTCGTCCGTCCGATTTTTGAAGCAATTGCGGCAAAAGTCGATGGCGAACCGTGCACGACATATATCGGTCCAGACGGTGCAGGACATTACGTAAAAATGGTGCACAACGGCATTGAATATGGCGATATGCAATTAATTGCCGAAGCGTACTTCTTATTAAAACATGTGCTTGGATTAAACGCCCAAGAGCTTCATGAAGTATTTGCCGAGTGGAATAAAGGGGAATTAGATAGCTATTTAATCGAAATTACGGCAGATATTTTTACAAAAATTGATGAAGAAACAGGCAAGCCGCTTGTCGATGTCATTTTAGACAAAGCAGGGCAAAAAGGAACAGGAAAATGGACGAGCCAAAACGCGCTCGATTTAGGCGTTCCTCTTCCAATTATTACCGAATCGGTGTTTGCTCGCTTTATTTCCGCGATGAAAGAAGAGCGTGTGAAAGCAAGCAAGCTATTAACTGGACCAGCGGTGAAACCGTACGAAGGCGACCGTGCTCATTTCATCGAAGCCGTTCGTCGCGCGCTTTACATGAGCAAAATTTGCTCGTACGCCCAAGGCTTTGCGCAAATGAAAGCCGCATCGGAAGAATACAATTGGAATTTACAATACGGCAATATCGCGATGATTTTCCGCGGTGGCTGCATTATTCGTGCGCAATTTTTACAAAAAATTAAAGAAGCGTACGATCGCGATCCAGCGCTACCGAACTTATTGCTCGATCCATACTTTAAAGAAATCGTCGAAAACTATCAACAATCGCTCCGCGAAATCGTCGCAACGGCAGCGATGCGCGGCATTCCAACACCAGCGTTTGCAAGCGCCTTAGCCTACTATGACAGCTACCGAATGGAAACATTGCCAGCGAACTTGATCCAAGCGCAACGCGACTACTTCGGTGCCCACACATACGAGCGCATCGACAAAGAAGGCATTTTCCATACGGAATGGTTGAAATAAACAAACACCCCCTAGGGCAAGTGCTCTAGGGGGTTCGTTTACTGTTCAAATAACAATACACGCGCTGGGGCGGCGTCGGTGCCGACGAGTTTAAGCGGAGCGGCAACCATCCAATATTCGCCTGCTGGTACGTCTTTTAATCGAAGTCCTTCGATGACGATAATGCCGTGACCGAACAGCGTTTTGTGTGTTGGGTGTCCTGCTTGGTTGCGTTCGACGCCGAGCGCGTCAATGCCGACGCCGCGAATGCGTTTTTCGGCTAAATATGTTGCCGCATCTTCAGCAACGTAAATAAATTCAAAGTTAAAGGCGTCGTCAAATGAGTTTTTTGTTTTAAATAAAATAAAATCGTTTTCTTGAATATCAAAATGAATGAGGTCTTCTTTTGTAATTCGATCATTGACATTTGTCAAGTCTAATACTTTGCAGTAGCCGACAAGTTTTTGAAGCGGAATCGTTTCAAACGTTTCTCCGTTTTTTACCATATGGAGCGGCGCATCAATATGCGTGCCTGTATGCACATCCATGTCGATGCGCGATTCGGTGACGTAATCGTTCGTGACGGTCATTAGCTTCGGTTGTTTTTCCGGTTTATTTTTATACACAGGCATCCCTTCAAAAATGGGAGCGGTGACATCGTACATTTTCATGTTTGTTCCCTCCTTACATTGTTCCATTTATCGGCCACCAGTGGAAGCCGTCTTTTTGCAATAGTTCGTCTGCTTTTTTCGGTCCCATCGAGCCTGCTTCGTAGTTCGGGAAGTCAACGGCTTTCGTGTTTGCCCATACTTCCGAAATCGGGTCGACAAAGCTCCATGAAGCAGCGACTTCATCCCAATGTGTAAAGTTTGTCGCATCGCCGCGCATGCAGTCATATAACAATTTCTCATACGCTTCTGGCGTATTAATGCCATCGATGCAGTTGTTGCAGTAGTCGAGCTTAATTGGCGTTGTTTTCATGCTTTCTCCGCTTTTTTTCGCATTTAAATGAAGGGTAATGCCTTCATCTGGTTGGATATGAATCACGAGCAAATTCGGATGAACGTGTTCGCTTGTGCGATAATATAAGTTCATCGGTACATCTTTAAATTGTACAACGATTTTCGTTGATTTTTCCGTCATTCGTTTTCCTGTTCGTATGTAAAATGGCACGCCTGCCCAGCGGAAGTTGTCGATCATTAATTTCCCTGCAACAAACGTTTCTGTATTGGAGTTTGGATCGACGTTATGTTCTTCACGATATCCGACGACTTGTTGCCCGCGCACGATGCCGCGTCCGTATTGCCCACGCACGAAATATGTCTCGACGTCACCATGCGTCATCGGACGAAGCGCCCGTAACACTTTCACTTTTTCGCTACGAATATCGTCAGTCGTCAGCTTAATCGGAGGCTCCATCGCCAAAAGGGCAACCATTTGCAACATATGGTTTTGCACCATATCGCGAAGCGCACCGGAATGGTCGTAGTAGCGCCCACGGTCTTCTACACCGAGCGTTTCGCTTGATGTAATTTGAATATTAGCAATAAACCGGTTGTTCCAAAGCGGTTCAAAAATGGCGTTTGCAAAGCGAATAACTTCAATGTTTTGCACCATTTCTTTTCCAAGATAATGATCAATCCGAAAAATTTGTTCCTCGGAAAACGATTGACGGATTTCTTCATTTAGTTTTTGCGCGCTTCGTAAATCATGACCGAACGGTTTTTCAATCACTAATCGCGTCCAGCCGTTCGTTGTCGTCAGTCCTTCCGATTTTAAATGCGATGTAATCGTTCCGAAAAACTCAGGCGCCATCGCTAAATAAAAAATGCGGTTACCTGGGATGTAAAATTGTTCTTCGACGTGTGTTAATAGTTCGTTTAATTGTTTGTATGATTGTGTATTTGTCGCATCTAGTGAATGATAGTAAAAATGAGAAATAAATTTTTCATCTATTAATTCTTGTTTCGTCGCTTCTTCAATTGTTTCTTTTACGTAGTGGCGAAACGATTCGTCTGTATGCGGACGACGGGCAACGCCAACAACCGCAAACTGTTCATCAAGCTTTCCTTTTTGATAAAGTTTATAGATAGACGGGAATAGTTTACGTTTTGCTAAGTCGCCAGTCGCGCCAAAAATTACAATCGTCGCTTTTGGTTGTACGTCATTCACGGACCATATACCTCACTTTTATTCATTTTTTGAAAGGTTCATGATAATGTAATTTTAGAGGTTTATTGTGGTAAACGCAAATGTTTTATCTGATTAAAGAACAGAGAGGAGTTTGTAGCGTGGAGTTATTGTTTTTAGGGACAGGCTCTGGTGTCCCATCAAAAGGTAGAAACGTATCAGCCATTGCCCTCCAGTTGTTAGAAGAAAGAGGGGCGACATGGTTATTCGATTGTGGAGAAGCAACGCAACATCAAATTTTACATACGTCTATTCGCCCGCGACGCATTGAACGTATTTTTATTACGCACTTACATGGAGACCACATTTTTGGTTTACCTGGACTGCTTGGTAGCCGTTCGTTTCAAGGGGGAGAAACACCACTTTTTGTTTACGGTCCAGCAGGTATTCGTTCGTTTATCGAAACGGCATTAACGGTCAGCGGCACGCGACTCAAATATGAGCTACATATTGAGGAGTTTACAGAAGGTGTCGTATTTCAAGACGAACAGTTTATTGTTACAGCAAAATTGCTTGATCACGGTTTGCCTTCGTACGGTTTTCGAATTGTCGAAAAAGATTTACCGGGTACATTGCTCGTTGACGAGTTGCGCGCACTTGGTGTGAAGCCCGGTCCGATTTATCAACAAATTAAGCGAGGGGAGCTTGTCACATTAGATGATGGAACTGTCATTGATGGACGAAACTTTGTAGCCCCACCGAAAAAAGGACGCATTGTTGCGATTATGGGAGATACGCGTTATTGTGAGGCAAGTGTTGAACTAGCAAAACGAGCGGACGTGCTTGTTCATGAGGCGACATTTAGCGCAGAGGAAGCCCATTTAGCGCACGATTACTATCATTCAACGACGTTGCAAGCAGCGGAAGTAGCGAAACGAGCGGAAGTGAAGCAACTCATTTTGACACATATTAGTTCCCGCTATCAAGGGGATATGTGTGAGCGACTCGTGGAAGAAGCAAAAACCATTTTTCCGAATGTCGCACTTGCCTTTGATTTTTCATCATTTCCGATTATAAGAAAAAGGAATGATGAGTGATGATCGAAGTAAAAGGAAACGTCATCGACAAACAAACGAGATGTGTACATTACCATAGTGAACGCGATGTCATCGCGATTAAGTTTTATTGTTGTCAAACGTATTTCCCGTGTGTGCACTGTCATGAAGAACATGGTTGTGGCAAGCATGCGGTATGGCCGAAAGAACGTTTTTATGAAAAAGCTGTCTTATGCGGCGTTTGTCAAACGGAGCTGACGATTGAACAATATATGACGAGCAATTACCGTTGTCCACATTGCGATGCCGCGTTTAATCCGGGGTGTCAACTTCACGCCCACTATTATTTTGACATATAAAAGGATGTCCAATGCAGCGGACATCCTTTGTCGTGTTTTACCATCCTCTGACATATGGTTTTGGCGCTTCAAGCGATATACCGAGTTCATTTGCGGCTGCTCTTGGCCAATATGGGTTGCGAAGAAGCTCGCGACCGATAAAAATGAGATCAGCGCGTCCGTTACGTAAAATTTCTTCTGCCTGTAAGCCTGACGTAATAAGCCCGACAGCCCCTGTCGGCACATTCGCTTCACGGCGAATTGTTTCAGCAAACGGCACTTGATAGCCTGGATATACTTGAATTTTTGCTGGAACGACAGCGCCAGAGCTGACATCAATGAGGTCAACACCTTGCGCTTTCATTCGTTTGGCATATTCGACGTAGTCGTTCACCGTTAAACCGTCCGGATGGTAGTCAGAAGCAGAAATGCGGACAAACAACGGTCCGTCCCATACTTCTTTTACCGCTTCAATCACTTCACTTAAAAAGCGGTAACGGTTTTCTCCACCGTATTCATCTGTTCGTTTGTTTGTAAGTGGCGATAAAAACTCGTTAATGAGATAGCCGTGCGCGGCGTGAATTTCGATGACATCAAATCCAGCTTCCTTGGCGCGACGCGCACCTTGTTGAAACGCATGAATCGTTTCTTCAATATCGATTGTCGTCATCTCTTTTGGTGTACGCATCGTGTCATCGAACGGAATAGGGGATGGGGCGAAGATTTCTCCAGCAACCGTCGCTTTTCGTCCAGCATGAGCAAGCTGAATGCCGATTTTAGCGCCTTGTTCATGAACGAGCGAGGTAAGTGTACGCAATCCATCGATATGGGCATCATCCCAAATCCCTAAATCGCGAGCTGAAATTCTTCCTTGTGGTGTGACGGCTGTTGCTTCAACAATAATAAGTCCGACTTGCCCAACAGCGCGCGTTGCATAATGAATAAGATGCCAGTTGTGAACCGTTCCGTCTTCGCGATCGCATGCATACATGCACATCGGCGACATCACAATGCGGTTTTTTAATGTGATGTCCCGAATCGTATATGGTGAAAAGAGCATATTCCTTCCCGTTACAGAAAACTTACAAAACTTTATAAATAATCTATTCATTATTTATAAAGTTTACGTTTCCTTCCTTGTTCATCGCGCCCGATTTCGCCGA